>CAJUIO010000019.1 GCA_910586025.1 uncultured Lachnospiraceae bacterium
TACGGATGACGGGGATGGAGAGCTGCTGACATCGCTGCTGCCGCTTAGGGAGAGATATTTGAGAGTCGATCTGTCGGCTTATACGCCTGCGGAGCTGACGATGGTTTCGCCAAGTGAGATTTTTACCGGAGAGAATCAGTTGACAGATACGGATAAAATTGTCTGGACAAAAAGCGGTGACGATTATACGGTGAGTTCGTCGGGAGACAGGCTGGATTTAAGCGTGGGTACGTATTATTCTTCCTCTTCGAGCTGGGAGATGATCGTGGGAGAGGCGGACCAGCTTGCTGCTGACAATATACGTTATCAGGTTAATTGTACGATAACACCATCAGAAGATTGGCTCATATCAACGGTCTATACACAGGATGGCGAAGGAAATCGAAAGAGTATCTTTGTAGGAGAGAGTGAATATTATGATTATCGCAAAGAGGATCGTCGTTTAAGGGTCGAGGCTTCGTCTCCTGAAATGGGCGAGGAGAAACAGGCTTATGTGAGACTGGATATCAATTCTTCCGTTTTTGGCAGTACTAAGTTTGGTTACTTCAGGATCTATGAAGGAACTGCGTCAGGAACCGATATCACGGATCGGATATGCTGCGAGGATATGACCCAGGCAAACGCCGGTTATCTGGTGGAACGGAGTCAATGGTATGAGCTTACAATGGCGACCTTTGATACGAACGGTAATATGACAGGCTGTCTGCCGTTTCGGCTGTATATACAGCCAACGGGAAATTATATGGGTTTTCAAAGTCTGTTTAAGAGAAATGATGATGGTTATGGAAGAAAGTATGTGCAGTATAGAAGTTCATCAAGCAGTTCTGACGGCTGCATAAACCGCACTATTACTCTGGATAGCGGATATCCGGTTAATGGAACATACTATCAGATAATGAGCTATTACAAGACAGGTGTTGAAAGCTCTTCGGACGTTACTGCGGCCTATGTGGGGCAGTACTCTTCCATAGCGGAGGCTGTCTCAAAAGGTGCGAAGGATATTAAAAGTGCTTTGTTCGGCACGGATTATGATACCGGAGGCTACGGGGCAGATTACAGTCAGGGAGTTTACTTTACAATCTTTGTAGGAGCGGATGGAACGGCGGATCAGGAGATCTATCATTACTGTATTAAGACGGTTCCTTATGACGGAACTCCTACATTAAACTCCGGAACGTATGTTTCGTTTTATGGCCTTGTAAATAGTAAGAAAGAGAGGATCAAGGTTTTTGTAACCCCGAATGATTCTTATGGTGAAAATAGCTGTGTCACGATTCTGGTAGGCCCGGATACGGATCTTACGAATCTGGCTCCTGTTTTTTCCCTTGATAAAGGTGCCACCTTGCATGTTGACGGCAGCAGCGTGGCGGAAGTCAGTGGCGTGAGCTATCATGACTTTTCAAAAGGGCCTGTACATTATGGCGTATCATCCGAGGATAAAAATAATTCCAGAAACTGTTGGCTTAAGGTAATGAAGGCGGAGAGCGGTGCGGGACAGCTTTACATCAATAGCCTGGAGGATGAAAATTCTAATACCAGGGTAGAAAATGGTGTGACTTACTCCATGCGGGAAATGCTGTTAGACGGCTATCATAATTACAGGCATGATATCCTTGTAATAAACAAAGGCGAGTCTTCCATCCCGGCTCTGGAGGTAGAGCTTTCCTCGGATGTGGTACAGCTGGATGAATACTGGACTCTGAGCGGAAATCATGATCTGTCGGGATTTGCGGCAACAGAATCGGAACTGGGAAATGAGCATCAGTCTAACCTTGCCAAGCTGCGTCTTTCTGCCAAGGATGGTGTGGCGGACGGTTCGGATGTATCAGGTACATTGACCTTTAAATCCGGTGATACCGTACTGATGGTATTGAACCTGACAGGTACGATTGGTGATCCCTGTATAACGACAGATGAGATTCCCCAGGCGGTCAGGTATGTGCCATATGGTCCGTTGATCTTAAATAACAATAAGTATTATAGCTGGAATAAGGTAAAATATTCTCTTGAGGACGGTGTACTGCCTGCAGGGATGGAGGTAAAGCCAAACGGTGAGATCTACGGTGTGCCGACAGAAACAGGTGAGTTTACATTTACCGTTCGTATGGATAACAGCTACAGTGGTTTTAAGCCAAGTCTTAAGACCTATACGATGACTGTACTCGAAAATACCGATACGAATGTAGATAATTCCACAGACGAAGGATATGACGTGACTCAGCGCATCCAGAATATATACATCACATCCGGCAGCCCGGATTTGTCTGAAGAACGCCGTACCTTTGTTTCGCAGGGTGAATACAATGAATTCAAATACGTGTTCCTGGATGGTGTAAAGCTGACGGAGGGGCAGGAGTACACCTCTGAATCCGGAAGTACGAGAATCACCATTATGTGGGAGACCTTGCTGTCCGGAAGCGCAAGCACACCGGGAACCCATACTCTGGGTGTTGAGTTCCGTAACGGAGAGGACGAGATTCTGAAAAAAGCCGCTCAGAACTTTGTGGTAGAGCGAGAAGATGGCGGAGACTCAGGTGATGACGGTGGAGATTCCGGCGGAGACTCTGGTAACGATAGTGGAAGCAGTGACGCAGGAGGCGGCAGCGGCGGGAACAGTGACAGCGGAAATGCAGGAACCGCAGCCGGGGGAACAGGCACAGGCGGTCTCAAGGGTACAAAGACGACGGCTAATGGTATTGCGGGTGCTTCGGCAGGAGCCGGAGTGACAGGTCCGGCATCTGCTGTGAGTTACACTGTGGAGAGCGGTGATACCTTATGGAAGATAGCCGTGAAGTTCTACGGTGACGGCTCCTACTGGCAGAAGATTTTTGCAGAGAATGCCGCAGTCATCGGCAGTGATCCCAACAGAATTTATGCGGGGCAGATTCTTACCATTTATTTGAATCAGGGAGATGGCAGCGTGATGACGGCCATGCCGGCTGAAGGTATGGAAGGTATAGAGGGAAATTACTATATTGTGCAGGAAGGCGATACTCTGTGGAAAATAGCTCTGAAGATATACAACAGGGGATGGCGCTGGAGAAGGATTTACGAGGCAAATGTCAATTCGATTCCAGATCCTCAGAATATTTATGTGGGTCAGGTGCTTTTGATTCCTGACTGATAAGATAAGAGTCGGTAAGCTGGGAGTTTATTTCGCCTTGCCGACTCTTTTTTTTGCACGAAAAGTACTCTATAGAATATATTTAAATATTCTATAGAGTTGACAAACGAAAAATTCACGCTTATAATAAAAATGAATTTTCACACTGCGCAGAGGAATATACTATGTGGATTAAAGCGGTCTTTTGTACAAGGGATGTAGTTTATGCAGAAAGGCTGATAAGCTTTTTTGATAGAGAATACGTTAATAAAATAGAGTTAAATCTTTGCCCCACCATAGAGTCTTTTTTCGATTATATTGGTCAATATACGATTGACATTGCCTTATTCGGTGAAGAGCTTGAGGAGGAAATTCAAAAGAGGTTAAAGGATATTTCCTGCCCATGTGCGCTGATCACGGAGCAGATCTACGAAACGAATATACATGGACTAACCCAGATCGGCAAGTTTCAGAAGGGGGATGCAATCTATAAGGATATTTTTGAACTGTATTCGTCAGGAAAAAGGGTGAAGCAGATCAGCCTGAACCATTCCGGAAATGAAATGCAGAAAATATATGCTTTTATTTCTGCCAGCGGAGGAAGCGGGACATCCACGATTGCGAAAGCATATGCCAGAAGATGTGCTTCTTACGATAAGGTGCTGTATCTTGATCTGGGGTTATTCAGCTGTACGGAGGTGGCAGAGGGAAACGCTAACGGAATGGACGAGGTGATACGGGCCTTGAAGAGTCGGAGAAATATTCTTCCTCTTAAGCTGGTGAGCGCCGTTGCGAAGACGAGGGACAGGATATTTACTTATGGGCCGTGCTCCAACACATGCAATCTTCTTGAACTGAATGCGGAGGATATCCGTAATCTGATCAGCGGTCTTACGGCTCTTTCCGAATATAAGAAAATAATCGTGGATATAGGCGCTTCGATTTCATGGAAGGAAATAGAGTTTTTGAAAAGTGCGGATGCTGTAATCTGTGTTGCGGATGAGAGCGAGATCGGAGACAGGAAGTTTCGGAAGCTTTATGAATTTATGGAGAACGCCGGGAATAAAGAGGGAATTCGTCTGGTGAAAAAAATGTTTGTATTTCGAAATAAAATCAGACAAGATTATGAATCCGGTTCCGCAAATTATCAATCCGGCGTTATAGGCTGGGCTCCCTGGGTGTTGCTGGATTCTTACGATGCGGTTGTGGATCGGATAGCACAGTCGGATTCATTTAATAATCTGGAGATAAGCAATGATTGATACGAAAGAAAAAGTGGAGAAAATCCGGTTAAGGGTGCTGGATACGTGTGATTTTGCCATGCTTTCTGATGAACAGCTGGAGGAGGCTATTTCAAGATGTATTGAAACGGAATTTTGCGATACTTATATGTCTCTTACGGAGATGGCGGATATTGGCGACCAGGTATTCAGTCTGATCAGGGGGCTGGGGCTTCTGGATTCCATTATTCATGATGATGCGGTCACTGAGGTGATGATCAATGGGTATCAGAATATATTTATAGAAAAGGGGGGAAAGGTCAGCAGACTGGATGAAGAATTTGAGGATGAAAAGAAGCTGGAGGATGTGATTCAAAAGATCGTGGGAATGGCCGGCAGAGAGGTAAACGAGGCAAACCCCATAGTGGATACCAGACTTGCGGACGGCTCCCGTGTCAATGTCGTCCTTCCCCCTATATCCCTGAAAGGGCCGATTGTGACAATCCGAAAGTTTTCGAAGGAACCCATGACAATTGAGAAACTGATAGATTACGGTTCCATTACAAAGGAAATAGCGGAAGTGCTGGAGATTCTGGTGAGGGCCAAGTACAACATTTTCATCTGCGGCGGCACCGGCTCCGGGAAAACCACTTTCCTGAACGCAATATCCAATTACATACCCGGTGACGAGCGTGTGATTACCATTGAGGATTCGGCGGAGCTTCAGATTACGAATGTGGATAATCTCGTCAGTCTGGAGACCAGAAACGCCAATACCGCCGGAGTCGGTGCGATCACGATCCGGGATCTGATCAAATCCGCACTGAGGATGAGGCCGGAGAGAATCGTGGTGGGAGAGGTCAGGGGTGCGGAGGCTCTTGACATGCTGCAGGCCATGAACACAGGGCATGACGGCTCCCTGTCAACAGGACATGCAAACTCTGCGAACGATATGCTGAGCCGTCTGGAAACCATGGTGCTCACAGGAGCTGAGGGTCTTCCCCTGGAAGCAGTCAGACAGCAGATCGCATCGGCGGTGGACATTATTATTCATCTGTCAAGGCTTCGCGACAGATCCAGAAAGACTATGGAGATCACGGAGGTTGCCGGTTATGAAAACGGCAGGATTCTTCTGAATCCCCTGTACCGGTTTGAGGAAGATGAAAATACCACGGTAGAGAAGGTCAGCGGAAGCCTGAACCGTACAAAGAATAAGCTGATTCATACTACAAAATTACAGATTGCCGGATACAAGCTTGAAATATAGGCGGCAGAACGAGGAAACTATGGGAAAGAAAGAGAAGTACGAGGAGTACAACGGACTGTTTCATAACGGGACTGACTATGCGGTCTATCATATGGACAGGAAGGAAATAGTCATAGGAGCTTTGGCGGGAGGTCTTGCGGGAGGAATCGTGGTCATGATATTTTTCGGGCTGTGGTTTCTCACCATACTTTCCATTCCGCTGTGTGCCATAGCCGGTATCGTAATATACAAAAATATGCTTCTCAATAAGAGAAGAAGCAGGCTGGTAGTACAGTTCCGGGATATGCTGGAATCTGTCAGCTCTTCTCTGGGAAGCGGGAGAAACGTGAAGGATGCCTTTCTGGGAGCTTATACAGACATGCAGGCGCAGTTTGGAGAAAATGCGGAGATCGTGGACGAGCTTCACATCATAAAGAGCGGAATTGCCAGCAATATCAATATGGAGGTTCTCCTGCAGGATTTTGCAAGGCGGAGTCATGATGAAAATGTGCAGAATTTTGCCGACGTGTTTTCAGTGGCAAACAGAAGGGGAGGAAACATCCGCCAGATTATTTTTGAGACAAAAGACGTGATCAGCGAAAAAATCATGGTCGAACAGGATATCCAGACAGTGATCAGCGGAAAGAAAAATGAGCTGAATATTATGATGGTGCTGCCCCTTATTGTGGTAAATCAGACCAAGGCAATGCAGGGCGGCGCTTCTGCGGATATCGTCTTTAATCTTCTGGTTAAGCTGGCGGCGTTTGCCATGTTTATTGCGGCATATATTATCGGGAGAAAAATGATGAAGATCGAGGTTTAGGAGAGAGGCTGCAAATGATAAATATTGTGTTAAGCGCCGTGGGCACGATACTTGCCGGTATATGGATCGGGATTCTTCTCACGGATAAAAAAAGATATCAGTCGATCATAGAAGAAGTGGATGGAAACGAATACTTCATGAAGGAGCTTTTCTTTGTGGGATTCCGTCTGATCGGATGGCTGCAGATGGATATGAGTTCGCCCTCCCTGCAGAAGAAGGCCCATAAGCTGAGCGAGATGTACGGGAGCAGAGAGGCTAAGAAGCTGGTTCTTACGGATCTGGCCGCACAGCTTTCCTATATGATGACCTTCGCACCTGTGGGGATATTGCTTTCGGTGATTATGAATGAAAGCCTGTGCCTTATAATCACATTAATACTGCTGGCCTTTCTTATCATTTATGTGGAGTATGACAAAAATGATAAGCTGCAGAAGCGCCATGAGCAGATACTCCGGGAATTTCCCCATGTACTCTCCCAGATGGCCTTGCTGGTCAACGCCGGTATGCCTTTGCGGGAAGCGCTGCAGATGGCGGCCCAAAAGGAGACGGGGGTGCTCAGCCGGGAGATGAAAATCCTGTCAGATGACATGGCAAACGGGATTCCGGAATATGAGGCGCTCGGAAGCTTTGCGGAGCGGTGCGGGGTGGACAGCGTGAGGAAGCTCTCCAGTCTGATTACTCAGAATGTGAGGAAGGGAAGCTCTGAGCTTGCCGCCGCACTGATGGAGCTTTCGAACGAAGTGTGGAGAGGACGTGTCAGCTCCGTAAAGGAAGAGGGAGAGAAGGCCTCGGCCAAGCTGATGGTTCCCATACTGATTATTTTTATAGGGATTCTGATCATGGTGGCAGTTCCCATGTTCCGCAATATGAATTTCTGAGATAATTGATATTCTCATTTTGGGGATATGAATTATAGACAACAAAATTTAATGAGGCAGGAGGAAGAAAGTATGCTGAAATATGAAGTGATGGCAGTGAATGGAGCCAGGAGGCTGAAGGAAGGAATCAGGGAGGCGGTGTGCGGTTTTTTTACGGATGAGAGCGGTGACACGAATCTGATTTCTATTGTGGTGGTGCTTGTAATTGTCATGGCCCTGGCGGTTATTTTCAGGAAAAATATCGCTTCGCTGGTAAACAGTATGTGGCAGACAATATTTACGGATGCAAATTCGGCAACGAAATCAACGGGTGCGGCTCAGACATTCAGTTAAGCCATACGGCAGACAAAAGACGGAACATGAGGGGATATGGATCATGAGGAAGCTTTTTCCCATAATATTTATCCTGTGCATCGCAGGCGCATGGATGGCAATTATATATCGAAATATCAGTGTACCCAAGGAATATGAAAATGTTCTGTCAGGTGCCATTGAAGCCTGTGAGGCAGGTTATTACCTTGAAGCTCAGGAGCGTCTTGATGCGGCGGCGGCACTTCGCGGTATTGACAGGGATTACAGGGCACAGGAGCTGCAGAGGGATATTTATTATGGACTGCAGAATGGCAGTTCATATGAGAGACAGGTGCTTTCCATGATCCAGGATTACCCGGAGCAGGAAGAGAACTACGAGAGACTGATCCGTTTTTATGTAAGTACCCGGGATACGGCGGCATTGTGCCGGTTACTGCCCGAATATCTGGAATTATGGCCGGAGAATGAGAGTATCCTTATTGTAGACGAAGAACTTGATAAGCAGTACAGATATGTCATGTCAGGCTATTATGATGTGAGATACGCCACTCCTTCACTGGTGGATATACAGGAAAGTGAATATGAGATTACGGACGAAGAGGAGACGGTAAGAAGAAAGCTGGTAAACAGCCAGGGAAACGATGTTTTTGATGCCGGCTATTCGCAGATGTCAGTATCCCAGGATGGCACAAGCTGCTTTGTCTGCGACCAGAATGGAGTTTGGACCAGAGTCGATATCGCGCAGAATCTGCTCGCAAGAAATCCGGACGTGGATTTTTCCTATGTGGGACGGCTGTCTGTAAATAATATAGCGACGGCCATTGTGGATGGGAAGTACTGCTTTATCAATGACAAGATGAAGGTATCTGATCTTGAGTGGGAAGAGGCGGGCACATTCAGAGACGGAATCAATGCCGTAAAGCGGAATGGAAAATGGGCCCTGGTTACCACGCAGACATGGGGTGATGTCACAGAGTTTCCCTATGTGGACATTCAAAGAAATTCACAGGACTGCTGCGTTGCGGATGGATATGCAGTGGTGGCGGATGAGAGGGGCTATTATGTGATAAGCGCCGAGGATTTTCTCCCGGTTTCGGAAAATATATTTGAGGAAATGAAGGCCTTTGAATGCAGTCAGCCTGCGGCTTACAGGAGCGGAGAAACGTGGGGATTTGTAAACCGGAATGGAGAGGTGTATCTGGAGGCATGCTATGAGGATGCGAAATCTTACATAAACGGATATGCGGCGGTAAAGCAGGGCGGTTTATGGGGATATATTGACAGAGACGGAACCATGGCGGTGGAGCCGCAGTTTCAGGATGCGCTGAACGTGATGGAAAACGGATATGCTTATGTAAAAAATGAGTTTGGCTATTGGGACTATGTGATCATAGACAGACTTTATTATGCGGACAGAGGATGAGATGTTACAGGGATTGCTGGCAGGAGCTGTGCAGATGCTTGTCATAACGGGCATCTGGATCAAATATGATATTGTTTCACTGAAAAAGGGCGGAGGAAAGCAGCGGCTTGCCCTCACGGTAATGGGCGTTTTGACAGTTTTGCTGAATACCCTGCTGTTTTGCCGGGAATACAGAGTAAATACAGTAATCAATATTATGGCGGTTCATACGATCATGGCAGTTCTGGCGGGCATTGACCTGAAAAGAAAGGTGATTCCCAACATAATATTAGCCGTGGGATTTGCGGTCAGAGTTTTGCTTTTGGTACATGAATGGATTGCATATCCGGAAACAATTCAGGCATCCCTGCTCAATATGACGGCCGGATTCTTTTTTGGGCTGATATTTCTTTTATTGCTTTCTTTTGTTACGAGGCACGGGATCGGGTACGGTGATGTGAAGATGTTCGCATGGCTTGGCTTTAGTGTCGGGCTGTCGGATACTTATAATATTTTGTTTTACAGCGTTCTGGCGGCAGCGGCGGCTGGTGTATATCTGCTGCTGATAAAAAAAGCGGACAGGAAGAAGGAACTGCCCTTTGCTCCCTTTGTGTATGCGGGCTGTTACCTTGTTTTTGGTTTGACGTTTTTGCAGGGATTGGGATGAATATGCTGAAAGAGATAATGGAAAATGGGGACGGGGAAAGCGGAGTTGTGATGATCGAGGCGGTTTATGTGGTGGTGATCGCTGTTTTAATTATTTTCTTTACCATAAATGTGGGAGTTGTCTATCACAATCGGATTATTACGACTTCTGCTGCCAATGAATCTGCAAACGGCGTGGCTGAGGTCTATGGATGTACCGGCGCAGAGCCTTTTTATGCGTATGTGTCTCCTGAATATTTTAAGGGCAGAGATGTGTACCGATATCTGTTTGGCGGAAAAAACAAGCTGAATTCCACGGCCGTACAAAAGGGTAAATGGTATGCGGGCTATCTGATTTCAGAGCTGGAATTTTCGGCGGAACATAATATGGATTTTTCAGACGTAACAGTATGCTGTGAGAAAAATGATATTGGAGCACAAACCATATCGGTCACGATTAAAAGAGAATATCCGGTATTTATTATAAACCCGGCTTCCTTTTGGGGACTTGATCCAAGATATAGTGTGGAAGCGGTAGGAACGGCTGTATGCTACGATATTATCCATCAGATGAACGCAGTATCTTTTGTACATGAAATAGAAGACACGGCGGATGGGATGACGGCTCTCACTTCGATATTGGATACGATTTTGGATATTATTGATAAGTTACGGAAGGGCATGGTTCATTGATATGTTGTCATTGTTTCTTGAAAATAGAAGAGGATCCATAACAATCGTGCTGTCGTTTCTGCTGATTTCGGTATTGTCTCTTAATTCAACTTTTTTGGAAACCTCCAGATACAGGGGAATGGAACGGCTATACAAGGAGCTGGAAGAAAATTCCGCTTTTTCGGTATTGTCACAGTATGACAGAGACCTGTTTGAGAATTATGGCTTACTCGCCATGTCCGAAAAGGTGGATAAGGACACCTTTCTGGATTATCTGAAAAGTAATGTGAATTATAATTTAAGCAATGCAAACGGTGCGGATACTTTTCTGGAAATTTCAGACGGTGATATTATATTTGAAAAACTGTATGATCTTGCGCAGGAAGAGGTTTTTGCCATGCAGGTAAATGAATTCTGCGCATATCGGGCACCTGCCGCCTTTTTGAATAATACATTTAATATTGAAGATGCCTTAAAGGATCTGGTCAAGGATCTGGAAGATTCTCTGCCTATGTTGAAGATGTTTGATAATCTGTGTAAATCCGCAGAGAAAATATTCGATACTTTTTCAAAGCTGGTGGAGTATGAGGAAAAATGTAAAAACCTGAAGGAGCATTACGACGAATATCAGAACCGTGTGGATGA
The DNA here is from genome assembly GCA_910586025.1 of uncultured Lachnospiraceae bacterium. Classification (GTDB taxonomy): domain Bacteria; phylum Bacillota; class Clostridia; order Lachnospirales; family Lachnospiraceae; genus Suilimivivens. The sequence goes on from CAJUIO010000019.1 coordinate 10,947, forward strand.
GTTTAATGCGGCTGTTAAGGAAAGAGACGATTATATTAACGCTGAACATGACCCGGAAGAGGATTATGAGGGAAATCTGGAAGCAAAATGTGATAATGTCAAATCAAAGGCTGGTGCGCTGCGGGATTCGATAAAGTCCACGGAGTCGGCATTGGGAGAATACTATGAAGGCTATAAAAGCTTTATGAATGCATATGACGGTATGCAGGCGGCCAACATAAAGACTCTGCTTAGTGCGGCAAAGGGGGATGTGGCAGATATTTCTGATAAGAAGATGAAAGAGAACTCTGAGAAAATGCTGAAGGACGTGGAAACGGCATATAAAAACTCGGAAGAAATGTGTCAAAAAATAACCTCTAAAATGGATCAGTTTAAAGAAGACAGTGTAAGGGCATCCGTGGAAAGGCTGGATAAACAGTGGGAATTGATGGAAGGAGAGGGAAAGGATCTGGGGGAAACCTCATATGAAAAGATTGAGCAGGAAAATATTGTATGGGACACTGTGAGAATCGTAGCGGGTGCAGTGGAACAGATTATACGGCTGGTAGAAGAGTGGGCTGATGCGTTCATCATGGTCGGCGACATCCTGAAAATGGTGAAGTATATGTCAACAGGAGGTGTATTCGACCCGGAGTATAACAGTGTCCTGTCGTCCTCCTTTGCATCACAGCTTCCCGGAAGACAAAAAAACGGAAATGCAATGGTAAGTGTCACGAATCCGCATAAAACGGAGGATGAAAGTATGGTGAAGGCTCAGATTGCGGAGACGGAGAAGGTGGCATCCTACATAGGATTCGATACCGGCATTTTAAATACGGATGACAGCGAGGCGGAAAATATGCTTTTGCAGCAGGCCATGACCAGAATGCTGGATGCGGATACGCAGTTCAGGGAGCAATGCGAGGCTTTGAAATCTTCTCTGGGTATTTTAAGCGTAATATCCACACTGATCAAGGTGACCGGCTCCCTGATAGAGTTGATTGGAAGTATGATAAATCTGATCAATGCATTTATTCATGTGGTGGCAACAGGTCTGCTGCAGAAGATATTGTATCAGAAATTCAATCCGTCAATTTATGCAACTGAAATGTTCAGCAACCGTGTCACAGATGTATCTTCGGATCAAAGGCTGAATGGAAGCAGTTTTTCGGATAACGCCAGAATTCTGTCAGGCGGCAATACATATTTCGAGATAGCTGACACGGAGTATATTCTGTGCGGAAGTAATACCGAGATTCAGAATCAGACACATGCGTTTTTGCTAATACTGGCAATGAGAATGCTTTGTAATATACCGGCACTGCTTACAAATGATACGGTAATGGAAGTGGTGGAAGGATTATGCGGTACGATTATTGGGGCTATAGTTGCGGTCATAATTGTATTGGCTGTGGTGTTGTTGGAGGCATGGCTGGATATGCTGTTTATGATATGCGGAAGGGACGAGGTTGATATCATTAAAATGACAGGATATCTGAAAATCGATTCGGAAGGAGGAATCAATCAGGAATTTAAGGATAAGGTGGATAATCTTCTGAAAAGCGCAAAGATGCCAAAGGAAGATTCAGAGAAAAATAAAGAAAGCAAGGCGGAGGAATATGCGAAAGGCCTGCTTCAATGGGGATACAAGGATCATTTATTGCTGATGCTGATTCTCTTTGTTCCGGGCAGATCGATATACGCCCGCAGCGCCGATCTCATCGAGATGCAGATGAAGCATAAGAAAGCCATTTCGGGCGAAAGCTTTAAGCTGAGCGAAATGGCGACATATATGAGGATAGAATCCGCCGTGACCTATAAGCCGCTTCTGCCGATTCCTATGATTCCGGGCCTGAATGACGGTGGCCTGAAAATAAAAAATATTCATTACAGCGGTTATTGATGAGGGGAATATGTAATGGGAGAAAAGACGAGAGGATACCTTACGGTTGAAGCCACAATCACATTGACGGCATTCCTGTTTATGATGATGTTTCTCATGAATATGGGACAGATTTACCGGACGCAGAATTATGTAATCCATGGGCTGCTGCAAAGCGGAAAATCAGTGGCGTTTTCCAGCTATGAGTACAAGCAGAATTCTGCGGTTGAAACAATCGTAAAGGTGATTGAGATGCTCTGCATGGGAGAGGTTGGGGCTGACAATGAGATTGCCGCATACTGCAGGGCGGAGCAGTATGATAAGGCGGTAAAGAAGACGTTTGGATATTGTGCCGGAAAAAATCCGGTGGAGACGAGCGCTGTATTGCAAAAGTATGGTGTAAGCGGTGGCATTGACGGCATCAGGCTTAACGGAAAGAAAGAGGGTAAAAATATAGTTATCACTGCCGAATACGACATACAGCTCCCTTTCGCCTTTTTCGGATTTGATCATGTCACCATGCACCAGCGGGTGAAATGCGGATTGTGGAGCTGACAGGGAGACGTTATGGAAGCTAAGATTATTAATGACCGAAAATGTTTTGTTTATAGGAAGGAAGATCAGGAACGGATTGATACCATCGGCTTGCGGATGATGGAACAAAATGAAATCCAGGGCTTTTTGCCGTTTAAGTATGTTCGGCAGGGGGAGGAGAAGTATTTCCGCTATGAGACAGGGGCGGGAGAAACTCTGGAGAAATGGCTGGAGAGCACGCAGTCCCGAAGGAATGTCATGAAATTACTGGAAAGCCTGATTCTGATCCAAAGGGAAGCGGAGGCGTATCTTTTAGAGCCGGGACAAATCTGCATGGATCTTCGTTTTATCGTGGTGAGAAACAACGGCTGCGAGATTGCGTATGTTCCATTAGAAGGGGAAAATCAGGAAACAATTCTTGGACTGGCCCGCAGAATCGTCTCTCTGGTGAGATATGCGGTGGATGAGGATTTCAGCTATCTGTTTGATCTCCAAAATGCCTTCGGAAGAGGAGACATTCAAAGCTTGGCGGATCTGAAAAAATGGCTCAGGCTCGTAAATGGAGAGGAGGGCTGTTCCCTGCGGATTCCCGTGGAGGCTTCCGGACAGAGCCCTGTGCCGGAAGCGGTTGTCGTCCCGGAAAAGAATGAAATTCCCGACGCTTTGCTTCCGGCTCCGTCTTTGCAGGCTCCTGCCAGAGAACAGATAAAGAGTGATTCCTTTGAAGGAATCTTCGGAGATTTCGGTACAGAAGATAAAAGGGAGAAAAAGCAGGACAGGAAACAGAATGAAAAGCATGGATTTCTCTTCGGCGGCAGGAAGAAAAAGAGAGAGAGGACCAGAGCGGAGGAGAGGGAAGAGGCGGACAGGGAGCCTGTGACTTCGAATCAGACATCGCCTAAAAGAGAAATCATCAACGATCTCGACAGGGGAGATTCTACCGTAATGATGGCTTCGGGACAGGCGACGGTTCTGATTAGGACCAGAAACGGAATGGAATATGAGCTTTCCGGCGACAGCTGCGTGATCGGATCCGGAGCACAGGCTGATATCGTGGCAGCGGATAATCCCACGGTCAGCAGGAAGCATGCCAGGATTTTCACAAATAACGGTTCCTTTTATATAGAAGACATGGGATCAACAAACGGAACCTGCGTCAACGGAGAGAGGCTAAGAAAGCTGGAGCCGTACAAGCTTGACGACAGGGCAAGAATCAGACTTTCTGATGAAGAGTATTTCTTTGAGACGAGGAGATAAAAGAGATGCAAAATACAAGTGAGAAATTTTGGAAGAGAATGGCATCCGTCATTTTATGTGTGAGTATTGGCGTTATGGGGATGGTCTGCCAGGCGGCGGCAGATGAAAAGGCATCTGTCGTACAGTCGGTTATAAAGGATGATAATATCTGTCTTTTTATTCATGGATTAGATGAATATGACAATGTTTCCGGTCAGGTGGGAAGGCAGCCGGTAGAGATTGTATCTTCCGGTACGGATAGTGTAATACATACCATAATTCTGCTTGACAATTCTCTTTCCGTTACAAAGGACAGCATGGGTAAGGTGAAGGAGATCCTGAGGCAGTATGCGGAAAAAAAGAGTGACAAGGAGAAAATCAGCCTTGCCGTCTATGGGACGGATATCCAGTATTTGACTGAAGAGGAAACGGACAGCGCAAAGCTTATGGAAGCGCTTGAAAATGTTGTGAATGAGGATAAAGACACCTATCTGACAGACGTTCTGTATGACGAGTTGCAAAAGCTTACAGAAAAAACGGAGTATACAAGATTTCTTGTCATTACGGACGGAGTGGATAATAAGGCGATTGGCTATACAAAGGAAGAACTGGCGGATTATTTGAAGGAGAATGCTTATCCGGTTTATTCCATAGGCTGTACCTACAAAAATAATGAGGAACAGCTGAAAAATCTGTTTGCCATATCCAGATTGACAAAGGCCGGGTATTACTTGCTTGACGATTACGAAGAATATGGAGAAATTGTAGAGAGCCTTTGCGAACCTGTCACCTGTGTGGAAGTCAGGATTCCGGATGAGCTTAAGGATGGAAGCGTTAAGAATATCCTGCTAACCTTCGAGGGAGCGGAAAGCGTCATTGAGATTTCGGAAGAGCTGGCAATGCCCTTTGGACTGGAGGAAGCCGATCCTGTATCGGAGCCGGTTGAAACGCCCAGCGCAGAGCCTGAGCCCACGCCTGCGGCGGAGAGCACTCCTTCTCCGACACAGGAGCCGGTAATGGAGATGCCGGAGCAAGAGCCCCGGATTGATCTGGTTTCCATAGTGGCTGTTGTCGTGATCGGTATCGCCATGATCAGTCTTTTAATTCTGAATTTCCGGAAAAAGAGTAAAACCGGTAATGTCAGAAAGCAAAAAAACAGAAAAGAAGAAATTATGAAAAATCAGGTAGAGGAAGAGGAGAGCGGGCATACTGTGCTGGCGGAACCGGCGGGGGATGCAGGCGCTACAGTATTTCTGAACAGCAGAGACAATGCAAAGTATATTGTAGTTTTACGGGATAAGAGGAATCCGGACAGAGTGTTCCGGTATCCGCTGTCAGACAAGGTGCTGCTGGGACGTAAGTATGGAGACGGCGTAAATATCGTACTGAATTATGAGGGAACGGTTTCGGCCAAGCATTGCGAGATAAGCATGCGGGAAGAAAAGTTTTATGTCAGAGACCTTCATTCCTCCAACGGTACCTTTGTGAATGGCACAAGAGTTGGAGAAATTATGGAATTTACTTCCGGAAGTGAGATAAGGCTTGGAAATCTGAGTATGGTCGCAGAGATTGAACAGGCCAGGCAATAAGTTATGAAAATAGCGGCGGCTTACCTGTGTGATCAGGGGAAGGTACGTACCAGAAATCAGGACAATCTGTATTTTCATGAGAAAATATTAAGCCTGTATCATTTGAAATCATATTCCAGATTTCATTGGCAGACTGCCACAAAGAAGGCGGTCTGCCTTGGAGTCTTTGACGGAATGGGAGGCGAGCAGTACGGCGAGGAGGCTTCCTTTTTGGCGGCAGAGGTTTTGAGGGCCAAAATGTGGGAAAACAGAACAGGAAGGATACCGGGGGATATCCTGCGTGAAGTGTGTCATACGGCAAACGAAGCTATTTATAAAAGGACTCTGGAGCTTGCGGCAGACCGCATAGGGACTACGGCGGCAATCATCTATTTGCAGTATGACAGAATATGGATCTGTAATGTGGGAGACAGTAGAATTTACCGTCTGCGGAGCGGTATTTTGGAGCGGCTTTCCCTTGATCATGTATGGAAGGGGGAGTGTAAAGGAAAACCCGGATTGACACAGCATCTGGGAATGAATCCAGAGGAAATCACTCTTTTTCCGTATATTGTTGATGATGCCGTAATGCGGAGGGACAAATATCTGATTTGCAGCGACGGCCTGACGGATATGGTGCCTGAGGAAGCCATAAAGAATATTTTGAACAGAGATTTATCCCTTTTGAAATGCAACAGATTACTTTTGAAAACGGCATTAGATAACGGAGGAAGAGATAATATTACTATTATCACCTGTAAAGTGGAACAGTGAAAGTTTCCTTTGGTCGTATTTCTACGGAACTGCTGTTGGAAGCGAGGTTGAGAAGCGGAGGATTTTGATATGGAACAGGAAATCATTGATAATAAATACGAACTTATAGAGGAAATCGGGAAAGGCGGCCAGGGTACGATTTTTCTTGCCAATCATATAAGACTGAAACGGAAGGTGGTGCTCAAAAGGATACCCGGATTTACTTGCCATCAGGAGCTTGATCGTTTGGAGGTGGATATCCTCAAAAATCTCCGGCACAAGAATTTACCAAAGGTTTATGATTTCGTGCGGCAGAATGATTATGTATATAGTGTGATAGAATATATTCCGGGAAAATCTCTGGATCAGCTGGCGGATGAGGGATATCGATTTAAGCAGAAGGAAGTGTTACGTTGGATGATGGATTTATGTGAAACATTAGTTTATCTGCATAATCAGAAACCGGCGGTGCTGCATTGCGATATTAAGCCGCAAAATATTATGTTGTCTGATACGGGTATGATTTATCTGATTGATTTTAATATTGCCAGTTATGTCAGTCAGGACGCATCCTTCTACGGGTATACGGAGAAATATGCCTCGCCTGAGCAGAGGGAACTGTTTTTGCGGCAGAAAAGAGGGAGGGGAATTTCGGAGGAAAGGATTGAAACCGTGACTGTAACAAAGGGCTGCGGTTCGGTAAGTGATTTAGTGGCAGACAAAGTGAATGTATGTTCGTTAGATGGCAGAACAGATATCTACAGTTTGGGCGGAACAATATATTATCTTTTGACAGGAAGATACCCGAACAGCGGGGAGCGCGGGCCGGCACAGAGATACGGGGTACATAGGAAATTTGCAAGGGTGATAAATAAGGCAATCGCCGTTGACAGGGATAAGCGGTATCAATCGGCGGAGGAAATGTTTTTCGCCCTGGAGAAGGTCCGAAAACCCAAGAGAAGATATTTACTGTATCCTGTTTTTCTGTTTATCTTAATAATTCTTTCGTTATGCATGCAGAAGCCGGTTGAGGAGGAAGTGGCAGTCAGCCGAGAGCGGCTTGCGGACGAAGATTTTGCCAATTATGAATATAAGAAAGCTTTACAGGCTTATAAGGAGATTGCGGAAAATGCAGATAATGTCGCATATTACAATATAAGGATTGCAGACTGTTATGATAAGATGGGTGAGCTTGACGGAGCGCTGGATTATTTACGGGGACTGTACAGACAGGATCAAGCGAAAATTTACCGTGATAAAATAGTGGAATATCTAATCAGAAAACTAGAAAGAAGTGACGATACGGAGGAAAGGATTTCAATAGAAGAAGAGCAGATCGCATTAGGCGAGGTTTCGGAGACTTTGTATCAGGACATATTAAAATATTATACTAGTAAGGCGGACTATGAGACGGTGCAAAAATATGTGAGTATGGCTCAAAAAGATAATCTGGGCCATTACGTTGATAGATATGCTGAGATGCTTTCACTGATAGATAAAAACCAGTCTATTATATATGACTTATATAAGGCATGTGAGAATTACGATCTTAACGGACTTATGGATCTATGTATGAATGATGATTATTTTAAAATGACCCGCATAATCAGTCAGCCGTTTTTTTATAAGAGTCACGATGCGGAAAGGGATTTTGCCATGGGTATTTATAATAATGGGTACATTTATTATGGTGAGGTAGAAGAGGGAATCCGTCAGGGACGAGGAGTATGGTTTGATATAAGTTCAGCCAATGCCATTATCTTTGAGGGTGACTGGGAGCGTGACATGCCAAATGGCGAAGGCTCCTTTATGCAACTTTCAGCGGAATATGGTTTTCGAACCTATCACTCTAACGTGATAGACGGTGTTCTTGACGGAGAGTGCACCGTGGAGGAATATGTGTATACATTTATATATTCTGGCGGCACTACAAACGGAATTCCAAACGGACAATATGTTTTTGAAGATGAGTATACCTATACGTACATAAATAAAATGGGAGTAACGCAGGCGATTGAAATGCCATCGGAGCTATATGGAGTTGTACCGGATAATTATACCCTTGTACATTATGATCCTGCCAAGGGCAGAGTTGACGCTTTGCCGCAGAAGGAATTAAAATGTGTAGGCGGATTAGGACTGGAAGGAATGTAAGAAAATGAGTCTGACGAAGGATATTCTGTTTCAAACATATCAGATAGATAACTGTATAAAGAAAAATGAAGATGAAACTTATTATTACGGTTTCCATACGGGAATGGAGAAAGAAATACTGATACTGATAAGACAGAAGGAGAGCATGGATGACTTTAATATGACAGAAGGAATATCCTGTTTTCCCTATGTAATGGATTTTCACAGAGAAAAGAATATCAGTTGTATTATTATGAACTGTGTTAAGGGAGTTTTCTTTCATAAATATATGGAACAGGAAGCTTCTTTGTCCGAGAGGCAGTTAGTGGCAATTGGGCTTGATATCTGTAGTATTTTACAGGAGTTCAGGCATAGGAAACTGTCAGGAACGAAGCTTTGGGAATTGCATAATGTTATGCTCACCTCTGATTCGAAAATATGCTTTTTGGGACGAAACGGTATCGGGAAAAGGGAGAGTGCTTTTGAGGTTAAAAAGGAAAATCTTAAAGCAGCTCTTGCGTTTCTCCGGTGCGTGTGCACGGATCAAGATTCTGTTTTTTACAAAGTGATCAAGAAAGACTATTCGAATGTAAGGTCTCTGAAGAAGGCGATACTCAATATAGCCAGAAAAACGGCCCGATATAAGAAAATGGTGTGGATGCAAAGAGTGTGCTATATTGTGATCATGGCAATGTTTTTGGTCAGTGTTCTGCTTCTCAGGGAAAACGGGGAGATTTATCAGGATCATATCTTGTGGCAGGAAGGGCTGTCGCAAATGGAACAAAAGGAATATACGGCTGCTATTGCTACATTTGAAGAGCTACTTAAAAAGGATCAGGACAATCAGCAGATAAGGCGGTTTATTGCGGATTGCTACTTTTCGGACGGCGATATGGAAAAGGCGGAGCAATGTTATAGAAAAAATCTGGAAGATTTTCAAGATATCTATAGTCTGGAAAGGGTTCGTTGGATTATAGAGGATAAAGCGCATAGCGCTTACAACTTACGGGATTATGATCGGGTGCTGGATTTTTGCGAGGAGTTGAGTGAAACTGGAAGCACGATTGGGACGGATGAAATGCGGCTGAATATCTATTTAATGAGAAATGATTTTGCCAGTGCAAAAGAACTGATCAAATACTTGGAGGTACAGGAGAACGTTGACGAGAGCCTGCGTTTGCGTATGACGAGTGCCGGAAATCAGATTCAGTTGATTGAGACATTAATACCTCAATACAGTGAAATCGCAAATATACTGGAAGCGGAGGACTGGCCTGGACTGATACAAAAATTGAACTCGCAGGAATATAAGGAATTATGTGAACAATATGGTGATATCGTATACTGTCCATATAAAGAAGACCAATTTATAAAGCTATTTAAGAATGGTTCCGTGTATTTAGGACAGATGGATCAGGATCAGCGAAGTGGAACCGGAACACTGGCATTGATGGGATTTGCAAGCAATAATTTTCTTATCTTTGAAGGAGAATGGAAAAATGATTATCCCAATGGAGAAGGAGTGCAGAAGGTGCTTGATTTATCGTATCTGGAGGATGAAAGGAATATTTGGATGAGTACAAGCGGTAAGTATGAGAATGGATATGCCGATGGTGAAATGAAAATAAAGTTTTATGAAGAAGCGGATTCCGGCATTATGCCATTGAGGACAGCTATCTATAGAAGCAGTATAGGATACATGGAGCGTTATGACGGTGATGTGGATACCGGAAGCATAGATTCCCGTTACTATGTGGCAGCCGTGTTTGATGATGGAGAATTCCTGCTGCAGCATTTTGGACATGTTGATGCGGTTGCGGGTGTGGGATTAAGGGAATGCCACTTGGCATTTAACTGGGAGAAAGGAAAATGAGGATGGACATTCAAACGATCGTGTTTGTGAATTTAGTCGCTACAATGGCCTTGGGGATTATTCTGCTTGTTTTACCTGTTATATTTCACTTTCGCAGAAAAAGATATTTGAAGAAAGAGAGTCGGAGATTCTTTTGAATGTGCGAAGCATTGGAAGAGATCATTGAGCACATTCTCTTGATGAGTTTGCGGGGGCAATGTAGCAGGAAAAGCTTTTTCCATTTTCCTCTAGCCGTCCTCTTCCGAAACTGTTACAATAGTGCCAGACCCAGAACAGGAAAACGGAGGATTTTAATATGGAACAGAACAAAAAATGGTGGAAGGAAAGCGTGGTGTACCAGATTTATCCCAGGAGCTTCATGGACAGCGATGGTGACGGAATCGGGGATCTCAGGGGAATCACGCAGAAGCTGGATTATCTGAAGGAGCTTGGAATTAACGTGATCTGGCTCTCACCGGTATATCAGTCTCCTAATGACGACAACGGTTATGATATCAGTGACTATCAGGCTGTCATGAAGGAATTCGGAACCATGGAGGACTTTGACGTGATGCTTGCCTCGGCACACGAGAGAGGGATCCGCATCATGATGGATCTGGTGGTCAATCACACCTCGGACGAGCACAGATGGTTTGTGGAGAGCCGCAAATCAAAGGACAATCCCTACAGAGACTATTACATCTGGCAGGAGGCTAAGGACGGAAGGGAGCCGAATAACTGGGGCTCCTGCTTTGGCGGATCCGCATGGAAGTATGATGAAACCACGGATATGTACTATCTGCATCTTTTTTCAAAAAAGCAGCCCGACCTTAATTGGGAAAATGAGAAGGTCAGGGAAGAGGTTTTTTCCATGATGAGATGGTGGCTGGACAAGGGCGTTGACGGCTTTCGGATGGACGTGATCAGTATGATCTCCAAGGTGCCGGGGCTTCCCGACGGACCGAAGGCAGAGGGAGCGCTCTACGGTGATTTTGGCCCCTATGTGATTAATGGCCCTCATGTCCACGATTATCTGAAGGAGATGCGGGATAAGGCGCTTGCCCCTTATGATACCATTACGGTGGGAGAGACCTCGGGAGTCACGGTGCAGGAGGCAGTGAAATATGCGGCGGATGACGAGAGCGAGCTGAATATGGTGTTCCAGTTTGAGCAGAATGACCTGGACGGCGGCGAGCACTCCAAGTGGAATCTGGACAAAATCCGCCTTCCGGAGCTGAAGGCCGTGCTGAACAGATGGCAGACTTATCTCGAAGGCAGGGCCTGGAACAGCCTGTACTGGAGCAATCATGATCAGCCCAGAATCGTATCGAGACTTGGAAATGACAGTGGAGAATACAGGGAGCTGTCCGCCAAGATGCTGGCGCTCTGCCTCCATATGATGAAGGGCACGCCCTACATCTATCAGGGGGAAGAGCTGGGAATGACCAATGTGCCTTTCGAAGGCCTCGAGGATTTCCGGGATATTGAGAGTATCAACGCTTATCATGAATACACGGAAAACAATCTGATTGACAAGGACAATATGCTCGAATATCTCCGCTATAAGAGCCGCGACAATGCGAGGACTCCCATGCACTGGGATGAAAGTCCGAATGCGGGATTTACGGAGGGCACGCCCTGGATTAAGGTGAATCCCAATTATACAGAAATCAATGCAAAGGAACAGCTGGGAAGAGATTCCTCTGTGTTTCGTTTCTACCAGAGGCTGATTCGGCTGAGAAAGGAAAATCCTGTTATTGTTTACGGCAGATTTGAACTGCTGCTTCCGGAGGATGAGGATCTTTTCATGTATACCAGAAGCTATGAGGGGGAAAAGCTTCTCGTTATCTGCAATTTCAGCGGGAAGGAGCGCAGCGTCACTGTCCCGGAGGAATTTGCGGCGGGGGATGTCTGGATTTCCAATTATGAGCGGCAGAGTGTGCGCGGGGAGCTTTCCCTTGGGGCTTACGAGGCGCTGGCGATTCACATTTAATATAACAGGAAGGACAGGGGGCGGTTCCAAGCGGGCCGCCCCTTTGACATGCGTCTGACATCCTGCGTTTCCAATGGGAAATCAGGCTCTGTCCATATAGCGGCCAAGCGGAATCCGGATAATCAGGGCGTAAAAGCTCCCGATCACTGCCGTGATCAGCTGCACGATGGAAAAGGTGGTCTGAAAGACACTCATTTTTGGCTGCATTTTTTCGGGAAGCAGCATGGGAATGAGAATCAGGGAGATTGCGATTCCCATGAAAAGAGATTTTGCCACGGATCCGGCCAGCATGGAAAGAGCGGCCCCTGCTTTTGTGTGGATCCTGCGGTTTAAAAGACAGGTACAGACGACGAGAAGCGCATTTCCGATCATGATTGCCGGCATAATGGCGGGAATGGCTGATATGACAGGGCTTCCCGAGATAAAAAAGGCTGTGACAGGCGTGATCACGGACAGGATCAGGCCGCAGGATAGGCCTGCATACAGGCCGGCGAGGATAATGCAGGCATTGATTACCGGGCCGGTGAGGAATACGCTGGTGTTCTTAAAAAACTGACTGACAATGCAGATCGCAAGAAGAGCGGCTGTCACTGCAATCTGTCTGGCTGATAGCTTCATGAATTTTAACCTCCGTTCACTGCCGTATTGAATGTTGACGGCTCAATACGTATAATATAAGGGAACCAGGTCAAAAACACAATAGAAACGGGGGAAATATGTTTACGGATATTCAATTGCTTCAGATAAAAAATGCGGTTATGCGGGTTCTCCATGTGCCGGGAAATTACACGGGAGGAATTCTGGAGATGGCGGTGGCGGCGGACTTCCACATTGCCCCGGAAACGCTGCGAAAGGAGTGCGCCCAGCTTGCGGGAGCCCTGAAGAGGACGGACGAGGTGTTCCGGAACGTGAGGCTTAACCTGATCGGATGGATTTCGGATGAAAGAATTCTCAAGGAGGTCTCCTCTCTGCCGGCGCTGCAGATGGGAAAGGGATTTGAGAGGATGGAGGAGAGAGATCCGGCACCGGCGACGGAGGCGGCGGAAAAATCCCTGGATGAGCTTCTGCGCCAGATGAAGCTCTTTTACGCCAGATCAAAGCTGATTATTCTGATCACGGACGGAAGCTACCGGCGGGCGGACGAAGAAAAGATACGGGAGTATCTCCATCCCTTTCTTTATAGGAAGCTGATCGTTTTGTGCGGCGGGAATGTGACAAAGCTTACATAAAAGCCTGCCACGCTTCTCATTGCAAGTGCGGCAAAAAATATCTGGTATTTTTTTGACAGATATGCTATAATCGTACAATGACTGTAAGCAGGTGAAAATTATGCAGTGAAACGATGATATAGAAGGAGGATGTACAAGGATGAGTGTACAGGTGGAGAAACTGGAAAAGAACATGGCAAAGCTTACCATTGAGGTTTCCGCAGAAGAACTGGAGAAGGCCATTGAGAGTGCTTTTCAGAAGAACAAGAACAAGATCAGCGTTCCGGGATTCCGGAAGGGCAAGGTGCCCCGCAAGATGGTAGAGAAGATGTACGGAAAAGAAATTTTCTATGAGGATGCTGCAAACGAGCTGATTCCGGATGCCTATGAGAATGCTCTGGACGAGTGCGGGGAGGATATCGTATCCTCACCGAAGATTGACGTTACCCAGATCGAGGCGGGAAAGCCCTTCATCTTTACGGCGGAGGTGGCGTTAAAGCCGGAGGTCAAGCTTGGAAAATATAAGGGCGTTGCGGTTGACAAGGTATCCACGGAGGTGACGGACGAGGAAGTGGACGCTGAAATCAATAAGGAAAGAGAGCGCAGCGCAAGAACCCTGGAAGTGACCGACAGGCCTGTTAAGGACGGCGATATGACGGTCATGGATTTCGAGGGCTTTGTGGACGGCGTTGCTTTTGAGGGCGGAAAGGGCGAGGATTATCCTCTCACCATTGGTTCCGGCGCATTCATTCCCGGTTTTGAGGAGCAGCTTGTGGGTGCCGAGATCGGAAAGGAAGTGGAAGTGAACGTTACTTTCCCCGAGAATTATCAGGCGGAGGAGCTCAAGGGCAAGGCGGCAGTCTTCAAGTGCACGGTGAAGGAGATCAAGGAGAAGGAGCTTCCGGAGCTGGACGATGAGTTTGCCGCAGAAGTGTCCGAATTTGAGACACTGGCGGAATATAAGGCTGATGTGAAGGGTAAACTGGAAGAGAAGAAGATCAAGGAAGCGAAGGATGCCAAAGAGGCGGCGGTAATTGAGGAGATTGTGAAGGATGCCGATATGGAGATTCCCGAGGCAATGCTCGAGACGCAGCAGAGGCAGATGGTGGATGAGTTCGCACAGAGAATTCAGATGCAGGGCCTTACCATGGAGCAGTATTTCCAGTTTACGGGCGCATCCTACGATCAGCTGGTAGAGCAGGTAAAGCCTCAGGCGGAGAAGAGAATCCAGTCCAGGCTTGTGCTTGAGGCCGTTGCGAAGGCGGAGAATATCACGGCTACGGACGAGGATTACGAGGAAGAGCTGAAGGTTATGGCCGAAGCTTACCAGATGGAGGTTGACAAGGTTCGGGAGATGCTTCCAAAGAAGAGTGCGGATCAGATCAGAGAAGATATCGCAGTGAGGAAGGCGGCACAGTTCGCAGTGGAAAATGCGAAGGAAAAATAAATTATTTTGCCAGATAGGAAGGTAGGAATATCCATATGAGTTTGGTGCCTTATGTCATTGAACAGACAAGTCGTGGGGAGCGCTCCTACGATATTTATTCAAGGTTATTGAAGGAGAGGATCATTTTCCTGGGGGAAGAGGTAAATGAGGTGACGGCCAGCCTGATCGTTGCCCAGATGCTTTTTCTCGAGGCGGAGGATCCGGAGAAGGATATACAGTTTTATATCAACAGCCCGGGCGGAAGCGTGACTGCGGGTATGGCAATCTATGATACCATGCAGTATATCAAGTGCGATGTGGCTACGAACTGCATGGGAATGGCAGCCAGCATGGGAGCTTTTCTTCTTGCAGGCGGCGCAAAGGGAAAGAGAATGGCGCTTCCCAATGCGGAGATCATGATTCATCAGCCTCTTGGCGGGGCCCAGGGGCAGGCTACGGAGATTGAGATTGCGGCAAAGCATATTTTGCAGACAAAAGCGAAATTAAACAGAATGCTTGCGGAGAATACGGGGAAAGATATAGAAGTGATCGCGGCGGATACCGAGAGGGATAACTGGATGAGCGCTGAGGAGGCCAAGTCCTACGGCCTGATCGACAGAGTCCTCTACAGACGCGATGATAAACCCGCGGCAGGCTGATGGGTTACAAAAACTGACATAGAGGTGTGAAATGGCAGGAAAAAATTCCGACAGTATCAGGTGTTCTTTTTGCAATAAGACCCAGGACCAGGTGAAGAAGATGATAGCGGGTCCCACCGGTGTCTATATTTGCGATGAATGTGTAGAAATATGTGCGGATATCGTAGAGGAAGAATACGAGGAAATGCAGGAAGAGCCGGAGATGGAGATCAATCTCCTAAAGCCGGTTGAGATTAAGGATTTTCTGGATGATTATGTGATCGGACAGGAGGAAGCGAAAAAGGTTCTTGCCGTTTCCGTGTATAATCATTACAAAAGAGTTCTGGCTCCCAGGGATCTGGATGACGTGGAGCTGCAAAAGAGCAATATTATCATGATAGGGCCCACGGGTTCCGGTAAGACTTATCTGGCCCAGACCCTTGCGAAGATTATCAATGTGCCTTTTGCCATTGCGGATGCCACCACGCTTACGGAGGCAGGCTACGTGGGAGAGGATGTGGAGAACATTCTGCTCAAGCTGATCCAGTCCGCAGAGTATGATGTGGAGCGGGCACAGTACGGTATTATCTATATTGATGAGATTGATAAGATTACCAAAAAAAGTGAAAATGTTTCCATTACCAGGGATGTTTCCGGAGAGGGCGTGCAGCAGGCTCTTCTCAAGATCGTGGAGGGAACGGTTGCGAGCGTTCCGCCTCAGGGCGGGAGAAAGCATCCTCACCAGGAGCTGATCCAGATTGACACCACCAATATATTGTTTATCTGCGGAGGCGCCTTTGACGGCCTGGAAAAAATCGTGGAGAACCGCCTGAACCGGAATTCCATCGGATTTGATGCGGAGATTGCGGACAAGAAAAACAGTGAGATCAGCGCTCTTTTGAAGGAGGTAACACCGCAGGATCTCGTGAAATTCGGACTGATTCCCGAGTTTGTGGGACGTGTTCCCATCAATGTGTCCCTGGAGGGACTGGATGAGGAGGCGCTGATCAGGATCCTTCAGGAGCCCAAGAGCGCACTGGTTAAGCAGTATCAGAAGCTGTTTGATCTGGATGATGTGAAGCTCAGCTTTGAGGAGGATGCGGTGAAAGCCATCGCAAAGCTTGCATTTGAACGCAAGACGGGAGCAAGGGGACTTCGCTCCATCATGGAAAAGGTTATGATGGATGTGATGTACCAGATTCCGTCGGATGATACAATTAAAGAGTGTGTCATTACAAAGGGAGCGGTGGAAGGCCAGAGCGAACCGTTGCTGATACATCGGGAAGCAATGCGCCGAGCCAGATAAAACCGATTTGTGAAACAGATGAAAGTATAACGCCGCCTCTGGGCGGCGTTTGTGTTTTAGGAAATGAGTGACAGAATATGAATGAGGAAAACAGCGGAATGAACAGCAAAAAAATGCCGGCGGTTGCACTTCGGGGAATGACAATCCTGCCCGGCGCAGTGATTCATTTTGATTTAAACAGAGAAAAATCCATTACCGCCGTGGAGCGGGCAATGATAGCGGGAGGACAGGTCTTTCTGGTGCCGCAGAGAAATATCGAGGAGGAGGATCCGGCACCTTCGGGACTCGGCAGTGTGGGAACGGTTTCCGCTATCAAGCAGATTACCAGACTTCCGGGGCATGTGATCCGGATCCTTGTGGAGGGAGTAAGACGGGGAATTCTGGAAGAGATCAATGAGGAAAATCAGGAATTTCTGGAGGCAGATGTCAGGGAAGTGATGCCGGAGGATGAGAGGGGAGAGCTTTTAGCCGGCGAGGCGGGAGCGGCGGAAACGGAAGCGATGCTCCGCCAGCTGAAGGAGTATTTTTCCTCCTATGCCTCCTACTATCCCAAGCTTGCCCAGAGCGCCATGAAGCGGTATGCGGAGGTATACGATCCGGGAATCCTGATCGACCAGATGGCCATGAATATGCCGCTGGATTATACCTTCAAGCTGCGGGTGCTGGAGGCGGTGTCTGTCCCGGAGCGCTTTGGCGTGCTGTGTGAAATTCTTGTCAATGAGATAGAGGTAGCCAAAATCAAGACAGAGCTGGCTCAGAAAATCCGGGGGAGAGTGGACAAAAACCAGAAGGAGTATCTTCTTCGGGAGCAGCTGCGCTATATCAGGGAGGAGCTGGGAGATGAAGGATCCTATTCCGATGCGGATCAGTTTGAGGAAGCCCTTCTGCAGCTGCAGGCTCCGGAGGATGTAAGAGCCAGAATCAAAAAGGAAATCTCGCGTTTCAAAACCCTGATGCCCAGCAGCTCAGAGGGCGCTGTGGAGCGGGGATACATAGAGACGCTGTTGGAGCTTCCCTGGGATAAGGCCTCTGTTGACAACGAGAGCATGAAGAGGGCAAAGGAGATCCTGAACCGGGATCATTACGGCCTTGACAAGGTAAAGGAGAGAATCCTGGAATATCTGGCGGTCAGGTGTCTGACCAAAAAGGGAGAGAGCCCGATCCTTTGTCTGGTGGGGCCTCCCGGAACCGGAAAAACCTCTGTGGCAAAAAGTGTGGCAGAGGCTCTTGATAAGAAGTACATCCGTATTTGTCTCGGAGGCGTCAGGGACGAGGCGGAGATCCGGGGACACCGGAAGACCTATGTGGGCGCAATGCCCGGAAGGCTTGTGGCGGGACTTCGTCAGGCCGGGGTAAAAAATCCCCTGATGCTGCTTGACGAAATTGACAAAGTAAGCAATGATTATAAGGGTGATACCTTTTCCGCCCTTCTGGAGGTTCTTGACAGCGAGCAGAATGTCCGGTTCCGGGATCACTATGTGGAGATACCCATCGATCTGTCCGAGGTTCTGTTTATCGCGACAGCCAACACCACGGAGACCATACCGAGACCTCTTCTGGACCGAATGGAGATCATTGAGGTCAACAGCTACACGGAAAACGAAAAATTCCATATCGCAAAGGAGCATCTCCTTTCCAAGGAGCTGCGCAAAAACGGACTGAATCAGAAGATGCTTTCCATCAAGGACAGCGCCCTTAAGAATATCATCACCTACTATACGAAGGAGGCAGGTGTCAGGAATCTGGAAAGGAAGATCGGAGATGTCTGCCGGAAGGCGGCCAGGAGGATTCTGGAGGAGCGGGAGAGCGGCCGGGAGGAGACGGAGAGAATCAGTGTTTCCGCTTCCAACCTGGAGGAATATCTGGGAAAGAGAAAGTTCCGTCTCGACAAGGCGGGGGGAAAGCCCCAGACGGGAATCGTGAGAGGGCTCGCATGGACCAGCGTGGGAGGCGACACGCTTCAGATCGAGGTCAATATGATGCCGGGCAAGGGCGAGATTGATCTCACGGGCCAGATGGGTGACGTGATGAAGGAATCCGCCATCATCGCCATGAGTTATGTGCGCTCCATCGGGAAGGAAAACGGAATCAAGGCGGAAGTGTTCAAGGATAATGATTTTCATATTCATATCCCGGAGGGAGCGGTTCCCAAGGACGGACCGAGTGCGGGCATTACCATGGCCACGGCTATTTTTTCCGCCATCACGGGGAAAAAGGTGAGAAGCGATCTGGCAATGACGGGCGAGGTTACGCTGCGGGGAAGAGCGCTTCCTATCGGCGGGCTGAAGGAAAAGATTCTGGCGGCCAAGATGGCCGGGATTACAGAGGTCCTGGTGCCTGTGGAAAACAAAAAGGATATCGAGGAGATCCCGGAGGAGATCCGGGAGGGGCTTGTGATCACCTATGTGAAGGATATGAAGGAGGTGCTGGCAAAGGCTCTCGTCTCCAAGCAGGAAAGGCATGGTTCATAAATGGTAATAAAAAATGTAAGTCTGGAAACAGTATGCGGCATTACGAGCAAGCTTCCGAATAATCCGTATCCGGAATTTGCCTTTGCGGGCAAGAGTAACGTGGGTAAGTCATCCCTGATTAACGGTCTCATGAACCGCAAGTCCCTGGCAAGGATCAGTGCGCAGCCGGGCAAGACTCAGACCATTAACTTTTACAATATAAACAGCGCACTGTACTTTGTGGATCTTCCGGGTTACGGATATGCCACGGCGAATGTGGAGATCAAGGCAAAATGGGGCAAAATGATCGAGCGATATCTCCACAGCTCCAGGCAGCTTCGGGCCGTCTTTCTGCTGGTGGATATCAGGCATGAGCCCTCCCGGAATGATAAAATGATGTACGAATGGATCGTGAGCCAGGGCTTTTCGCCCATTATTATTGCCACCAAGCTGGATAAGCTGAAAAAGAGTCAGGTTGCCCACCATATCAAAAAAATAAAAGAAGGGCTTGGAACTGCGGGAAATACGGTGGTGATTCCTTATTCTGCCCAGACAAAGCAGGGGCGTGAGGAGATTTATGAGCTGCTCGACAGCTACATGGAGGCGACCGATGAGAAAGGGAAGGCTTAGGACCTACTTAAAGGTGTTTGTGAATCTGGGGATTATGCTGTTTGCGCTGCTTTTCTGCTTTTTCGTGCTTCCCAGAATACTGGTCAGCTTCATGCCCTTTGTGATCGGCTGGGTGGTGGCGCTGATCGCAAGCCCTCTGGTGAAATTTCTGGAAAGGACCTTTAAGATCAGGCGAAAGGCCAGCACGGCCTTTGTGATTATCGCCGTGATCGCACTGGTGATCCTGGCGGGATATTTCGTCACGGTAAAGCTCACGGAGCAGGTGGTCAAGTTTGTGGGGGATATTCCGGGCCTGTGGGAGGCTGCCCAGGAGGATTTTACGGAAATCGGGGAAAATCTTTCGGGAGCGCTGAAATACCTGCCGCAGGAGGTTCAGGCCACGATCAGCGAGATCACCGGCAATGTGCAGGAATATCTGGGAGGCATTATCGGGATCGTCAGCGAGCCCACCCTGGAGGCTCTGGGGAATTTTGCGAAAAACGTGCCAAATATCGTGATCAGCGTGATCATGTGTCTTCTGTTTGCCTATTTCTGTGTGGCGGAGAGGGAGTATATTCCGGATCTTCTGGAAAAGGTTCTTCCAAGATCCCTGCATGAGCGGTGGCACATGATAAAAAGAGGACTGGCCAGGGCTGTGGGGGGCTATTTCAAGGCGCAGCTCAAAATCGAGGTGTGGATGTATGTGCTTCTGGCCCTTGGCTTTACCGTGCTTAAGGTGGATTACGCCTTTATAATCGCGATCGGCGTGGCCTTCCTGGATCTTCTTCCCTTTTTCGGCACGGGCACGGTGCTGATTCCCTGGGCAATCATCAAGTTCCTCAGCTCGGACTATAAGATGGTGCTGGGGCTTCTGATCATCTGGGGCGTGGGACAGCTGGCAAGGCAGATCATACAGCCCAAAATCGTGGGAGATTCCATGGGTCTTTCCTCCATTCCGACCATTATCCTGCTGTTTGCGGGGTATCGTCTTGCCGGCGTGGTGGGAATGATCATTGCGGTTCCCATAGGGATTATCATACTCAACATGTACGAGGAGGGTGTCTTTGACACTACCATAAACAGCATCAGAATCCTGTATGCCGGTATCAGCAATTTCCGTCATCTGACCAGCGAGGATATGGAAGAGGTGGAGCTGTACCGGCAGGCGGAGGAGCGGCGAACAAGAGAGCGCAGGGAAAAAAGCGAAATGAGAAGGAAAGGAAAAACGGATCATGAGGGTTACGGTTTATAACTGCAGGGAATTCGATGAGAAGGAACTGTTTTTGAAATACGAGGAAGAGCTCGGCATGGAGCTTGTGCTGTGCCCGGACGCACCGGATACGGAGAATGCCAGACTGGCGCAGGGAAGCGAGTGTATCAATATCATTACCTCCAAAATGCCCCGCAGTCTCCTTCAGGTTTTTGCCGGCCTTGGGGTGAAATATGTGACCACAAGGACCATCGGGTATGACCACATTGATGTGGCAGCTGCCAGGGAGCTCGGACTTACTGTGGCGAATGCGCCCTACGGTCCCTGCGGCGTGGCGGACTATACGGTGATGCTGATTCTCATGACCATCCGCAGAATGAAGAGGATCGTGGAGCGGACGAATATTCAGGATTACACGCTGATGGGTCTTCAGGGAAGGGAGCTCAAGGATCTGACGGTGGGAGTCATCGGAACCGGCAGAATCGGAAGAACGGTTCTTAAGAACCTTTCCGGCTTTGGCTGCGAGCTCATCGCTTACGATCTGTATGAGAGCGGCGAGGTAAAGGACAGCGGGATTTCCTATGTGAGTCTTGACGAAATGTGGCGCAGGGCGGATGTGATCTCTCTCCATACGCCTCTGACGGAAGATAATTTTCACATGATCAATGAGGAAACCATTGCCAGGATGAAGGACGGCGTTATGATTGTCAACACGGCCAGAGGAGGCCTCATTGACACCGGCGCGCTGATCGGGGGGATTGAATCCGGAAAAATAGGAGGAGCCGGGCTGGATGTTGTGGAAAATGAGTTCGGTTTGTATTATTATGACCATAAATCTGATATACTAAATAACAGGGAGCTTTCCATCCTTCGGGGCTTTCCCAATGTGACGGTCAGCCATCACATGGCGTTTTACACGGACGACTGTGTAGAGACCGTGGTCAGAGATTCTCTTCTTGGCTGCAAATGTTTTTCGGAGGGGAAGGAGAACCCCTGGGAGGTAAAGTAAATTGACAAATTACAGGATTGTGCTCCAATATGAGGGTACAAGATATCAGGGATGGCAGAGGCAGGAAAGCACGGAGAATACCATACAGGGCAGGCTGGAAGCCCTGCTTTCCAAAATGGCCGGCAAAAGGGTGGAGGTGACGGGCTCCGGCAGAACGGATGCGGGAGTTCACGCCGTATGTCAGGTGGCAAATTTCCGTCTGGATGAAACGGAGACAACACCGGAGAGAACCCCGGAGCAGATTATGGATTACATGAACCGGTATCTGCCGGAGGATATCGCCGTGATCGAGATTCGCAAAGCCGGCGAGAGATTCCACAGCAGACTGAACGTGAAGGGAAAAACCTACTGTTACCGGGTTCTGAATACGAAGATACCCCATGTGTTTGACAGAAGATACGTGCATGTGGTGGAGGAGCTTCTGGATGTGGAGGCTATGCAAAGGGCTGCGTCCTATCTGGAAGGAACCCATGATTTTAAGGCGTTTACCTCCACGAAAAAAGGAAAAAAATCAACAGTAAGAACCATAGACAGCATCACGGTCGAGAGGGTTATGAGTCCCTTTGTCTATGACAGGGAGATCCGCTTTACCTACAGGGGTAACGGCTTTTTGTACCATATGGTGCGGATCATGACGGGAACTCTCATAGAGGTGGGGCTGCACAGGAGGAAACCAGAGGATATGGCGGACATACTTGCCAGCGGTCTTCGGGAAAACGCCGGAGAACTGGCACCTGCCAGGGGACTCACATTAATGGAGGTTCGTTATTAGTGAAGAACTCATTGACAGCGGACGAGGCAAGGGTGCAAAGAGCGGCGCATGGAACGGAATTTCCCATGATAACGCTGGGAAAGATTCGCTTTATTTTTTTCGTGTACCTTCTTGTCGTCATTAAGCTGATTATATTTAAGTATCCATATGCCCAGCTCAAGGCAATCGTGGATACCTGGGAAAAGGGAGTGATTCTGGAGGGCCTGGATACGGCCAATTTCACTCTGTTTAAGACGATCCGTATGTATATTGATTATTCCTATATGCTCAACAGCTTTGAAAACCTGGTGGGAAACGTGGTGGTGTTCATCCCCTTCGGGTTCCTGCTTCCCTATGTTCTGAAAAGAGGAAGAAATTTTTTCGTGATGCTTCTAAACGCATTCCTCTTTGTGCTGGGAATCGAGGTGTTTCAGCTTTTCAGCGCATTCGGAGCCTTTGACGTGGATGATATTCTGCTCAACTGCTTTGGAGCCGTGCTGGGGTATTTTGGATATCTGATCTGGGAGGCAATCAAAAGGCGGATGGAAAGGGAGCGTGGAACATGATAAATTATATCAAAAACCTCAAGGCAAACTATACGGCTTCGGCCCTGATCTGTATGGTGGTGGGGATGGTGCTGATTATCTGGCCTGCAACCTCCACCCAGGTGGTGTGCATGGTGCTGGGCGGAGTTCTTCTGATTTACGGCATTATTCAGATCGTCCTGTATCTGATAGCCAGGGAGAGAACACTGTATCTGCAGGGAATGCTCATGCTCGGGATTATCTTTGGAGTGGTGGGAGCCTGGATTCTTCTTCGGCCTGACATGATCATACGGGCGGTGCCGGTGATCGTGGGCCTTATCATTATTATGCACGGGATACATAATGTGGCCCAGGCCTTTGATTTAAAGAGGATGAGCTATGACAGATGGTGGCTTGCGCTGATCTTTGGCATGCTGACCGTTCTGCTCGGCGGTGTCCTGGTACGCAATCCCTTTACCGTGGTGAACACGGTGGTGAGAGTGATCGGGGCCTTCCTGATCTATGACGGCATCTCGGATGTATGGATTATTTCCAGAGTGTTTAAGACAAAAAAAGACAGAGAGATGATCATAGATGCGGAAGCCGTGGAGGTGGAGGAGCCGTAGGGCAGAACCGGTAATATATCGTAGACGGCCTCCGTGATGTGAGGTAGTCCGCCGTTCATGTATGAAAAACTGCAGTCCGGGCAGACTCCTTTTATGGAGGTGTCTGCATGGAAAAGAGAACGGAGAGGTTGACGGAGATTCTGATTCGGTGTAAAATAAAGCAGCAGTGTATGGAAGAGCAGGACTGGAGGGAGTTATTAATGAGAATAGGAGCGGCCGGCTTTCAGCCTTATATTTATAATACCAATTATTTGAACCCGGGCAGCCTTGGCAGAGTATCGGCCATAGGGGACGATCTGCTTAAGTCAAAGACGGATTATTCAGAGCTGCTTGATGAGAGCTTAAATGAAAATCCGCTTCGCAAGGGTGAAACATCTAATTTTGAAGATATTTTCCAGATGCAGTTCCAGAAGGGCAGGATGAATGCGTCGAGACTGTTCAAACCTGCGGGCGAGGCGGCAGGAATTCAGATTCCGGACAAAGAGGAGGACAGGCAGGAGGATTTTGACTTTGCCGAGGAGCTGACGCGCCAGGCGGACGTGATGCAGGATCGGAATTTGTATCTGATGCAGAAGGCGGCCCAGGCCTACAGCGTTAATATGATTGCTTAGGTATAACAGGAAAAACATAGACGATTAAGAGCCGTGGTTCCATACTGCGGCTTTTCACATACCAGGGGGTTTTTATGAATTCTGTCATTGAAACCGAGATAAAAAATATTCCGTTAAGATTTCAGACGGATGCGGGGCTTTTTTCACCGGGAGCGGTTGACGCGGGTACGCTGGCCATGCTTTCCAGGGTGGATTTTAAGGAAAACGATAAGGTGCTTGATTTGGGATGCGGATACGGCGTGGTGGGTATTCTTGCGGCCAGATTAATCGGCCGGGAGAATGTCGTTTTGTGCGACAGCTCCAAAAATGCCGTGGAATATTCCGGAATTAACGCAAGGCTGAATCAGGTTCCGGGGCTGGATGTCAGGCTCAGCGATGGGCTTGAAAATATCCCGGAACGCGATTTCACTTTGATTTTGTCCAATCCGCCGTATCATGCGGATTTTTCCGTTGCGAAGCATTTTATAGAGGAAGGCTTCCGGCATTTGGCTGTTGCCGGCAGGCTCGTCATGGTGACAAAGCGCCTGGAATGGTACAGGAATAAAATAACTTCCGTCTTTGGAGGCGTCAGGGTGGAGGAGATCGACGGCTACTATGTGTTTGTGGCTGAGAAGAGAAGGACCGCGTCAGGCTCCGGAAAGAAGAAGGCGGGGAAAGTGAATAAGCTTTCACGAAAGCTGCAGCGCAGACATGGAGATAAGCATTGAATTATGAATTCAATGACAGAACGCAGGAACAGTGGTATTCTGACAGCAGAGAGAAAGAGGTGTCATGATGCTGTTTCTGATCGACTATGAGAATGTGGGCAATGCGGGCATGAAAGGCTGTGAATATCTGACTGACCGGGATCATGTCATTGTGTTTTACAGCGAAGCCAAAAAGCATATGGAGCGCCGAATGCTGGAGGAGATCACATCATCCGGATGCGCCTTTGAGATATGCAGCCTCTGCAGGACAGGTAAAAATGCCCTTGACTTCTACATAGCGTCAAGACTCGGGGAACTGGCCGGAGAGGGCCTGGACGGTCCTGCTGTGATTGTCAGCTGCGACGGCGGGTTTCAGGCTGTCAGGGATTACTGGGAGAAGAAAGCGGTGCGAAGGAAGAGAGTGTTCCTGTCGCCCTGTATTGAGGACGGTATTGTGAGCGGCAATGAAAACAGCGAACGCGTAAGGACGCTTCGGCATCTGCGGGAGAAGCTGGTGATCGGAGAATTTTACTCTGACTATGAGAAAGGAATGCGGGTCAGGAGGATTCTGAGGGAGCTGTTTGCGGACACGGAGTATGAGAGCAGGATCGATGAAATCCAGAGTATGATAGAGGGAAAAGAAAAAAGCGCAAAGATTATCTATCTCAACAGCCTGCATCTTTTTGGCAGAAAGGGAGGACTGGAAATATATAACAGGATCAAGGCAAGCGGGGAGCTGGCCGGGACATCGGGGAATGCGGATGGAAAAGGAGATAATGGAAAAAGACGAATCACGGCAGGATGACCATGAGGTGTTGGAAGCCGCCATGGAGGCGGGCCATATCCTGTTGGAAAACGGGGCGGAGATCGCCAGGGTGGAGGAGACCATGGAGCGGATCTGCCGGAATTTCGGAGTGGAATACGAAAATTTTTTTGTGCTGAGCAACGGTATATTTACAACGGGAAGTCCTGACACGGGCAGTCTGAGGGGGCAGTACGCAAAGGTTCTGCATATTCCCGTGAAGGGGGCGCAGCTTGATAAGGTGGTGGCGGTGAACCAGCTCTCCCGCGAGGTGGCGGAAGGACGCTATACCATAGACCAGGTCAGGGAAAAGCTGGAACAGATACGGAATATGCGGGGAAAGAGCCTTCGGGTACAGGTACTGGCATCAGGTGCGGGCAGCGCCTGTTTCTGCTATCTCCTCGGGGGAAGTCTGGCTGACAGCGCAGTGGCGTTTGCGGCCGGCTTTTTGCTGTATATTTTTGTATTGCGGGTGAGCGGATCTGGCATATCCAAAATCACGAAGAACCTCTGCGGCGGTGCGATGGTTACGCTGATCTGTATTCTCAGCTACCGTCTTGGCCTGGGAGAAAATATCAGCCGAATGATTATAGGCTCGATTATGCCGCTGGTGCCGGGGGTCGCCTTTACCAACGGGATCCGTGATCTTGCGGACGGAGATTATATCTCCGGTGCGGTGCGGCTTTTGGACGCTATTTTGGTGTTTTTGTGCGTGGCCATCGGCGTGGGTATGATGTTTCTTATTTATCACCGCATTTTTGGAGGGATACTGCTATGATCGGCCAGATTATTGCCGCTGTTTTCGGAACCATAGCGTTTTCTGTGCTTTTCGGCGTGCCAAGGCAGTATTATGCCTACTGCGGTTTCGTGGGAGGGGCCGGCTGGCTGCTCTATTGGGCATTGACCGCATATACTCCGTGCACGGAGGCGGAGTCGACCCTTTTTGCCGCATTTCTGGTAGTGCTACTGTCCCGGTTTCTGGCAGTGTGGGAGAGGTGTCCGGTGACGGTATTTCTGACTGCGGGGATTTTTCCTCTGGTACCGGGGGCTGGAATTTACTGGACCGCATATTATCTCGTGACGGACCGGCCGGCTCTGGCGGCTGATAACGGATTTGACGCAATCAAGGCGGCCTTTGCCATTGTGCTTGGAATCGTTCTGGTATTTGAGATTCCGGACAGGTTTTTTAAGCTGAATAAATAGAAATTTTGTCAGATCGGCACCATCTGTGGCGGTACGCCGGTAAATATGCTACAATATTTTCAGGATGTCAGGGGCAGAATATCATGCGCGGAGCACGGAGCGGTCCGCAGGTGTTTGCGGTCCCTGTAAAAGGAGAAAAGACAGGAAAGGAAGGTTATGGTATGGCGTTTTACGAGTTAAGGAACGACGAGGTTTCAATCGGAATTGACAGCCGCGGTGCGGAGCTTAAGTCCCTGAAAAAGCTGAGCACGGGTGCGGAGTATATGTGGTGCGGTGATGCCGAATACTGGGCGAGGACATCACCGATTCTTTTTCCCTTTGTGGGAGGACTGCGGGATAAGGTTTACAGGACAAAAGGAGAAACATATCCCATGACCCAGCACGGTTTTGCCAGAGATATGGAGTTTGAGCTGCTTGAGGAGAGAGGGGACGAGATCTGGTTTGTTCTGAATTCCAGCGAGGAAACTCTTAAGAAATTCCCCTATGAATTCGTGCTGAAGCTCGGCTACAGAATAGCGGGAAGCAGGGTGGAGGTGCTCTGGCGGGTGGAAAATCCGGGAGACGAAACGCTTCCCTTTGCGATCGGAGGGCATCCGGCCTTTAACTGTCCCATGGAGGAGGGTGCAAAGCGTTCGGAGTGCTTTGTCGATTTCAATGTGCCGGAGGTGGTCAGCAGCCGGGTGGGAGAGAGCGGTCTTGTAACGGGCTGTATGGACGTGTTCCGGCTGAATGAGGGCAGGCTTCCCATCACGGACAATCTCTTTGACCATGACGCTCTTGTGATTGAGAACAGCCAGACCGATACGGTGGCTCTGTGCGGGAGGGACGGCTCCCGGTATCTGACGGTCACTATGGAGGCGCCTTTGTTCGGCGTGTGGTCTCCTTCTGGAAAAACCGCTCCCTTTGTTTGCATAGAGCCCTGGTACGGCAGGTGCGATGCGGAAGGCTTTGAGGGAACTCTGGAAGAGAGGGAATGGGAAAATCTGATCGGACCGGGAGAGGTCTTCCGGGCATCCTATGTGATTGAGGTATGAGGATTGACAGAG
Source organism: uncultured Lachnospiraceae bacterium (assembly GCA_910586025.1). GTDB lineage: Bacteria > Bacillota > Clostridia > Lachnospirales > Lachnospiraceae > Suilimivivens. The sequence goes on from CAJUIO010000019.1 coordinate 38,982, forward strand.
AAAAGGCCAGGGCGGCCTTTGAGGAGTATGTAAGTCATTATGACGGCGGGCAGGAGAAGGTGAGGCTGAAAATTGAGCACACCTTCCGGGTCTGCAGTCTCTGCGAGGCCATTGCCGGATCACTTGACATGACGGACCGGGACGTGGATCTGGCCTGGCTGATCGGCCTGCTCCATGACGTGGGACGTTTTGAGCAGCTTAAGAGATATGGTACGTTTATTGACTCGCAGTCTATTGACCACGCCGCTTTCGGTGCGGATATTCTGTTCAGGGACGGAAGGATCCGGGATTATCTGGATGAGAAAACGGAGGATACCCTGATAGAAACGGCGGTTCGCTCGCACAGCGCCTACAGACTGCCCGGGGAGCTGAACGAACGGACGGAGCTGTTTTGCAATCTGATCCGTGATGCGGACAAAATAGATATCCTGAGGGTGAACGTGGAGTTTCCTCTGGAAGAAATCTATAATGTAACAACGCAGGAGCTGCGCTCCGGTCAGGTGACGGCACAGGTCATGGAGAGCTTTGAGGAGGAAAAAGCGGTTCTGCGAAGCATGAAAATGACGGCAGTGGACTACGTGGTCGGACATATTTCCCTTGCCTACGAGCTGGTGTTTCCGGAAAGCCGCAGGATTGTTCTGCGGCAGGGATATCTGGAAAGAATGATGAATTTCGAATCGGATAATCCGCAGACCAGAGAGGACTTTGCGCATATCAGGGAAAAAATGACGGCTTTTCTGAAGAAATTCTAAAGGCGGTAGAAAAATATGAGGATTGCGGTCTGTGACGACGAGGAAGCGCAGTGCATACTGCTTTCCGGTTATTTGAAGGAATGGGGGAAGAGCAGGGATATCGTGACGGATATTTCCTGCTTTTCCGATGCGGAGACGTTTCTTTTTGACTGGGAGGAGCGGGCGGAGGATTGTCTGAAAGCCGCTGATCTGCCGGATCCGGCAGAGCCTGCTGCCGTGTGCGGGTACGACCTTCTCGTTTTGGATATTGAGATGGGTGCGGTAAGCGGTATGGAGCTTGCGAAGAAGATCAGGAGGGAGAATGAGGAGATCCCCATTCTGTTCATTACGGGCTATGAGCGGTACATGGCTCAGGGCTATGAAGTGGCGGCGCTCCACTATCTGATGAAGCCGGTGCGCAGGGAAAAGCTCTTCCAGGTGCTTGACGGTCTTGGCAGAAAAAGAAAGCCGGAGGAAAAGCTGGTTTTTCCCACTCCGGAGGGGCATATCCTGCTTCCGGCCGAAAGGATCTGGTATGTGGAGGCCATGGGGCATGACTGTGTGCTCTGTGCGGCGGAGGACAAAAGGCAGATCCGCATGTCCATGGGGGAGGCGGTCCGTATCTTGGGCGGGAGAGAGGGCTTTGTGCAATGCCACCGCTCCTATCTCGTGAACCTGCGTCATATCTCGGCGATCGTCAGGGCGGAGATTGTTATGGATGACGGAACCAGGCTTCCCATAAGCAGGAGGATGCAGAAGGAGGTAAACCAGGCCTTCATCCGAAATTACAGATAAAGATTCAGCTGTTTCCTGTGGCGGAACTGGCGGGAGGGAAGGGAAATGACACCTTTAATGGCCGGAATTGTCTTTTTACTGGTATTGGTAAACCTTCTTCTGTGGCGTTTCCTCATGCCCTGGTATGTGGAGCGGAGGATTATGCGCTTTCAGAATGAGCTGGTGGACCGGCATTACGACGAGGTGGAGGTCATGTACCGGAAGATGCGGGCATGGCGCCATGATTACCACAATCATATTCAGGCTCTGAAGGCATATATGAGTCTTTCGCGGTATGAACAGGCTATGGATTATCTGGATGGCCTGGACAAGGATCTGTCCACCGTGGATACGGTGCTCAAGACAGGAAACGTGATGGTGGACGCTATCCTGAACAGCAAGCTTTCCATGATACAGGAGAGGGAGATCGCTGTGGATGCCACGGCCCTGGTGCCGGGAGACATTTCCGTTTCCGGCATTGATCTGGCAGTGCTGATCGGGAACCTTCTGGATAATGCCATGGAGGCCTGTATGGAGATCCCGGAGGAGGGGGAGCGCTTTATCCGAATCTATATCGATATCATTAAAAAGCAGCTGTACATTTCCGTGACGAACTCCATGAAGGGGAAGGCGGGCAGGAGAGGGGAGCGTTTCCTGTCCCGGAAGGCAGGAAACCACGGCTTCGGGCTCCTTCGGATCGACAGTATTGTGGCTAAATACGGAGGCTTTCTGAACCGTCAGACGGAGGAAGGGGTGTTTGCCACTGAAATAACGCTGCCGCTTGTAATGTGATTTTTTGCCCGAATAGTTAAGGAGGAGACGGAAAATGTATGAATTGGTTCAAGTCAGTGAGAAATGCTATTACATAAACTGCCCGGCAAAGATCGGTGTCTATGTGGCGGACAAGGATCATGTCTGTCTGGTTGACAGCGGGAATGACAAGGATGCCGGGAGGAAGCTCAGGCAGATACTGGAAAAGAACGGCTGGAATCTGACTGCCATACTGAATACACATTCCAATGCAGACCATATCGGGGGGAACAAATATCTGCAGGGACAGACAGGATGTAAGGTTTATTCCGGCGGTATGGAGGCGGCCATGTTCATTCCCGCCCATGCGGAGGCATCTGCCGATATAAAGGAGCTTGTCCGATACAACAGAAATAAGGTACATGAGGTGGCAGACAGAATTTTATCCATCTGCAAGGAGCCGATTTGCTTTGAGCGGATTCTGCAGGAAGTGTTCAAGGGTTACGGTCTTGTCATGAATTTTGAGCAGTATGTGCTGGTGGGCAGTACAGTACGTTCTTATCTCTCATGGCTGAAAGACAGCGGGAAGTTGGCGGTTACATTTCAGGACAGTATGCTGTTGTGGAAGAGGGTATCGTGTTAACAATCCGTCAATGATGCACTGGCTGGCGGAAAAGATAACCGGGGGGGGGAGGTGGAAAATATGCTCTGTCATTTAGTGATTGACTTAAACAAAGGACTCTGTACAAAGTCTGGTGGCTGGACGAAACTTGTACAGAGGTAAAAACTATCGTCCACATTGGATTTTGTACTTTTTATTCAGGAAAAATAAAGAATAGAATGGAGAAAATTCAATGGAAGAAAAATCATTTAAGAAATATATCATTTTGTGGTTAAGTCAGAGCGTATCGGGACTTGGAAGTTCCATGACCGGGTTTGCGCTCGTTTTATGGGCGTATGGACAGAGCCATTCTGCAATGTCCGTTTCGCTGATGTCCTTTTGCAATTATGTGCCGTATGTGTTTTTGAGCCTGTTTGTCGGAAGCTTTATAGACAGGCATAAGAAGAAAACAATCATGCTGGTCTCGGACAGCATTGCGGCGGCAGGTTCACTGGCAGTATTGGCATTTCTTCTTGTAGGATGCTTGGAGGTCTGGATCATCTATGCCATAAATGCGGTGGTTGGTATAACGAATGCCTTTCAACAGCCAGCATCCGCAGTGGCAACGGGAAGGCTTGTACCAAAGGAGAAGATTTCAAATGTCAGTGGGATGAATTCTTTTTCCAATAACCTTATAGTGGTATTCAGCCCCATGCTGGCGGCTTTCCTGTTTGCGGCAGGCGGGCTCCCGCTTATCCTGCTGATAGATCTGGCGAGTTTTGCTTTTGCATTTTGCGTACTGCTGTTCTGTATTACAATCCCGGAACAGGCGCAGGACAAAGCATACAGTTCACCCTTTGCCGGGATAGCGCAGGGGTTTGATTTTCTGAAAAAAGAAAAAGGCATATTATACATCATGCTTACGATGGCGCTGATCAATTTCTGTTCAAGGCTGACCTATGAGAATATTTTATCGCCAATGATTCTGGCAAGAAGCTCCGGGGACAGCATTGTGCTTGGAACTGTAAATGCCTGCATGGGCATAGGCGGGATTGCCGGGGGCGTCATTGTTTCCGTGAAGAAGGAAAGCCGCCATAAAGCTGTGGCAATTTATGTTCCGGCGGCATTGTCATTTTTGTTCGGTGATCTGATGATGGCGGCCAGCCAAAATGTATTCTGGTGGTCAGCGGCCGCGGTTGCTGCCAGTCTGCCGATTCCTTTTATACAGGCATCCCAGAATACGATACTGTACCGTAAGATACCTGCAGCCATGCAGGGCAGGGTGTTTGCAGTCAGGAATGCCATCCAGTACAGCACGATTCCGGTTGGTATTATCCTGGGAGGCTATCTGGCAGATTATGTCTTTGAGCCTTTTATGGCTTCCGGGAACAGGCTGGCGGGGATGCTGAAAATGATAGTAGGGGATAGCGCGGGAAGCGGTATGGCGGTAATGTTTTTGTGTACCGGGATATGCGGCTTTACAGTGAGCATGGCAGCCTGTCTCAACCGGGAAATAAAGAAATTAAACTGACAGACTGATACAAAGGGGCGGGTATCCTGTTTTTTGCGGCGGGGAATGGCAGCCTGCATTTCAGGCAGCCT
>CAJUIO010000020.1:0-17394 GCA_910586025.1 uncultured Lachnospiraceae bacterium
CTGTCAGAAATTCGGAATAACGAAAGTTTTAATGGATGCGGCCAGGGATAATCCCGCCTCCTGGAGAACCATGGAGGCTTTGGGCGGCGTAAAGGTCAGAGAATTTTTTGACGCTGAGGATTCTCACTGCATGGTAAAGGTTTATGAGATAAATGTAGATGAAAGTATAAGAAAATATTCAACTCAATATGAACATATGCTGGAGCATGAAGGAATGCCGCAGGACGGACAATGGGAGGGAAAACCACTATGAGAATGTATGATCTGATCATGAAAAAAAGAAACGGCGGGGTATTGTCAGAGGAGGAAATCCGCTATATGGTAAACGGTTATGTAAGCGGCGAAATTCCGGATTACCAGATGTCGGCCATGATGATGGCCATTTTCTTCCGGGGCATGAACGAGGAAGAGACTTGGCGGCTTACCATGGCTATGGCTGAGAGCGGCGAGATGCTTGATTTGTCGGATATTGCCGGAGTCAAGGTGGATAAGCACAGCACGGGGGGCGTGGGGGATAAGACCTCCCTGGCCCTGGCACCCATGGCCGCCGCCTGCGGGGTAAAAATAGCCAAGATGAGCGGAAGAGGCCTCGGTCACACGGGGGGAACTATAGATAAGCTGGAAAGCTTTGCCGGATTTTCCACGGATATATCCACCCGGCAGTTTATACGGAATGTAAACGAGGTGGGGATGGCCATCATGGGACAGACGAAGGATCTTGCGCCTGCGGATAAGCTTCTGTACGCTTTGCGGGATGTGACGGCCACCGTGGACCATATGTCTTTAATCGCTTCCTCCATCATGAGCAAAAAGCTGGCGGCGGGGGCGGATGCCATTGTCCTTGACGTGAAAACCGGGAGCGGAGCCTTCATGAAAAAGGAGGAGGACGCTTTTGCGCTGGCAAGGGAGATGCTCGCCATCGGAAAAAATGCGGGGAGAAATGTGATGGCAATAGTGTCGGATATGGATCAGCCTCTTGGAAACGCGGTGGGAAACGCCCTGGAGGTCAGGGAAGCCATCGAAACGTTAAGGGGACGAGGGCCGGAGGACTTCACGCAGCTTTGTATGGAGCTTGGAAGCTGTATGCTCATGACGGCAGGGCTTGCCGGCTGTAAGGAGGAAGCCTTAGCCATGCTTCATGGTGTCATAGAGGACGGAAGAGCCCTGTCGAAGCTGGCGCAGTTTGTAAAGGCCCAGGGCGGTGATGAAAGGATGGTTTACGAGCCGGAGCTTTTGCCAAAGGCTTCGACGGTTACTTTGGTCGAGGCACCCTGCGACGGATATGTCCGAAGGATACTCTGCGACGAGGTGGGAATCTGTTCCCTGATTCTCGGCGGAGGCCGGTCGCGAAAGGAGGACATCATTGATCTTTCCGTTGGAATCGTGCTCGATAAGAAGGTTGGCGACCGCGTGAAGAAGGGAGAGCCTCTGGCATATATCCATTCCAACGGGGAGGACAAGCGGACGGCCTGTGAGGAGAGGCTGCTTAAGGCCTATGAGATCGGACCGGAAAGGAGACAGGAGGGACCGGTGATCCGGGGAACCTTAAAATAGGTATAGGAAAAACTTTTCCGTCATATAGATAGATATGAGAAAAAAAGTAAAAAACACTTCCATGACGCAATTACACAGAGGAAAGGAACTGATGATAGAGTCCTTAAAGCTGCCAAAGGATTCCATGCTTGGGGCTTCTATCATCACAGTGACCGGAAATACCGATGTTTTTGTGGAAAATTATAAGGGAATTCTGGAATATTCAAACGAGCTGATCCTTCTTCAGGGTAAAAAGTGCAAGATTGAGTTGAAGGGAAAGAGATTGAATATCGCATACTACACCAATGAAGATATGAAGATCTGTGGATGTATCGACAGTGTACGTTTCCTTTGATAAAATTTGGGAGGTGGCAGATGTTACAGGTAATCCGGTATTGGAAGGGATACCTTTCCATCAGGGTATGGGGATTTTCCGCAGAGCGCTTCATCAATCTGTGCGGGAACCGCAATATTATGCTGTGGAATATAAAAAACCATGGCGATTATTATACCATGTGTATCAGTCTGAAGAGCTTTTATGAGTTAAAATCCATTACCAGAAAGACAGGAACAAGGGTGGTCATAACGGGGCGTTATGGACTGCCTTTTCTTTCTTTGAGAATGAAAAAGAGAAAGATCTTCGTGGCGGGGCTCGTGGGAAGTCTGCTTTTCTGGATCTGGATGGCGGGATTTATCTGGAATATAGAAATTCAGGGGAATTATTATGTCACGGGCGATGTGTTTGCGGATTTCCTTTCGGAGAGCGGAATCGAGCCCGGCATGAAGAAAAACAAAGTGGACATAGAAGCCCTGGAAAAGGCCATACGGAACGAATATAACATTATCACCTGGACCTCGGCGCGGATCGAGGGAACCCGGCTGATCATACAGGTCAGGGAAAACGACCTGATAGGCAATGAGCCGGAAGACCCGGAAGAACGGAATGCGGACGAGGGATATGATCTCGTGGCGGATAAGGACGGAACGGTTATGGGCATCATCACAAGAAGCGGCGTTCCCAGGGTCAGCGAGGGAATGGAGGTCAAAAAGGGAGACGTGCTTGTGGAAGGCTGTATTCCCATCTACAATGAGGATACCACCATAAAGAATTATGAATACTGCAGGGCGGATGCGGATGTGGTTCTCAGGTGCCGGTATGAGATGACGGGCGAGCTGAATGAAAAATATGAAAAGAAGGTTTATACCGGGAGAGAGACCAGAAGAAGCTATCTTCTGGTGCAGGGGATAAAGCTGCAGCTTCCCGAATGGGGGGAAGGCTTTTCGGAATCTGACGTTCTGAATGAAACGGAACAGCTGAGTGTTTTCGGAGGCTATAAGCTACCCGTCTATTACGGCAAAATGTGCAGGAGGGAGTACGTAAGAGAGAACAGAATTTACACAAAGGAACAGGTCAAGGAAAAATTCGAAACAAAGGTACAAAAATTTATTCAATCTTTAGAGGAAAAAGGGGTACAAATTATAGAAAAAGATGTTACAATAAATAAAACCAGAGGTATCTGGCGGCTGAAGGTGGATTTTACCGCCGATGAAAAAACGGGTATCTTACAGAAAATCACCCAAGAGCCTTTGGAGAATGGACAGGAAGAGTAAATGGGAGACATTGTAAAAGAGATTTCCGTGCCCGCCCCGCATATGCAGAATATATTCGGGCAGTTTGACGGGCATATCAAGAAGCTGGAAAGACATTTCAGAGTTTCCATTGCGGACAGAAACGGAAGCGTCGCAATTTCCGGAGAGGAAAGGGCGGTGGAGAAGTGCGTCGGCATTATAAGGGAACTGACGGAATTGTCGGAGAGAGGAAATTCCATAAAGGAGCAGACCGTGGATTACGCGATTACAATGAGTATGGATGAAAAGGAAGAAGTACTTCTGGAAATAGATAAGGACTGTATCTGCCACACGATAGCGGGGAAGGTGATTAAGCCAAAGACGCTGGGACAGAAAAAATATGTGGATGCCATCCGCGGCAATATGATCGTATTCGGCCTGGGGCCTGCGGGAACCGGAAAGACGTATCTGGCAATGGCAATGGCAATCACGGCCTTCAAAAATCAGGAGGTTGAGAGAATTATTCTCACCAGGCCGGCGATCGAGGCCGGCGAGAAGCTGGGCTTTCTGCCGGGTGACCTGCAGAGCAAGGTAGACCCTTATCTGAGGCCGCTTTACGATGCCCTGCATCAGATCATGGGTGCTGAGACCTTCATGAAAAATATGGAAAAGGGTCTGATTGAGGTGGCTCCTCTTGCCTATATGAGAGGTCGGACCCTGGATAATGCTTATATTATTCTGGACGAGGCCCAGAATACGACTTCGGCCCAGATGAAGATGTTTCTCACCAGGATCGGGTTTGGCTCCAAGGTCATCGTCACCGGGGACAGCTCTCAGAAGGATCTGGCGGCCGGAATGCAGTCCGGACTGGATGTGGCGCAGAGGGTGCTCCGGAATATAGAGGGAATTGAATTCTGCAGCCTTACCAGCAAAGACGTGGTGAGGCACCCGCTGGTACAGAAAATCGTCACGGCCTACGAGGACTATGAAGCGAAAGAGAACTACAGAGAGCGGCAAAGGAGTAAGAGAACAGCCTATGGAAAAGGGAAATAACAGGAAAGATGCGGTGTGGGAGGCATTTATGATCGCAGCTACGGCGGGTGCCTCCGCTGCGGCCGTTTTGTTTTATGGCGGCGGTCTTGCGGAGATGCTCCGTATGCTTCTGGTATCGGCGATGGCATGCGGCAGCACGGTGTTCGCTATGGAGAACGAGTGGCAGCGCATTGACTTATCCCGGGATGCTTCCAAAGGGCCTTTTGTGGCAGCTTATTTTCTGTTTCTTTGCTGTGCGCTTGCCTTTCCCCTGCTTCCGGAAGGCACATGGCCCTATCCGGCCCTGTTTACGGCACTGGTGCTTCTGGGCGGCAGGATGGCGGGAGGCTTTGCCGGGATCACGCTGCTTACGGTATCCTCCTTTCTGCGTCCGGAACCCGGAATGGAGCTGTTTCCTCTGTATCTGACGAGCGGCCTTTTGTGCGTTCTGCTTTTCTCCAGGGCGAACCAGGCTTTCAGAGTGTTTTATCCGGCTGTTATCCTTGGAACCGTGCATTTTCTGTGCATGTGCATTCCTGCCGTGCTGATGAGGCCGCGGCGTTTTTATCTCGCCATGCTCCTTGAGCCGGCGGAGGGGACGTTTTTTTCTGTGGCGGGGCTGCTCCTTGTGTGGAGCTGCGGCAGGTACATACTGTCCGGAACGGGGAGGACGGGCCCGGAGCTGAATGACCCGGAGAGCCCGCTTCTGGAACGGCTTAAGGAATGCTCAGGGGAGGAATATTTTCATTCCATACATACGGCTTATCTGTGTGACCGGATTGCACGGGGAATCGGACTCAATGCGGACGTGCTGAGGGTTGCGGGATATTATCACCGGATCGGAATGCTCAAGGGAGTCAGCAGCCTGGAAAACACCAGACTTATCATGAAAGAGTACCGTTTTCCGGATACCGTGCGCCGTCTTCTCGGGGATTATCTTCAGGGAGGAGACGGGATCGTGTCAAAGGAGGCGGCTGTTCTGCTTTTTGCGGACACCATGATCTCCACACTGCGTTATCTGTTTTCCGAAAACCCTGAGAAGATCGTGGATTATCCGGAGCTTGTCAGAATGATCTTTGAAAAGGTTATGGAGAGCGGAGAGCTTCAAAACAGCAGAATCTCTCTCTGGGAGCTGGAAGAGATTAAAAAAATACTGGTGGAGGAAGAAAAGTATTATGAATTCCTGCGTTGAAAATGAGACACAGACAGAATTTGACTTTGATATAAAGCAGGTTTTTGACCTGGTGGCGGAGGAGGTTCTCGACTCGGAGAACTGTCCCTACGAAGCGCAGGTGAATCTGCTTGTTACGGATAATGAGGGAATCAGGGAGTACAACAGGCAGTATCGGAATATGGATTCTTCCACGGACGTGCTTTCCTTTCCCATGCTTCCCTTTGAAACGGAGGCGGATTTTGGCCTGGTGGAGGGACATGAGGCGGATTATTTCGATCCGGAAACAGGCGAGCTGCTTCTGGGCGATATCATTATTTCCGCAGACAAGGTGACGGAGCAGGCGGAGAAATACGGGCATTCCGCAAAGCGGGAATTTGCCTTTCTTGCGGCACACAGTCTTTTGCATCTGTGCGGATACGACCATATGGAGACAGAGGAAGCAAAGGTAATGGAGAGGAAGCAGGAAGAGGTTCTTGGCCGCCTGTCAATAACACGTGAGTAATAATTATGGGAGCATATATGAAAAGACCAAAGAAAAGTAAAAGGACAGGATCCAGAAAAGATATTTATCCGATTGTGAGTATCTTCGCTTTTGTGTGCTGTCTGGTATTCAGAATACTGCTGCAGTATATCATCGGAGTAAAGGGGATCAGCTTCTTTTGCGCCGCCAACGAGCTCTACCTTTTGACGGGGTGTGTTTTGGCCGGAGGACTTTCCGATGCCGTACAGGCGCTTGTACGCTACAGGGTCAGGAGAGAGCAGTATAAAAATGCGGATAAGGTATTGAGATGTGCGCTTCTTTTGGGAGCGGTGCTGGGAGGAGTCTTTGGACTTTTTCTGTTTTTTGGGGGAGAGATGCTGGCGGAGACGGTGCTGGGAGTGCCTCTTGCGGGACTTGCGGTCAATTTTATGGCTCCCTCCGTTGTTTTCCTGGTTCTGACCGGTGCCTTTAAAGGATATTTCCGGGGAAACGGCTCCAATGTTCCGGCCGTTCACTCCCATATCATTGAAATACTCTTTCTCTTTGCCGGAGGGCTCACGGGGGCGGGGGCATATTTTGCTTACGGACAAAAGGTCTCCGCACTGCTTCGGAATCCGGATTATGCTGCGGCATATGGGGCAAAAGGAGCTGCTGTCGGAATTCTGGCCGCTTCGGTTTTCTGCTTTCTCCATATGCTCGTTCTGTTTTTGATGTATCACAGAAATGTAAAAAAGCAGCTCCTGCGGGATGTCCAGAAAAATCAGGACAGTATGTTGCGTATCCTTTCTACGCTGCTGGGGATCTGGGCACCCTATGCCCTCTGCGCAGTGCTGCTTTACGGCCTTCCGCTTCTTGACATGGGCCTCTTTTTGCGGCTTGGATCCAAAGGCACAGACGCAGTGTCTTTGTGGGGCGGCTATTATGGAAGATATCTGGTGTTCACGGGAATTCTCTGCGCCCTGATTTCGCTTTCCAGAGCGGAGCCCGTAAGGAGGATTGCCTATCTGGCGGACAGAGAGGTGCCCAAGGAGGCAAAGGACAAGCTGGAGCTTTTAATCCGTCAGCTGGTGCTGCTCAGCGTACCGTCAGCCGTCTTTCTGGGTGTGTTTGCGGAAAACTTCCTGAATCTGTTATTCAAAGGCAATAACGGTGATACGGCTTCCTATATGATCTGGGGAGGGGGAGTCGTTGTGTTCGGCACGTTTGCCGGATTGTTTTCGGATCTCCTCATGCGCATGCGCAGGATGAAATATGTGATCGCCTTTGGGGCGGCGGGATTCCTTGCGCACATCCTTCTGACAGCCTTGCTGCTTGGAAATACGAAGCTTTCCGTCACGGCGGTTATAATCGGAAATATTGTGTATTATGTGATTCTTGCGGGGGCGGGATTTTTTATTGTATCACGGATTCTTCGCTGCAGGATGGACTGGCTGAGGCCGGCGGCTCTCGTGGTGATTTCGGCGGGGATTGCAGGACTGGCCGCCATGCTGCTGAATAAGGGGATTTCCGCCTTTGCCGGAACGCTGATTTCTCTTGCAATCTGTCTTCCAGCGGGAATTCTGCTCTATGTAGTTTTACTGATTGTAACAAGGGCCGTGGCCAGATGGGAGCTGGAAAACATGTGGCTTGGAGGCTTACTGATCCGTCTGGGAGAGTGGATGCATTTTATGTAGAGTATAGAATTTCATTTTTTTGCTGATACTGTTTATAGAAAATACTGGAACGGTAAAGGTGAATCAAATGAAATTTGTCAAACGCATCAGCTTGTTTTTTATCTATCCGATTACGATGTTCGGGCTCGGCTTTGTGTCAAATATGGCGATCCAGGAGTATTTCTATCCGGGACAGCAGGAAAACCGGGAGCTTGCGGACAGGGAAACGCAGATTCAGCCGGCGCCGGTAAGGACAATGGAGCCGGTGTGGGAGGCGGGAAATCTGGAAGAACCGATTATTACGGCCGATACCAGATATGTGGTGATGTCGTATAATACCATAAGCGGGGAGACCACGGAGAGCGAGGAGACCACGCCTGACAAGTATATCGGGCTTACCAGACAGAGGCTGGAGGAGGAGCTGAAGGAATATGTGGAGAGCCCGTCCCTTGCGGATCAGCAGAAGGGATTTTCCCATATTGAGCTTTTATCCTTTTCCCCGGCCAGGGTGGTGGTGAGGAAGAGCTATGAAAAGGAAGAGGGGTATTTTCTTCTGAATGAAAATCATTATGTGGTTGTGTATGACAGGACGCTTACCCATATGTATATGAACACCGGGATCCGGATGGAAGCTCTTCCCCAGTCTCTTCAGGATGAAATCATGCTGATGAAATATATAGAAACCGAGAATGAGCTTTATAATTTTCTGGAATCCTATTCCAGTTAGGGGTGGTATCGATATGAAGGTTGGAATCGTGGGGGCGGGTGCATCCGGAATGATGGCGGCGGTTACCGCGGCGGATTACGGTGCGGAAGTGATTGTCTTTGAGCGGAATGAAAGAATCGGGAAAAAAATCCTGGCAACCGGAAACGGGAAATGCAATATCAGCAATCTTACCTTTCATATGGAACAGTATTATTGTGACGACAGAAAAAAGCTGAGAAGGCTTTTTTCCCTGTTTTCCCCCTATGACACCATCAGCTTTTTTGAGAGTAACGGAATGATGGTTCGGAATAAAAACGGCTATCTGTATCCTTATTCGGAGCAGGCCTCCACAGTGCTTGACATATTCAGGAGGCTTTTTGGGGAGAGACGGATAGAGGCGGTCACGGAAACGGAAATCGAGAAAGCCTCCTATGTCCGGGAGAAGGGACAATTCCGCATACAGGGAAACGGCAGAGTTTTTTTTGTTGACAGACTGATTCTGTGTGCGGGAGGTCCCGCCTCCCATAAGAGGAAAGAAGGCCTTGGCGGCTTTGCCCTGGCAGAGCAGTTTGGCCACAGACTGCATAAGCCGGTGCCCGGACTGGTTCAGCTCCGGTGCGGGGAACCCTTTATAAAGGCAATGGCGGGCGTGAGGGCCGCCGCCGAGGTTTCCCTGTGCGTGGATGGTGCATTCGTGTGTGCGGAAAGTGGGGAGGTTCAGTTTACGGAATATGGGATTTCAGGAATTCCTGTCTTTCAGTTCAGCCGGACGGCAGCCTATGCGCTTTTGGATGGACGGGACGTATCCGTAAAGATAAATTTTTTCCCTGATTATGAGAGGACTGCCTTTGATTACATAGTTCGAAATCGTTTTGAGATGATGAGAAAAGCGCCCCTGGAGGAGTTCCTTTTGGGGATGACAAACAAAAAGATTAACCTTGCCCTCATAAAAAGAGAAGGCTTAAGGCCTGCGGACACAGTGGAGGCCGTGGGATATCCAAGGATCAGGAGGCTGATGGACAGCTTTCTGGAGCTTACGGTGCCGGTCTGTTCCACTAACGGTATGGAAAACGCACAGATCTGTGCCGGAGGAATTGATTTTTCCCAGGTGGATATGCAGCTGGAATCCGTAAAGCAGCCGGGGCTTTATCTGGCCGGGGAGCTTTTGGATGTGGACGGAAAATGCGGCGGCTACAATCTGCAGTGGGCCTGGACAAGCGGTTACATTGCCGGCAGAAATGCGGCAGGATCTTCCACAAGGGAGAATTTAGGTGAGTGAGAGGAAAAAGGAATGCTGAGAATTAATCAGTTAAGGCTTCCGGTGGGGCATACCGGGGAGGATCTGGAACGAAAGGTTCTAAGGCTTCTTGGAACCGGCCGGATTGAAGAAATCAGGATCGTCAGGCGTTCCGTGGATGCCAGAAAGAAACCGGATCTGTTCTTCAGCTACATAGTGGATGTCAGAGTAAAGAACGAGCGGGAGATATACAGGCGCTGTGATAAAAAGCAGGTAACCGTTTCTTCGGAAAAGAAATATTCCTTTCCGGTATCCGGATATCAGGGACAGATCCGCCCCGTCATTGTCGGGATGGGGCCGGCAGGACTTTTCTGCGGTTATATGCTGGCGGAGGCGGGATTTCGCCCCATCCTTCTGGAAAGAGGAAAACCGGTGGAGGAGCGCAGTTTGGATGTGGAAAATTTTTTCAGCACAGGAAGGCTCGATACGGAATCCAACGTTCAGTTCGGGGAGGGAGGCGCGGGAACCTTTTCCGACGGAAAGCTGAATACACTGGTAAAGGATAAGTACGGAAGAAATAAAGCGGTTTTATCCATACTGGTAAAGGAGGGAGCTCCCCCTGAGATACTTTACGATCATAAGCCCCATATAGGAACGGATGTGCTCTCCAGGGTCATAAGAAATATGAGAGAGCATATCCTTGCGCTGGGAGGGGAGGTGTTTTTCCGGTCAAAGGTGACGGATTTTGAGGTGGAGAACGGCAGAATAAAAGCGCTTGTCGTGGGAGGGCACAGAAGAATCCCGGCGGAATATGTGGTTCTGGCCCCCGGACACAGCGCAAGGGATACTTTCCGTGTACTGTATGACCTGGGGCTTCAGATGGAGGCAAAGCCTTTTGCGGTGGGACTGCGGGTGGAGCATCCACAGGAGCTGATCAATCTCTCCCAGTATGGACAAAAGACCGTGAAGGCCCTGGGAAGCGCCCCTTATAAGCTTGCCGCCTCATCGGAAAAAGGAAGAGGGGTTTATTCCTTCTGCATGTGTCCCGGAGGCTATGTAGTCAACGCCTCCTCGGAGGACGGACGGCTTGCCGTAAACGGAATGAGCTACAGCGGCCGTGACGGCAGGAATGCGAACAGCGCCATCATAGTTTCCGTCACTCCCGACGACTACGGAAGCGATCATCCCCTTGCGGGAATTGAGTTTCAGAGAAGGCTGGAGGAAAGGGCGTTTGCCGTGGGAGAGGGAATGATACCGGTGGAGCGATACGGGGACTTTTGCCGAGCCGTGACGGGAGAGGCCAATCCGGGAGAAAGGATTCCGGATGATTTTTTGCCATGTGTGAAAGGAAGGTGGCGTTTTGCCAATGTTCATGAGATCCTGCCGGATGAGCTGAATCAGTGCTTTGTGGAAGGGATGGAGCAGTTTGGCAGAGTGATAAAAGGCTTTGATGACGGGAATGCGCTTATTGAGGGAATCGAGAGCAGAACCTCCTCTCCGGTCCGTATCCTCAGGGACGAGGCGTTTCAGTCAGGAATCAGAGGCCTCTTTCCCTGTGGGGAGGGAGCAGGCTATGCCGGGGGAATTACTTCCGCGGCCATGGACGGAATACGGGCAGCCGAGGCCGTCGCCCTGGCAGTTCTGGGACGACAGGACAGCGGCAGATGAGACTGCATACTCAAAATACCGGAAGACCAAAAGGAGAAGCTATGGAGGGCACAGCATGGGAAAACAGGCCATACGAAGCAAATATCTGGCATACAGAGACAGTCTTACGACAAGCGAGCGGCTGTCAAAGAGTATGAGGATCTGGAAAAATCTAAAAAGGGAGCGGGAATTTCAGGAGGCGGAGCTTGTGCTTGTCTATCTGGATTACCGCAGCGAGGTGATGACCACGGGACTGGTGGAGGAGATTTTTCTGTCCGAGGGCGGAAGGAGAGTGTTTGCGCCCAAGGTGGAGGGGCTTGATATTGAATTCTATGAAATCCATTCCCTGGATGATCTGAGGCCGGGCTATCAGGGAATCCGGGAGCCGGAGGCGGATGAGGAAAACAGGTTTACGCACAGGCTTTACGAGGAGAAAAACTGCATTCTTCTGCTTCCCGGCTCGGTTTATGACAGAGAGCTTGGCCGGATGGGATATGGAAAAGGATTTTATGACAGATTTTTACATAAGTTTCCGAAGCTTACAAGTGCGGGGCTGGCCTTTGACTGCCAGATCGCAAAAGCCGTGCCTGTGGATGAAAAGGATGAGAGAGTGGATATGATCGTAACGGAAACAGAAATTATCAGAATGGCGGGGAGAGAAAAAGAGTGAAAACATTGACAGAGCTTGGATGTAATGCGGCCAGGGCAAAATACGAGATACAGGGACTGAGGACCGAAGAAAAAAATGCGGCGCTGGAAGCGGTGGCTGCGGCGCTGAGAGCCGGTGCGGATGAGATTCTTGCGGCAAACGAGAGCGATCTGAAAAGAGGAGAACAGAAGGGAATGAACAGCGGTCTTTTAGACAGGCTGAGACTCACACGCAGCCGTATCGAAGCTATGTCGGAGGGACTTTTGCAGATCAGACAGCTTCCCGATCCTGTCGGTAAGGTTCTTGAGACCATAAGCCGTCCCAACGGTCTTGTGATTGAAAAGAAGACAGTTCCCCTTGGTGTCATAGGAATTATTTATGAATCCCGGCCTAATGTGACGGCGGATGCCTTCGGGCTGTGCTTCAAAAGCGGAAATGCCGTGATTTTAAAGGGCGGAAGCGATGCCATCGCCTCCAATGCGGTTATAACCAACGTGATCAGAAGGGCGCTTGGCGCATCCGGGATAACAGAGGATGCCATTTCTCTGATAGAGGATACGGACAGGAGCGTTACCCGGGAATTTATGCGGATGAAGCAGTATGTGGATGTCTTGATTCCGAGAGGCGGAGCCGGGCTGATCAGGAGCGTGGTGGAAAACAGCACGATACCGGTGATTGAGACGGGGACCGGAAACTGTCATATCTATGTGGACGAATATGCGGATCTGGATAAGGCCATATCCATTATTCTCAATGCAAAGACACAGAGAATCGGCGTATGCAATGCCTGCGAATCCCTGGTGGTTCATGAGGCTGTGAGGGAGCGGCTTTTGCCGGAGCTGGCGAAGGCGCTCAGAGAGAAAAATGTGGAGATCCGGGGAGACGAGCAGACGACGGGCATAATCGACTGCATCCCTGCCACACAGGAGGATTATGGAACGGAATATCTTGACTATATTATCTCTGTCAGGACCGTGTCCTCTCTGGAGGAGGCCGTGGCGCATATTAACAGGTATAATACAAGGCATTCCGAGGCCATTATCACGGAAAATGAGGAAAATGCAGGAAGGTTTCTGGATCAGGTGGATGCGGCCTGTGTTTATGTAAACGCTTCCACCAGGTTTACGGACGGGTTTGAGTTTGGATTTGGAGCGGAGATCGGAATCAGCACCCAGAAGCTCCATGCCAGAGGGCCTATGGGGCTTCGGGAGCTTACCTCCTATAAATATGTGATCAGGGGAAACGGACAGGTGAGAGAGTAAATCACTCCGATTTAACCTCTTTCCAGAGCTCGTTATACCGGGCGTCTCCGTCGGTTCCCAGATACTGGAAGGTTTCCAGATTTTCATACTGGCTAAGGTCGGGGAAGGCGATTTGGGAATTCCTGATGTCCTCCTCCTCGATCAGGGCCTGTGCCGCAACGTTGGGGGTTGAGTAGGTGATATACTCAAAATTCATAAGGGCAATATCCTCCCGGCACATAAAGTCGATGAACTTTTCGGCATTCTCCTTGTTGGGAGCGTTTTTTGCGATGACCCAGGAGTCGATCCACACGTTGGTGCCCTCCCTGGGAACCACGTATTCCAGATCGGGATTTTCCCTCTGGGTGTAGATGGCCTCTCCGGAATAGATTACTCCAAGAGCGGCTTCCCCTCCGATCATCTTGTCTCTTACCTGATCAATCACATAGGCCTGTACCAGCGGCTTTTGTGCGATCAGCACGTCTCTGGCCGCGATCAGCTCCTCCTCGTCCAGGGTGTTCATGGAAGCGCCGTTCAGCTTTAGGGCAACCATGAAGGCATCCCGCACGGAATCCTGCATCAGGATATTGTCCGCATATTTTTCATCCCACAGGACGGACCAGCTGTCAACAGGTTCGTCCACCATGGTTTTGTTGTAGAGAATCCCAACGGTTCCGAAGCAGTAGGGAACGGAATATTTGTTTTCCGGGTCAAACTCTCTGGACTGCTCCAGATACTGCTGCCCGATATTTTTCAGGTTGGGAATGTTGTCAAAATTGATTTCCGCAAGAAGATCGTTGTCGATCATCTTCTGGATCATGTAATCCGAGGGACAGATCACATCATAGGCAGTGGCCCCGGCCTCCACCTTGGGATACATGATCTCGTTGGTCTCAAACTCATCATAAACCACCCGGATGCCGGTCTCCTCCTCGAACATGTCAAGTGTCTGGGGATCAATATATTCCCCCCAGTTATACACGATGACCTCGCCGCCTTTTTGAGCATCCTGTCCGCCGCATCCGGCAAGAAGGCAGGAGAGGACTGCAAATCCCGCAAATGCCGCACTCAATTTTTTCATAATTTTACTCCTTTCATTTCTTTCTGTCCGGAAGGAGCCCTGTTTACCAGCAGCAGAAGAATCAGCACCGTGATAAAGATAAGGGTGGAGAGAGCATACATTTCGGGCTTGATTCCCTTTCTCACTTCCGTATATATTTTGGTGGATAAGGTGTCCACACCGGCTCCCTTGGTAAAGTGGGTGATGATAAAGTCATCCAGCGACATGGTGAAGGCCATGAGAAAGCCGGAGAGAATCCCCGGAAGCAGCTCCGGAAAAACCACCTTGAAAAACCCGTAAACAGGGCCGGCACCCAGATCCAGGGCCGCCTCATATGTACTGGGATTCAGCTGCTTCATCCGGGGCATGACGCTGAGCACCACATAGGGGATGCTGAAGGTAATGTGGGAGAGCAGGATGGTTCCCAGTCCGAATTTGAGTCCCAGGCTGATGAAGAGCAGCATCAGGGAAATCCCGGTAACGATATCCGCATTCAGCATGGGAATATTGGTGATTCCCATAATGAGGGTTCGGGTTCGTTTCTTCATATTTTCTATGGCAATACAGGTCATCGTTCCCACCACCGTCGCCACAAGGGAGGCCATCAGAGCAATCATCAGGGTGTTGAAAAGGGCCTGCAGGATATCTCTGTTGCCGAAAAGCGCCTGATACCATTTCAGCGTAAAGCCGCCCCATTTTGACCGGGTCTTGCTCGCATTGAAGGAGAGAACCATCAGTGTCACGATGGGAGCATACAAAAAAACAAAAATCAGGAAAACATAAAATTTTTTCGCCGCATTTTTCATAGCACGGAGCCCTCCCCTTCCCTGTCAAAGACAGCCGTGATAACCATGTTTACGAGGATAAACAGCATAAGAACGATGGAGAGGCCGCTGCCAAGGTGCCAGTTGGAGGCCTGGGTAAATTCCTGTTCCACCACGTTTCCTATGAGCAGAACCTTGCTGCCTCCAAGGAGATTGCTGATCACAAATGTGGTGAGGGCAGGGATGAAAACCATGGTAATTCCGCTTATGATCCCGGGAACCGTAAGCGGCAGTGTGATCTTGAAAAAGACCTGCAATCCTCCGGCACCCAGATCCCTGGCCGCATGGATTACGTTGGGATCAATCTTGGATAAGGAATTATAAATGGGCAGCACCATAAAGGGCAGAAAATTGTATACCATGCCGAGGATGATCGCATAAGGGGTGTTGATGATGGCAAGGGGCGGCAGCCCAAGGAAGGAGAGGATGCTGTTGATCACTCCCGTTTTTTCCAGAAGCGTCTGCCATGCCATGGTCCGCAGCAGGAAATTCATCCACATGGGAAGGATGAAGATCAGCACAATAAAGCTGTGCTGGTTTACCTTCATCCCGTTCAGGATCATGGAAAGGGGGTAAGCCAGCAGCAGACAGATCAGTGTTGCGGCAAAGGAGAGCAAAAGCGCCAGTCCCAAGGCCTTGCTGTGCTCCGGCGTGGTGACGGATATTAAGTTTTCCAAAGTGAAGGTGCCGCTTCTGTCCGTGAGGCCGTAATAAAATACCATGCCAAGGGGAACCACGATAAAAATGGCGGACCAGATAAAGTACGGGGTGCCCAGCAGTTTATACTTTGTCTTATTCATCTGTCTTTACGGCCTCCTCGTCCTCGGAAGCTGGCTTGTTCATAATCTGGATATTGAAGGGATCCACGTCAAGCCCGACTCTGGTCCCCACGGGAAACATGCCTGTGGAGTGAACCAGCCATTCATAGCCGTTAGCGGTCACTTCCATCTCATAATGAACGCCCTTAAAAATCAGATGTGTTACCACGCCCTCCATTCGTCCCTTGTCCGGAGAGGAGAGGATCACGTCCTCCGGACGGATCACGGCATCCACCGGCCTGTCTGTTCCAAATCCGGTATCCACACAGGGGAACCGGATGCCCAGGATCTCAACCAGCTTATCCTGAATCATGGTGGCTCCGATAATGTTGCTGTCTCCGATAAAATCGGCGACAAAAGCGTTTTCCGGCTCGTTGTAGATCTTTTCCGGGGAACCGATCTGCTGGATATAGCCCTGGTTCATAACCACGATGGTGTCCGACATGGTAAGGGCCTCCTCCTGGTCATGCGTCACATAGATAAAGGTGATCCCAAGCTCGTTTTTCAGGCGGATCAGCTCATACTGCATATCCTGCCGGAGCTTAAGGTCAAGGGCTCCTAACGGCTCATCAAGAAGCAGAACCTTCGGCTCGTTCACGATGGCTCTGGCGATGGCGATCCTCTGCTGCTGGCCGCCGCTTAAGGAATCCGGACTTCGTTTTTCAAAGCCCTCAAGATTTACCAGCTTTAAGGCATACTTGATTTTGTCCTCGATGTAGGCCTTGCTCTTATTCCTGATCTTCAGTCCGAAGGCAATGTTCTCGGCTATGGTCATATGCGTGAACAGGGCGTATTTTTGAAACACGGTGTTCAGCTGCCGTTTGTTTGGAGGCAGATTCGTGATATCCCTGTCATCGAAGATTACTTTTCCCTGATCCGGAGTCTCAAAGCCTCCCAGAATGCGCAGAGTAGTGGTTTTACCGCAGCCGCTTGGTCCGAGAAGCGTGAGAAACTCATTTTCACGGATGTAAAGATTCAGATCATCCAGAACCATCTGGCCGTCAAAGGACTTGGTGATGTGCTGTAAGTCAATTAAAATTCTGTTCATAGGTAAACCCTCCTGCGTCTGTAACGTGTCAGAAACTGGGCGGGGTGCTGACCCAGATGAGCACGGCCCCCGACTTTTCACTGGCCTTTATATAATGCGTGGTATTTGCTGTAAAATAAAAGGATTCCCCTTTCTTTACCTTGATGGTGCGTTTCCCGAGAATAAGGCGGATGCTTCCGGAGAGCACATAGCCGAACTCTTCTCCCTCATGGGGGTTATCCGGATAGGTGGAGCCTCCGGGCGAGAGCGTAAGCCTTATGGGCTCCATCATGTTCTTCTGGGCGTTGGGGATGATCCATTCCACCTTGTTTTTCAGTTCTTCATCTATCTTTTCAAAGTAATCCGTCTCATGAAAAGCGATCTGCTCCTCAACCGTATCGTTGAAGAACTCCCTGAGATCCGTTCCCAGACATTGGAGAATGTCAATCAGGGTGGCGATGGAGGGGGAGGTCAGATCTCTTTCCAGCTGTGAGATAAATCCCTTTGAAAGCTCACATCTGTCCGCAAGCTCCTCCTGGGTCAGGTTTTTCTGAATCCGAAGGGCTTTTATTTTGTTGCCAATCTTCATAAGGATCATACCTTTCTGTGAGGCTGCGGCATCTGCCGCAGTTTTCGGTAATGAAGCAATAATAAACTAAAAGTTTACTAACACTAAACAGCTACAAGCACTAATTATACAGATAAATTTCAGAATGTCAATATGATATTTATTCAGAGCCGTGT
>CAJUIO010000020.1:17494-42577 GCA_910586025.1 uncultured Lachnospiraceae bacterium
GGGAGGCTGCCTTGTGTACAGCATTCTTGAAAATAAGAAGAAATAAAATTTAACAGGATTTCAAGCTTAACAAGTTTTCAAGCTTGTGTTATACTGTAGCTGAGCAGTTTTTTATGTTTTAGAAATGTGAGGAAGGATAGAACAATGAATAAGGACAAATATGTTGCATACGTATCTACTTATACCTCCCAGAACAAAAGCAGCTACGGTATCCGTATTTACGACGTGGATATGGAAAACGGAAGATTTACCGAGAAGGATCAGGTGGAGATCACCAACTCTTCCTACGTAACGGTATCGCACAATGAGAAGTTTCTGTATTCCATCACGGATTTCGGAGTGGAATCCTATGAGATTCTGCCGGACGGCGGTCTTAAGGTTTTAAACCATGCATCCATTAACGGAATGAGAGGATGTTACCTGTCCACGGACTATGAGGACAAGTTTCTCTTTGTGGCAGGGTATCACGATGCCAAGCTGACGGCCCTTCGGGTAAATGAGGACGGCTCTATCGGGGAGATTACGGACGAGATTTTCCATAAGGGTCTTGGAAGCATTGCGGAACGCAACTTCCGTCCGCATATCAACTGTGTCAAGATGACAAGGGATAACAAGTTTCTCTGTGCGGCAGACCTGGGAATGGACCATGTGGTGATTTACGGGCTCAACCACACCACGGGAAAGCTCCGTCAGGTTGACATTATCAGAAGCGAGCAGGAGTCTGCACCGAGACATCTGAAATTCTCCAAGAACGGAGAGTACATGTATATTGTGCATGAGCTGAAGAATTATATTGACGTATACCACTATTTTATCGAGGAGAAGCACGGCAGTCCTGAATTTGAAAAAATTCAGACCATATCCACTCTGAATGATTATCATGCGGGGGGCTCGGCAGCCAGCGCATTGAATATTTCAGAGGATTTTAAATACCTGTGCAGTTCCAATGCGGGAGATAACAGTGTCACGCTTTATTCAATTGATCCGGAAAGCGGGCTTCTCACCAAGATTCTGTGTCTTCCCATCAGTGGCGATTATCCCAAGGATGCCATACTGTTTCCGGACAACAGACATCTTGTTTCCCTGAATCATGAGAGCGATACCATGACGTTTTTCAATGTGGATATGGAAAAGAAGATTATCGTCATGAACGGAAGCGAAATGAAGGTAGACCAGCCTAATTGTATTATTTTCCACAAAATAAGCGGCAAAAAGTAGCAAATCGGCAGAAAAATAACGAAATTACAGACAGCGGCATGCTGCGGCAAACTTCGGGTTTGTGCAGTATGTCGTCTTTTTTTTGTGACTTTTGACGAAAGGCTGTTTTTCACGGATCAGCGGCGTTTTTGGGGAGGAAAGGGTTTACACCGCAGATTCTTTTTAGTATAATACATTTGTCTATGGCAACCAGAGCATGAAGAATTTGTTGTTGTTACAAACAATCTGGCAGTCAACAATATTTTCAACATAAGGGAGAAACAGACATGTATCATTGTCATATCCGTTTTTATCTGATGGGGCATCATCATGCGGTCTTTGAAGAGATAAAAAAGATGCCGGCGCTTGAACATTTTACGCATGAATTTATGGAAAGCGACAGTCCGGAGACAGAGCTTGCGGCAAAGGCAGATGTGATTTTTGCGGATCTTCAGGATATGGATGAAAAGGAAGCGATGCGGATTCTCTGTGCCGGAATGAGGAAGGAGGCTCAGCTGATTCTCTTTGCCAATAAGGATCAGACAGGAGCGATTGCGGACGGCCTGCAGAAGGTCAGTGATATCTGGAATCTTCCCCTGACCGGGGAGGAGATAAGGTTTCGTTTTCTGAGGTGGCAGCAAACCTGTAAGATGAGCAAGGACTACTGGCAGACCAGTCATTATCTGGAGGCCACTATTAATAATGTCCCCAATTTGATCTGGTATAAGGACAAGAACGGGATCCATGAGAAGGTAAATGACAGCTTCTGCCTTACCGTGGGCAAGACCAAGGAACAGGTAGAGGGACGGGGGCATGCATATATCTGGGATGTGGAGCAGGATGATCCTGCCTGTATCGAGTCGGAAAACCAGGTTATGCAGACCAGGCAGACCTTCGTTTCCGAGGAAAAGGTTAAGGCCGGAGACGGGATGAAGCTGCTGACCACTTATAAATCGCCCCTGTATGATATTGACGGGAGTGTTATGGGAACGGTGGGAGTTGCCATTGATGTGACAAAGGAACGGGAATATGAACAGGAGATTGTACAAAAGAATATCTCCCTGGAGACAATATTCACGAATCTTGACTGCGGTGTTATGCGCCATACTCTGGACGGACGAAAGCTGCTAAGTATAAACAGGGCTGCCCTCAAAATTCTGGGTTATGAATCCCGGGATGAGTTGATGGACGGAGGCTTTGATCTGGTCGCTTCCTCAGTGCTGGAAGAGGATAAGGAAAAGCTGACGGAAGCTATCCGGGAATTAAAAAAGGCGGGGGACAGCGTGAGTGTGGAGTACCGGGTCCAGCACAGGGACGGAGAAATACTTCATATAATGGGAAATATCAAGCTTCTTCAGGAAAACGGAGAGCTGGTCTACCAGCGTTTCCTTCTGGACTGCACGGAGCAGAAGCTTCAGGAAAAGAGGAATGAAAGACGGCAGATGGAGCTGATCCAGGCGCTGGGAATTGACTACAGCTTTATCTGTTTCTTTGATCTTGAGACGGGACTTGGATTCCCGATCCGCAGTGATGATGACAAGGAAGAGCTGTTTCACTTTGATTTCAACGGTCAGATATCGCTGAAGGAAAGTATGGAATTTTACATAAATAATTTTGTATATGAGGAGGACCGGGAGGCTCTTCTCAGGATTTCCTGTACGGACGAGCTGAAAAAGGAGCTGTCTGAAAAAAGGGTATCCTATATGAATTACCGTGCGGTAAAAACAAGCGGCATCAAGTATTTTCAGGTAAAGATCGTGCGCACGGGAACCTGGAACGGAGATTTTGGTGTTGTTATCGGCTTCAGGAGTGTGGACGACGAGATCCGGAGCGAGATGGAGAAAAAGAGTCTGCTGGAGGACGCTCTCATGCAGGCCAACAGGGCTAACAAGGCAAAGAGTATCTTCCTTTCCAATATGTCTCATGACATCCGGACTCCCATGAACGCCATTGTGGGATTCACGTCGCTTGCCATCAGCCATATTGACCGCAAAGACCAGGTTGAGGAGTATCTGGGCAAGATTATGTCGTCCGGAAATCATCTGCTGAGTCTGATCAATGATGTTCTTGATATGAGCCGTATTGAGAGCGGTAAGATTCATCTGGACGAGAAGCCTTGCAGTCTGCCGGATATTCTGCACGGCCTTAAAAATATTCTGCAGGCGGATATTCACGCAAAGCAGCTTGAGCTGTATATGGATGCCGTGGATGTGGTGGACGAGGAGATTTACTGCGACAAGCTGCGTCTGAACCAGCTGCTTTTAAATCTTCTTGGCAATTCCGTGAAATATACGGGTGCGGGCGGAACGGTAAGCATGCGGATCACGGAAAAACCCGATGCTCCGGAGGGCTACGGAAATTATGAGTTCCTTATCCGGGATAATGGCATTGGCATGAGCCAGGAGTTCGTGGAACATATTTTTGAGCCATTTGAGCGGGAGAAGAGCACCACGATCAGCGGAATTCCGGGGACGGGCCTTGGAATGGCGATTACCAAGAATATCGTGGATATGATGAACGGTACGATTGAGGTGAAGAGTACGCTCGGGAAGGGGACTGAGTTTAAGGTATCCCTTATGTTCCGCTTAAGCTCCGGGGCGCAGGAGCTTAAGGACATCCCTGAGCTCAAGGACTGCAGAGCATTGGTGGTGGATGACGACTTTAACTCCTGTGACAGCGTATCTTATATGCTTGGACAGCTGGGAATGCGGGCGGAATGGACATTGTCCGGCAAAGAGGCCGTGCTGCGCACGCGTCAGGCGGCCATGAGAGAAGACAATTACGGTGTATATATTATTGACTGGCTTCTTCCCGATATGAACGGTGTCGAGGTTGCCCGGAGAATCCGTAAGGAGACAGGAGGCAGGGGACCGGTTATCGTCCTTACCGCCTACGACTGGTCCGATATCGAGGAGGAGGCAAGAGAGGCCGGTGTCGCGGCATTTTGCAGCAAGCCGCTGTTTCTGTCAGAGCTGAGAAGCTGTCTGTATTCCATTATGAATAATGAGAAGGAAGAGAGAGAGGAAGAGACGGGCGCAAAGGCATCAAAGCTCCGAGAGGGACGCATTCTGCTGGCGGAGGATAACGAGCTGAATCAGGAAATTGCCGTGGCGATTCTGGGAGATGCGGGATTCAGTACAGAGGTTGCCGGAAACGGGAAGACCGCTGTGGATATGCTTGGGAGCTCGGAGCCGGGCTATTATCAGCTGGTGCTCATGGATGTGCAGATGCCGGTGATGAACGGCTATGAGGCGGCAAGGCAGATCCGCAGCCTGGAAAACGAGAAGCTGGCATCCATACCGATCCTGGCAATGACGGCCAATGCCTTTGAGGAGGATAAGCAGGAAGCGTTAAAGAACGGAATGAACGGTCATATTGCAAAGCCCATCGACATTGAGAATCTGCTGAATACCCTGGATGCGGTATTGAACTGAAGATGAGAGAAAAGAAACAGTCCCCGAAAAGGCAGGAGCTGTTTCTTTTTTGATCTCTAACGACGAATCTGCGGATTTCAGCTTCGGGAGTAGAAGCCGGTCAGAGAATCCATTCTGGCGCTCATGTTGATCATACAGGCATCGAGAAGCGTGAGGGCTGCCATTGCCTCCACCACTACCACGGCTCTTGGAACAATGACGGGGTCATGTCGTCCCTTTATCTCTATTTCTATGTTTTCCCCGGTGCGGCTCACAGTCTCCTGCTTTTGGAAGATGGAAGGAGTGGGTTTGATGTAAGCGCGCAGAAGAATGGGAGAACCGTCGCTGATTCCGCCGAGAATCCCTCCGGAATGATTTGTTTTTTTGCGTAATTTTCCGTCTTCCATATAAAAGGCATCGTTATTCTCGGATCCTCTGGCAGAGGCCGCCCAAAAACCGTCTCCGATTTCCACGGCTTTTACCGCTCCGATGGACATTACGGCTTTGGCAAGACCGGCATCCAGCTTTTCAAACACCGGATCTCCCACGCCGGCAGGCAGACCTTCTATGACGCATTCCACAACGCCTCCGGATGAATCCTTATCCCTCATGCACTGCGCAAGGTAGTCGGCGGCTCTTTTATCCGCCTCCCGGTCAGGCATACAGGTAGGAGAGACGGCGATCGCCTCCCGGTCAAAACGGGATAAATCTGCCCTGACGGGGCCGATGGCGCTGGTGTAGGCAGTCAGGGTGACACCCATTTCCCTGAGGATTTTGGAGGCAACGGCTCCTGCCGCCACCCGGCCTATGGTCTCCCTTCCGGAGGATCGGCCTCCGCCCCGGTAATCACGGAAGCCGTATTTGGAATCAAAGGTAAAATCCGCATGTCCCGGTCTGTAGTAAGAGGCGATCTCGCTGTAGTCCGAGGATTTCTGGGAGGTATTGGCAACAAGAAGGGAGATAGGCGTGCCCGTGGTTTTTCCCTCGAAAACCCCGGACAGGATTTCCACCAGATCATCCTCCTTCCGGGGCGTTGAGATAGAGGTTTTTCCCGGCTTTCTCCGGTCAAGAAAGCTCTGAATATCCTGCTCGCAGAGGAAAAGGCCGGAGGGACAGCCGTCGATCACGACGCCCAGCGCTTTGCCGTGGGATTCCCCCCAGGTGGTTATTTTAAATAAGGTGCCAAATGTGGAGCCCGCCATAATAATGATCTTCCTTTCACAAATAATATATTGAACCTGATTATAGCGGAAAATGTGTGCCTTAGCAAGAAATTACCGGCTAAACAGTTTACAAAAAACATATTTGTGCTATCATTAGTACATTGTACAAAAAGGAGAAGCCATGTATCGCATACTAAAAAAAGAAGGAAGAGCTAAGCGGGCGGAGCTTACTACCGTCCACGGAGTCATTCAGACTCCGGTTTTCATGAATGTGGGAACTGCTGCCGCCATCAAGGGAGCCGTTTCCACCCAGGATCTGGAAGAGATCGGGACGCAGGTGGAGCTTTCAAACACCTATCATCTGCATGTCAGAACAGGAGACGAGGTGATAAAGAAGCTGGGAGGGCTTCACAGGTTTATGTCATGGGACAGGCCGATTCTCACGGATTCCGGGGGTTTTCAGGTGTTTTCCCTGGCGGGAATGCGCCGGATTAAAGAGGAAGGAGTCTACTTTAATTCCCATATTGACGGACGTAAAATCTTTATGGGACCGGAGGAGAGCATGAGGATCCAGTCCAATCTTGCCTCCACCATTGCAATGGCCTTTGACGAGTGTCCTTCCAGCCGTGCGGACAGAGCCTATGTACAGGCCTCCGTGGACAGAACGGCAAGATGGCTGGTCCGCTGTAAGGCGGAAATGGAGCGTCTCAATTCCCTTGAGGATACAATTAATCCCGGCCAGCTGCTGTTCGGAATCAATCAGGGAGCGATTTTTGACGATATCCGGAAAGCCCATGCCAGACAGATTGCGGAGCTTGACCTTTCCGGATATGCCATCGGGGGGCTTGCGGTGGGAGAAACTCATGAGGAAATGTATCATGTTCTGGAGGAGACGGTGCCGTATCTTCCGGCGGATAAGCCCACTTATCTGATGGGCGTGGGAACTCCGGCCAATATTCTGGAAGGGGTGGAGAGGGGCGTTGATTTCTTTGACTGTGTGTATCCTTCCAGAAACGGAAGACACGGACACCTGTACACGAACAGCGGAAAGATCAATCTTTTCAACGCCAAATATGAGCTGGATCAGCGTCCTGTCGAGGAGGGATGCCGGTGTCCTGCCTGCAGGCGGTATTCCAGGGCTTACATCCGGCATCTGCTTAAGGCAAGGGAGATGCTGGGAATGCGTCTTTGCGTATTGCATAATCTGTATTTTTATAATACAATGATGACGGAAATCAGGGACGCTCTTGATGCGGGAGATTTTGCGGCATATAAGAAAAGGAAGCTGGAAGGCATGCAGACGGAATAATAATTCAGAAAAGGCTTGTTTTTGACAGGTGAATTGTGTATTATATTCAATAGACTGGTTTTTATGCCAGATCATTTTATTCAGGAGGAAATTTAATGGGTATCTTATTAGCGGCGGATGCGGCTGCCACGGGATCAGCGGCCGGCGGTGGCATCATTATGATAATCTATCTGGTTCTTATTTTCGGATTCATGTATTTTATAATGATCAGGCCCCAGAAGAAGGAACAGAAGAAAATGGCAGCTATGCTGTCCACCTTGGAGATCGGAGACTGCGTTCTGACAAGCAGCGGTTTTTATGGAACGGTCATTGACATTACGGATGATGACGTGATCGTAGAGTTTGGTAACAATAAAAACTGCCGTATTCCTATGCAGAAATCTGCCATTGCACAAGTAGAGAAAGCAGATGCACAATAGTGGATTATGTTTGGAGATAAGGCGCCCTTGAGCGCCTTATTTTAGCATAAAATAATATTTTCAGGAGGAACTGGCTATGAGACTCAATATTGCCTGTATTCCGGGAGACGGAATCGGACCGGAGATCGTGGCGGAGGCAAAAAAGATTCTGAACCAACTGGCTTCTGTCTATGGTCATGAAATTGTTTATAAGGATCTTCTGATGGGAGGAGCGTCCATTGATGTGCATGGGGTGCCGCTCACCGACGAGACGATTGCGGACGCAAAAGCGGCGGATGCGGTTCTCATGGGCTCTATCGGAGGGAACACCACCACCTCGCCCTGGTATCAGCTCCCGCCGGATAGGCGGCCTGAGGCAGGTCTTCTGAAGATCCGCAAGGAGCTGGGCCTTTTTGCAAACCTGCGCCCCGCGGTACTATATCAGGAGCTTGCGGATGCCTGTCCTCTGAAAAAGGAGATCAGCGACAGCGGCTTTGACATGCTGATCATGCGGGAGCTCACGGGAGGGCTTTATTTTGGAGAGAGACGCACCGTGGAGGAAAACGGCGTGCGCAAGGCCATAGACACTCTCACCTATGACGAGAATGAAATCAGAAGGATTGCGGTCAAGGGCTTCGAGGTGGCTCAAAAGCGCAGGGGAAAGGTGACAAGCGTTGACAAGGCCAACGTGCTTGATTCCTCAAGGCTTTGGAGAAACGTGGTGGAGGAAGTGGCAAAGGACTATCCGGACGTTGCCCTGGAGCATATGCTGGTGGATAACTGCGCCATGCAGCTGGTGAAGGATCCTGCGCAGTTTGACGTGATCCTGACGGAAAACATGTTCGGAGACATTCTGTCCGACGAGGCAAGCATGGTAACCGGTTCCATCGGCATGCTGGCAAGCGCTTCCTTAAATGACAGTAAATTTGGTCTGTATGAGCCAAGCCATGGCTCGGCTCCGGACATTGCCGGTAAAAATCTGGCAAACCCCATTGCGACAATTCTCTCGGCGGCTATGATGCTGCGATATTCCTTTGATCTTGACAGGGAGGCTGACGCAGTGGAGCAGGCTGTCAAGGTGATTCTGAACAAAGGGTACCGGACCTCGGATATTATGCCAAAGGGCGGCGATGCGGCGGGATGTACGCTGGTAGGCTGCAGGGAAATGGGTGATTTGCTGGCAGATGAAATCAGATAGATTGATGCGGATAAAAAAAGATCCTGAGAAGGCCGGATTTTTCCTGCTGATGGCGTGTCTTGCGGGATATTATCTCTACCGGATGTTTGCCCTGACCCCCTGGTATGACGAGCTCTACACCTATTACTATTTTATCAGCAGAGGGCCGGTTTATGCGGCGATTCACTGGCCGCTGCCAAACAATCACGTGGGATATTCCGTTTTGTCGGGTTTTTTGGATTATCTGGGAAACCCCTACATCGGCCTTCGGGGAGTGAGCTTTCTGTGCGCCCTTGCAAATCCCGTGCTTTTGTTCGGCATCGGAAGGCGTTATCTGAGACGGGGCCTTTCCCTGACCGCGGTAATGCTCTACCTGTCCATGAATCTGGTAAACCAGCTTGCGGTACAGGGGAGGGGCTATACCCTGGGGATTACCTGCTTTCTCGCGGCGGTTCTGTGTCTGTCCCGGATCTGCGGCAGGCAGATGGACAGAAGAATTGACTATATTATTTTTTCGCTCTGCCTTGTGCTGGGGCTCTATACCCTTACCAGCGATGTGTACTGGGTTCTTGCGGTCTGCTTTGCAGGAGGAGTCTTTCTCCTGTACCGGGGGATTGCACAGGCGGAGGAGGAAAAGAAAAAGCTTTACAGGTGCGGATTCATCCGCAGACTCCGGAAGCTGGTTGCAGCCTCCCTTGCGGCGGCGTTTTTGTCTCTGGCTCTGTACGGTGTCCTGTGGCTTGCCATCGGCTCCAATTTACTGGTAAAGGAGGAGGGCGGAAGGTTTTTCGGGATGGGACACGTGGAGGTTATCCTGAAAGCTCCTTTTTCGGCGGTCAGCACGGGGATTTCCTATATGCTGGCGACACCGTATATCCAGAGTGTGGAGCGCAGGGGCTTTATGAAGCGGTTTGGAGAATGGCTGCTGTCATTGTTCAACTGGTATTATGATGGCTTTTCCCTGATCATTGCGGCGCTCTTTATCCTGGGCGCGGCCTTCCTTCTTGTACGGATCATAAAGGGAATGAGAGAGCGGGAAGGGGATACGCTGTTTCTTCCGCTTTTCCTGCTTTTTGAGATCGTGGCGACTCCCGTGTTTCTGATTTTACAGTGCGCGCTCCCCTATTATCGGGTATTTTCCTATGGCGGCGCGGTGCTGGCCCTGCTTTGCGTTTTTCTCCTGCAGCAGTCAGGAAAAAGAGCCGTGGTTATAGCCGGATTTGTGATCTCCGTGCAGATTGCCTTTTTTTCCTTTGGCTTTAAGGGCTATCAGAATCAGTACAGTATGCGGGAATATGAGATTCAGGACGCACTTACAAAAAGCGGCATTGACGAGGAAATGACGCTGTGCGTGACGGACTGCACCCAGCAGTATCTCATCCGGTTTCTGTTCGGGATTACCTGTGAGAATACGCAGATTGAGGGAGCGGATCTTGTGCTTCTCGACAAAAGAATGACGGATCCGGATTTTGACGAGATGGTCTGGGAATTTTATCATTATTACGACACGATTCCATGGGATTATATGGAGGAAGCCATGGAACCGGTTTATGAAAACAAGAGTTTTGTTTTATACAAAAAACGGTAGGAAGGAGTAAGAAAATGAGAAGTGATCATGTTAAGAGCGGTATGCAGCAGGCTCCCCACAGAAGCCTGTTCAATGCCCTTGGATTTACCCGGGAGGAAATGGAAAAGCCCATGGTGGGCATTGTAAGCTCCTACAATGAGATTGTGCCGGGACATATGAATCTTGATAAAATTGTGGAGGCTGTAAAGCTTGGAGTAGCCCAGGCGGGCGGCGTGCCGGTGGTTTTTCCCGCCATAGCGGTCTGTGACGGAATCGCCATGGGCCATGTGGGGATGAAATACTCTCTTGTCACGAGGGATCTGATTGCGGATTCCACGGAGTGTATGGCTCTGGCCCATCAGTTTGACGCTCTTGTGATGGTTCCAAACTGTGACAAAAATGTGCCGGGGCTCCTGATGGCGGCGGCAAGGATCAATGTGCCCACCGTGTTCGTGTCCGGAGGTCCCATGCTTGCCGGACGGGTAAAGGGGCAGAAGAGAAGTCTGTCCTCCATGTTTGAGGCGGTAGGTTCCCATGCGGCGGGAACTATGACGGAGGAGGAGGTAAGGGAATTCGAAGAAAAGGTATGCCCTACCTGCGGCTCCTGTTCGGGCATGTATACGGCAAATTCCATGAACTGTCTCACGGAGGCTCTCGGGATGGGTCTTGAAGGAAACGGAACGATTCCCGCAGTCTATTCCGAGAGGATCAAGCTTGCAAAGCATGCGGGGATGGCGGTGATGGAGCTGTACCGGAAGAACATCTGTCCCAGGGACATCATGACAAAGGATGCTGTTTTGAATGCGCTTACCGTGGATATGGCTCTTGGATGCTCCACCAATTCCATGCTGCATCTTCCCGCCATCGCCCATGAGATCGGTTTTGACTTCGACATCGCCTTTGCCAACGAAATCAGCGCAAAAACCCCGAATCTGTGCCATCTGGCACCGGCAGGCCCTACCTACATGGAGGATCTGAACGAGGCCGGAGGCGTGTATGCGGTGATGAAGCAGCTTGCGGATGACGGTCTTCTGAATCTGGACTGCCTGACTGTTTCCGGAAAGACCATAGGCGAGAGCATAGAGGGTGCGGTTAACAAGAATCCCGAGGTCATACGGCCTCTTGACAATCCTTATTCACCCACGGGAGGCCTTGCGGTTCTCAAAGGGAATCTGGCTCCTGACGGCAGCGTGGTGAAGCGCTCCGCCGTAGTGGAGGAGATGATGGTGCATGAAGGACCGGCGAGAGTCTTTGACTGTGAGGAGGACGCTATCGAGGCCATCAAGTGCGGAAAAATCATGGCGGGTGACGTGGTGGTGATCCGGTATGAAGGACCAAAGGGAGGACCGGGAATGCGCGAGATGTTAAATCCCACCTCGGCCATTGCGGGAATGGGGCTCGGATCCAGCGTGGCCCTCATCACGGACGGACGTTTCTCCGGTGCCTCGAGAGGCGCGTCCATCGGACATGTTTCCCCGGAGGCGGCAGTGGGAGGCCCTATCGCTCTGGTGGAGGAGGGCGATATCATCAGTATCAATATCCCTGAAATGAAGCTTGATGTGAAGGTTTCGGATGAGGAGCTGGCGGCAAGGCGGGCAAAATGGCAGCCCAGGGAGCCCAGGGTTTTGGGAGGCTATCTTTCCAGATACAGAGAGCTGGTAACAAGCGGTAACAGAGGCGCTATTCTGGAAATCCCGTCGGGATTTTCGGGAAAGTAGAAAACAGGTGCGGGAGGAGAGTGTTATGCAGCTGACAGGTGCGGAAATTGTTGTAGAATGTTTGAAGGAACAGGGAGTAGATACTGTTTTCGGATATCCGGGAGGAACTATTTTAAACGTATATGATGCGTTATATAAGCACAGTGACGAGATCCGGCATATTCTCACATCCCATGAGCAGGGGGCAGCCCATGCGGCGGACGGATATGCGAGAGCTACCGGCAGGGTGGGCGTCTGCCTTGCCACCAGCGGGCCGGGTGCCACGAACCTGGTGACGGGAATTGCCACGGCCTATATGGATTCCGTTCCCATGGTGGCAATCACCTGTAATGTTAATCTTCCCCTTCTGGGAAAGGATTCCTTTCAGGAGGTGGATATTGCAGGCGTGACCATGCCTATCACCAAGCACGGTTATATCGTGAAGGACGTGTCCATTCTGGCGGATACTCTGCGCAGGGCCTTTTCCATCGCAAGGGACGGCAGGCCCGGTCCGGTGCTTGTGGATATCACCAAGGATGTGACGGCAAATACCTGTGAATACGAGAGGAAAGAACCGGAATCTGCGAAGAAGACGGGGAAATATACCAGGGAGGATATCGAAAGGGCATCTGAGCTGATCAGGGCATCCGAGAAGCCGTATATTTATGTGGGCGGCGGGGCCGTGATCTCAGGCGCTTCCAGGGAGGTTCGGGAGCTGTCGGAGAGGATTGACGCTCCGGTGTGCGACACCCTCATGGGAAAGGGCGTTATGGACGGGCACAGCGAATATTATACCGGCATGATCGGCATGCACGGAACAAAGGCTTCCAATTTCGGAGTCAACAGCTGCGACCTTCTGATCGCCCTGGGTGCAAGGTTCTCGGACCGTGTCGTGGGAAACGCGTCCAGATTCGCGTCAGGAGCAAAGGTGCTCCATATCGATATCGATGCGGCGGAGATCAACAAAAATATCCGTTCGGATGCCAGTGTGGTGGGAGATCTGAAGGAAATTCTTCAGATTCTGAATAAAGAGCTGCCCAAAATGGAACATCCGGAGTGGATCTCGCATATAAAGGAGTTAAAGGAAAAATATCCTCTGAATTATGATCCCGAGGGGTTATCCTGTCCCTATGTCATGGAAGAGATCGACCGGATAACCGGGGGCAGCGCCATCATTACCACGGATGTAGGACAGCATCAGATGTGGGCGGCCCAGTATTATAAGTATTCCAGCCCCAGAACCTTTCTCTCGTCGGGAGGACTCGGAACCATGGGTTACGGACTTGGGGCATGTATCGGGGCGAAAACGGGAATGCCTGACAAGGTATGTATCAATATTGCGGGGGACGGCTGCTTTCGGATGAATATGAATGAGCTGGCTACCGCCAGCCGCTACCAGATCCCGATTATCCAGGTAGTGATCAATAACCATGTTCTGGGAATGGTAAGACAGTGGCAGACCCTGTTCTACGAAAAGCGCTATTCCCAGACCGTGCTGAGCGACAGTGTTGACTTCTGTATGGTGGCAAAGGGACTCGGCTGCGAAGCGATCCGGGTTACGAAAAAGGAGGAGGTCGCGGATGCCCTGAAAACCGCTGTCAGCCTTAAAAAGCCCGTGGTCATCGAGTGCATTATTCCGGAGGATGACAAGGTGTTTCCCATGGTTCCCGCAGGTGCGCCCATCAGCGAGGCGTTTGACGCGACGGATTTGAAGAATAACGATTGATATGAGTAAGAGAGCTGTAGTGAAGGGATGCCTGATCGGGGCATCCGTGATTTTGATTTCCCTGCTTTCCATGTATCTGGCCCTTTCCGGTTATTACAGGGGAGGCTTCAGCTACGGAACATGGATTAACGGGATTTACTGCACAGGGAAAAGCGTCAACGAGGCGAATGAAGAGCTTCTTAGCCAGTGCAGCTACGAGGGGCTTGCCGTCCATATGGGGGACGGCAGGTTTTTCACCATCCTGCCGACGGAGGTTGACTGCACCATTACCTTCAGAGAGCCGCTGACAGAATTCCTGGAAAATCAGAATCCCTATCTATGGGTAGACAACCTGATCGGAGAGGGCGGGCAAAAGGAGCTTTTGCCCCAGGTCTCCTATGATGAGAAGCTGTTTGAAGACAAGCTGAAAAGCTTTGGGATTACCCGGAGGCCCAGGTCAAAGGAAAGGGTGGAGATCCAAAAGGGAGACGAGGGATACTTTCTTGTAAACGAGAGACAGGATGTGTTTGACGAGGCTCAGGCAAGAGAGGCCATTGAGGATGCCTTCCTCTCCCTTGAGACAGAGCTTGACCTGCGGGAAGCGGGGTGTTATCACAATCTGCCTCTCACAAAGGAGATGGAGGATACTCTAAAGCTCTGGGATAAGATTGCGGAATGGCAGGACTGCGGAATCATTTATCAGATGGGTGAGGAACAGGTGCCCATAGATACCGGTGCCGCAGGCGAGTTTATCAAGCTTGACGAGGCCGGCAATTTTGTTTTTGATCCGCAGGGAAATCTCTGTGTGGACGAGGAGAAGATCGGAGCCTTTGTGGAGGAGCTTGCCGACCGGTATGATACGGTGGGCGCTTCCAGGCAGTTTCAGTCCACAAGGGGGGACATTATCACGGTGGAGGGCGGAATTTACGGCAACGAGATAGACCGTGAGGCGGAAAAGGAATATCTTCTCGATGCCTTTGTGAGTCGAAAAAGAGAGATACATACGCCTGTTTACAGCAAAATGGCAAAGGAACAGGGAAGCGACGATATCGGGGATACTTATATTGAGGTGGATATGACCGATCAGAAGCTTTATTATTAC
Source organism: uncultured Lachnospiraceae bacterium (assembly GCA_910586025.1). Taxonomy (GTDB): domain Bacteria; phylum Bacillota; class Clostridia; order Lachnospirales; family Lachnospiraceae; genus Suilimivivens. The sequence continues at coordinate 32,223 of CAJUIO010000020.1, forward strand.
GTGGACGGAGAGCTTGTGATCGAGACCCCCGTGGTCACCGGAAACACCTCCTTGAGGAGAGGAACTCCAAGCGGAACCAACTATGTCTATGCCAAACAGAGAAACAGAACGCTGCGGGGGCCGGACTACGCCTCCTTCGTGAAGTACTGGATTCCCGTGTGCGGGAATATCGGGATCCATGATGCGTCCTGGAGGAGTACCTACGGCGGTGAGATTTATAAGAGAAACGGATCCCACGGCTGTATCAACACACCTCATGACGAGGTCTCGAAGCTTTATGAGATGGTGGAGGTGGGAACTCCCTGTATCATGTTTTATTAAGACAAAGTTTTAACAAAGCAGTTGACTAAAGCGTTAAACCGGTTTACAATGGTTTGAAATGATTTTGAGGGGAAATGTCCCTGACAGGAGGAAGATAAAGTGTCCAGAGTTTACAACTTTTCAGCAGGTCCGGCAGTTTTACCTGAGGAAGTATTGAAAGAAGCTGCAGATGAAATGTTAAATTACAGAGATACCGGCATGTCCGTTATGGAGATGAGCCACCGCTCCAAGGCCTATGATACGATTATCAAGGAGGCGGAGGCGGATCTTCGGGAGCTTATGAATATCCCTGACAATTATAAGGTGTTGTTTTTGCAGGGAGGCGCAAGCCTGCAGTTCGCCATGATTCCCATGAACCTGATGAAGAACGGGAAGGCGGCCTATATCGTGACCGGTCAGTGGGCAAAGAAGGCTTATCAGGAGGCAGGGCTTTACGGGGATGCCGTGGAAGTTGCCTCCTCCGCAGATAAGACCTTTTCCTATATCCCGGACTGCGGCGATCTTCCTATTCCGGAGGATGCGGATTATGTCTATATCTGTGAGAACAATACGATCTATGGCACGAAGTTTAAGACTTTGCCGGATACCAAGGGGCACACTCTGGTGGCGGACGTTTCCTCCTGCTTTTTGTCGGAGCCTGTGGATGTGACGAAATACGGCGTGCTTTACGGCGGCGTTCAGAAGAATATCGGGCCTGCGGGAGTCGTGATCGTGATTATCAGGGAGGATCTGATTACGGAGGATACCCTTCCGGGAACTCCCACTATGATGAAATATAAGATTCATGCGGATGCGCAGTCTCTTTATAACACGCCTCCCGCTTATGGTATTTATATCTGCGGCAAGGTGTTCAAGTGGCTGAAGAAGCAGGGCGGCCTTTCCGCCATGAAGGAATACAATGAGAAAAAAGCAAAGATCCTCTACGATTTTCTGGATGAGAGCAAGCTCTTTAAGGGGACGGTGCGCAGGGAGGACCGGTCCTTGATGAATGTTCCCTTTATAACGGGAGATGCAAAGCTTGATGCCAGATTCGTAAAGGAAGCGAAGGAAGCCGGCTTTGAAAATCTGAAAGGACACCGTTCGGTGGGCGGCATGCGGGCAAGCATTTACAATGCAATGCCCATGGAAGGCGTTGAAAAGCTTGTGGAGTTTATGCGGGAATTTGAAAGGAGAGCGGCGGAAAATGTTTAAATATTATTGTCTGAATCCCATTGCACAGGTAGGCCTTGAAAAATTCACACAGGAGTTTACAGGGACGGAAGAGATCGGGGAGGCGGAGGGAATTCTGGTGCGGAGCGCCTCCATGCATGATATGGAGCTTTCCGACCGGCTTCTTGCCGTGGCGAGAGCAGGTGCCGGTTATAATAATATTCCCCTGGAAAAATGCGCTGAGAAGGGAATCGTGGTATTTAACACTCCGGGAGCGAACGCCAACGGCGTGAAGGAGCTTGTGATCGCAGGCATGCTGCTGGCCTCCAGGGATATTGTGGGAGGAATTAACTGGGCACAGTCCGCAAAGGACGATCCTGATATCGCAAAGGCCACGGAAAAGGAGAAAAAGAAATTTGCGGGCACGGAGGTACAGGACAAGAAGCTGGGAATCATCGGACTTGGCGCTATCGGCGTTAAGGTTGCCAACGTGGCAAAGCATATGGGAATGGAAGTATACGGCTACGACCCTTATGTTTCCGTGGATGCGGCATGGAACCTGAGTCGTGATGTAAAGCATGTGCTGAACGTGGAGGATATTTATGAGCAGTGCGATATTATTACCATCCATGTTCCTCTTCTGGATTCCACAAAGGGAATGATTGACCGGCAGGCCATTGCCAGGATGAAGGAGGGAGTGATCCTTCTGAACTTTGCAAGGGATCTTCTCGTGAACGAGGAGGATGTCATTGAAGGAATCAGGGCGGGTAAAATCCGAAAATATGTATCCGATTTTCCCAATCCCACCACTGCGGGTAAGGAAGGCTGCATCGTGATACCGCATCTTGGAGCTTCCACCTCGGAATCCGAGGACAACTGTGCCAAAATGGCGGTAAAGCAGATGATGGAGTATCTCAAAAACGGAAATATCATCAACAGCGTCAATTATCCCGGCTGTGATATGGGTGTGTGTACCCAGGCGGGAAGAGTTGCCATTTTCCACAAGAATATCGCAAACATGATCACGAAATTCACGGCTTGCTTTGGTGACGAGGGAATCAATATCACCGATATGACGAACAAGTCAAAGGGGGAGGTGGCCTACACCATGCTGGATGTGGAGCAGCCGGTCAGGAAGGAAATGATCGAAAAGCTACAGTCCATCAAGGGAGTATTCCGGGTAAGAGTGGTGAAATAGAAAACAAGGCGGTTGAAAAAGGCCGTCCGGAAGACAGATCCGGGCGGCCCTTGTATTATATCTGAAAATCCTTTGTGTCTTCCTTGAACTGCTGGTCTTTCTTTGCCAGAACCAGACTTGCCAGATCCATATATCTGATAAAGATATCCTCCAGGGGTATCTTTTTTTCGTCGGCAATTTCCTGCATCACGGGCTTTAGAACCTCAAGCTGCTCAGAAATGCGTACCTCCCCGGGCTCCACCTCTCCGATGACACTGGCGGAATAAGCGCTGATCCGGTTCAGGATATCCTTATCCTCCTCACTCAAAAAATCGTAATCTCTGGAATTTAATGTTTCATACATATGCGGCACATCCTTTGCTTTCTGATTATGTGAAATATAAACTGTAAACGGTTTTCATTATGTAATAATATCACTTCATGCTTGTACTGTATAGATATCTTTGATAAAATAATTCTTAAGAAACCATATTTTAGGAAAAAGGTGGAGGAAAATCTTATGGATAATAAGCTGTATAAACTGATGAACTGGCCGCACATTGAGGGAATAATTTATTCGGAAGAGGATAATCCACATGAGATACTAGGACCCCATACCGTTGGAAGCAGCACTTTGTTTCAGGCATTTTTTCCGGAAGCGGAGTCCGCGGAGCTTGTCGTAAAGGGCAAAAAGGGCAAAAAAATGGAGCGCATGGATGATGCCGGCTTTTTCGCCTGTCTGATACCCGGGAAGGTGCCGGAGGAATACGAATATGAGGTTCATTTTGCAGAAGGGATCACGGAAAAAGTAAAGGATGCGTACCGTTATCTGCCGGGGATGGACGGACAGGACGTTGACAGGCTTAACGCCGGAATTTTTTATGAGTCGTACGACAGGCTGGGCGCTCACCCCATGACAATCGGAAAGGTAAGCGGAACCTTTTTTGCCGTCTGGGCTCCCAATGCGGTCCGGGTCAGCGTGGTGGGCGATTTTAATCATTGGGACGGAAGAATCCACCAGATGCGGAGAAATCAGGAGAGCGGTGTCTTTGAGATTTTTATTCCGGATGTGAAGCCGGGAGACTGCTATAAATACGAAATCAAGTCAAAAGGAGACATTCTCTGCCTCAAAGCGGATCCTTATGCCTTCGGACAGCAGCTCCGTCCGGATTCCGCCTCCATCGTGAGAGAGCTTTCCTATGAGTGGGGAGACGGCGAGTGGATGAAGGACAGGGAAAAGAGGCAGGGCAGGGATGTGCCTGTCAGTGTCTATGAAATGTATCTGGGCTCTTTTCTGAGGGACAAGGAGACCGGGGAATATATGAATTATCGGGATCTGGCTCCTGCGGTGGCGGATTATATCAAGGAGATGGGATATACGCATGTGGAGCTGATGCCCGTGATGGAGCATCCGCTGGATGCGTCCTGGGGCTACCAGGTGATCGGCTATTATGCGCCCACGGCAAGGTATGGAACGGCGCAGGATTTCATGTTTTTTGTGGACACCCTGCATCAGGCGGGAATCGGCGTGATTCTCGACTGGGTTCCTGCACACTTTCCAAGAGATATTTACGGCCTTTCCCGTTTTGACGGAACCTGCCTTTATGAGCATCTTGACCCCAGGCAGGGAGCTCATGCCCATTGGGGCACTCTGATTTACAATTACGGCAGGCCTCAGGTGGCAAACTATCTGATCTCCAACGCCCTCTACTGGGTGGAAAAGTATCATGTGGACGGAATCCGGATGGATGCGGTGGCCTCCATGCTTTATCTCGACTATGGGAAAAAGGACGGCGAGTGGGTTGCGAATATTTACGGCGGACATGAGAATCTGGAAGCCGTTGAATTTTTGAAGCATCTGAATTCCATAATGAAAAAGCGCAATCCCGGTGTTTATATGATTGCGGAGGAATCCACGGCATGGCCGAAGATCACGGGAGACCTGAAGGAGGAGGGGCTTGGTTTTGACATGAAGTGGAATATGGGCCTTATGAACGATTATCTGACCTATATCGGTTATGACCCTTATTTCAGAGCGCATCATCACAATGAGCTGACCTTCAGTATGATCTATGCCTACAGTGAAAACTTTATGTCCGTGTTTTCCCATGACGAGGTAGTTCACGGCAAGTCCACCATGATCGGAAAGATGCCTGGCGTCATTGAGGATAAGTTTGCAAATCTGCGGCTGACTTACGCTTATATGATGACCCATCCTGGCAAGAAGCTGCTGTTTATGGGGCAGGATATTGCGGAGTTCAAGGAATTTGACGAGACCAGGCAGGTGGAATGGGGACTTTTGCAGCACGGCGAGCACAAGGGAATCAATCAGCTCGTGAAGGATCTGAACTTCCTCTACAGGGAAAAGCCGGCGCTGTATGCCAGGGACACCTCTCCGGAGGGATTTGAATGGATGAACTGTATTTCCTCCGAAAAATGTATGCTCGCTTTTGTGCGGAAAGGACACAGGGAGGAGGATACTCTTCTTGTAATTGCCAATTTTGCAGGTGCCCAGCAGGAGTTTACCGTTGGTGTGCCCTATGAGGGAAAATATAAGGAGCTGCTCAACACGGATAACAAGATTTATGGCGGGAAGAGCGGCTCGCAGACCAGGGCGAGAGCCGTGCAGGAAGAGGAGGCGGATGGCAGGGAATGCTCTCTTACGGTGACGCTGGCCCCGCTGTCCCTGGTTATCTATTCCTTTGTTCCCTTCACCAGGAAAGAAAAGCTGGAAATTGAGAAGCGAAAGGCGGAGAAGGAAGCAAAGGAGCAGGCGGTCCAGGCAGAGCAGGCGGCGGTCCAGGCCCGGGAAGAGGTTCTTGCGGCCCAGAAGGCATTGGAGGAGGCTATGGAAAAGGCGGCCCGGGCAGAGGAGCTTGCAGCCACCTTGCTGGAAAAGGCAAGGCAGGCAGAGGATGAGCTTAAGGCACTGAAAAAGGGCAGATAGGCGGTGGATTTCCCATGAATGATCTGGAATATGTGGACCGTGGAATCATAGAAAAGTTTCTGGAGGAGCTTCCTGAGAAGGTATTCCGGCTCGGGATCCGTATCGTTCTCGCCTTTCTGGTGCTGCTTGTCGGTGTTCAGCTGATCAAGCTGGCCCGGAGTATCCTGAAAAAGGGGCTGAAACGGAGCAGGGTGGACGAGAGCGCCGTGCGTTTTATCGATTCCTTTGTGAAATACAGTCTTTATTTCCTGCTTGTGATTCTGATCGCCTCCTGGATGGGTGTGGATGCTGCAAGCATCATAGCGCTGCTTGGCTCTGCCAGCGTCGCGGTCGGGCTCGCCCTCCAGGGGAGCCTGAGCAATCTGGCCGGAGGAGTCCTGATCCTGATTTTAAAGCCCTTTTCCATAGGGGATTATATCCGGGACGGGCTGGGGAACGAGGGGACGGTTGATACGATTGATGTTTTTTACACGCATCTGATTACCCCGGATAATAAGTCTATCGTGCTCCCCAACGGAACCCTTTCCGGGGGCTGTATTACAAATTATACGAAATGTGACAGGAGGAGAATCGATATTTCCGTGGGGATTGCCTATGAGGAGGATATCCGAAAGGCCAGGGAGGTTCTTCTGCAGGTTCTGATGGAGGAGCCTGGAATTCTGAAGGATGAGGATATGAGGGTTTTCGTGGACAGCCTGGCGGACAGCGCCGTGCTCCTGAATGTACGGGGCTGGGCGGAAAAGGATGCGTTCTGGGAGACGAAGTGGCGCCTTGCCGAAAATGTCAAGTATGCGCTGGATGATGCCGGGATCAGGATTCCTTTTCCTCAGATGGATGTGCATCTGGATCGTAAATGAGCCGGCGGGATATAAATAATTTCATAAAATAAAAAATAGTACTTGCCAAAACGGAAGGTTACAGGTATAATAATTTTGTCGTGAAAACAAGCTGGAATAGCGCAGTCGGTAGCGCAACTGATTCGTAATCAGTAGGTCGAGGGTTCAAGTCCCTTTTCCAGCTTTTGTTTTTTGGATAAAAAAGACCCTGACATACACTGCAGGGTCTTTTTTTCATGCCTTATGCTGTTCCTTCTTGTACAGATGCTCCGCAAACTGGATACACTGATACAGTACCATGGCGATCACACACAGGATGATGATGGAGGTTATCACCATGTTGAGCTGAAAGAGACGAACGGCGTGGATGATAAAGGGTATATGCGGGGAAATCGGGGAGTGTTATGACCGCTTCGGCATTTGGCTCTGTCAATTTCTGACGGCATAAGAGAAAAGGAATACTGACAAAATGAGACGTAAGGAAAGTACGGAAAAATTTGACTGGAGTTATTTCATCCGGCATATTGCCATCATTGCAGTGCCGGTGGCGCTGCAGAACCTTCTGACCACTACGGGAAGCATGGTGGATACTATGATGCTGGCTTCCTTGGGAGAGCAGACGGTAGGAGCGGTGGGACTGTGCGCTCAGTTTTCCAGTCTGATGTTTGCAGGTTACTGGGGCTTTGTGGGAGGCGGCATGTTGTTTTTCTCTCAGTATTGGGGAGCGAAAAATGATGATGGCATCAATCGTTCTTTTGGGCTGACCGTTTCTTTTATGATGACGGTAGGGATTATATTCAGTTTTCTGGCGCTTGGAGCTCCTGACTTCATCATGAATATCTATACAGATAAACCGGAGATCCAGAAGATTGGGATTTCCTATCTGAAAACAGTTGGATTTGCCTATGTTCTGCAGGTGCTGGCTATGGCGGTAAGCGCACTTCTTCGTTCCATAGAGCAGGTGAAAATTCCTCTTTACGGCGGAATGGCATCTGTGATTGCCAACTGTCTTTTCAATTATCTGCTGATTTTTGGAAAGTTTGGTTTTCCCAAAATGGGAGTGAAGGGGGCTGCGTTGGGAACGGTCCTTGCGGGAGTGGTTAATCTGCTGTTTCTGCTGTTCTTTATCATGAAAAATAAAATTCCTTATGTGCTGGAATTTTCCAGGCATTTCCGTTGGGACCGGAAATTTGTTCATCAGTATTTGCAGAAATGCTTTCCTATTCTCTGCAATGAGGTTATGATAGGTGTCGGAAACATGATGATTAATATTGTGCTGGGACACCAGAGTGAAAAGGCGATTGCAGCCGTGGCTGTATTTCGGACACTGGAAGGACTTGTTATCGCCTTTTTCAGCGGTTTTTCCAATGCGGCTACTGTGCTGGTGGGAAAAGAGGTAGGAGCGGGAAATCACGAGGTGGCTTTTCAGAGGGCAAGACGACTGGTATATCTGTGCAGCGCATTGATCGGCACGGCCTGTCTTTTCCTGTTTGCGGTTCATAACCCGCTGCTACACGCTATGGGGCTTGGCGGGGAATCCTATAAGATTGGCACGGGAATGCTGATTATCTATGGCATGGCGGCTTTGATCCGGATGGGAAACTGGGTACAGAATGATACATACCGTTCTGCCGGAGATGCGGCTTTCGGCTCCATTATGGAGATCACCTTTATGTATCTGATGGTGCTTCCTTGCGTGTATCTGGCAAATTATGCGTTTCATGCCCCTTTTCTTGTGGTGTTTGCCCTGTGTTATGTGGATGAGCCGGTTCGGTATATCATCATGCAGTTTCATATGTATTCAGGAAAGTGGGTAAAGCCGGTGTCGGATGAAGGGATCAGGACTATTGATGCGTTTCGCAAGGCGCATGGGATCAGCAAGAGGGAAACAAGGTAATCACAGTCCTTGAAGTCTGGAAAGTTTGATAGTATACTGAAAGTGAAGTCGGAGCATGCCGATTACCGGAAAGGACTAGTATGGCAAAGAAAACACAGAAGCTGAAACCCGATACGGTGTTGAAAAATTACTGGAGAAGCAATGAAAGATTTGCGGATTTCTTTAATGCAGTACTGTTTGAGGGGAAAAGGGTTATAAAACCGGAGGAGCTGGAGGATGAAGACACGGAAGAATCCTCTGTATTGGAGCATAAAAAATATGCAGAATCTATCCAGGCATCCAGAGACAATATAAAAATAAGGAAAAAATCGAAGATCCACGGAGTTGAGTTTGTGATGCTTGGATTGGAACATCAGGAGCATATCCATTACGCAATGCCAATGAGGGTCATGGGATATGATTACGGTGTCTATAAGAAGCAGTATGACGGTAATTCCGAAAAATACAAAACAGCGGAAGGGATGGAAGAGGACGAATACCTGTCAAAAATGAAAAAGACAGACAAATTCAGCGCAGTCATTACGGTGGTTGTCTATTACGGTGAAAAACCCTGGGATGGAGCGGTCACGCTTCATGAGATGCTGAATATTCCGGAAGGAATGGAGAAGTATGTAAATGATTATAAAATGCAGCTTGTGGAGGCGGGACGAAATGACCTGGCCCTGTACAATACGGACAATGTGGATCTGTTCAATCTGTTGAAAATCATATTGGACCGGAGCATACCGGGGAATGAGGCAAAGAAAAAAGCCATACAATACAGTGAGGAGCACAATACCGACAGAGCCGTGGTCATGACCGTGGCAGGTGCGACAAACAGCAAGCTTGATTATGATGCATTTGAAAAAGGAGATGGTACTATGTGTACTTTATTTGAGGAAATCGCAAGGGAAAATGAGATAAAGGGAAGAGAGGAAGGAAGGGAAGTGGGAAGAGAGGAAGGCCGGGCTGTCGAGATTATTGAGACGGGCTATGAATTCGGACTGTCAGAGGACAACATTCTGGAGAGACTGCAGAAAAAGCTGGATGTATCCTTGCAGACGGCCAGGGAGTATCTCGGAAAATTTGGGAAACAGACAGTGTAAGGAAACAGGAGAAAAGATATCAGAAAACACATAATGAGAGGAGGGTGATTTCCGGTAGAGACAAAGAAAGTTGTGGAGGGAGAGATGTCAAAGTCTATTGTATTCGATTTGGGCGGAACCTTAATGGAATTTGTGGGAATGCCGCTGAATTGGAGCGATTATTATATTGGTGGATTTGAAAAATTGAATGAAATTTTAAAATTGAATTTGTCAGAAAATGGCATACAAGAATCTGCGAATAAGTTAAAAGCATATAATCCTCGTACCAGTAAGAGAGAATATGAAATAAAGCCAGAGGTTATTTTTACTGATATTATGACAAACTGGGGAGAAAAACCCGATACAAACAAAGTAATAGAACTATTTTTTGAAAGCTTGAGTTTAAAGGCAAATATATATGAATATTCTATAGAATTGTTACAGAAATGTCGGGATTTGGGATTTAAAACAGCCTGTTTAACAGATTTGCCAAATGGAATGCCTGACTGTATATTCAAACCCGCAATAGAAGAAATCCTTCCATATTTTGATTTATATGTATCATCACAAATATGTGGTGTAAGAAAACCCAATCAAGGCGGCATATGTTACATAGCAGATGTGTTTGAAATTCGGGAAGCGGAGATACTGTTTGTCGGTGATGAGGAAAAGGACTTTTTAACAGCTTTGAATGCGGGATGTGATTTTGTTTATATCAATGATTTCCTAAAAAATGAAAAATACTTCATTTGCTAAAAATCCTGGAAGATAATTCCGGGATTTTTAGTTTATAAAATTTTTCCAGCTGTGCGGTTAGCATTCCGGTGCCGCCAGCCCTGTGCGCTGAATGGCTTTGGGCTAGTACAATATTGCTTAAATAATAATGAATAAATGTTGCTTTTTTATTGCAGTCGGTGCATAATAATTCTATCACTAAAGAATGGATGGATTACTATGCGAAGGA
>CAJUIO010000021.1:0-33777 GCA_910586025.1 uncultured Lachnospiraceae bacterium
CCTTTAAACTCATGGATCTGTGCTACCAATCCAAGAATTTCCGAATCCCATCTGTAATCTTTTAAATTGGCATAATTAAAAATTCGCATTCGCCTAACCTCTTTTCTTTTCGCCTAATTATACCATTATTTTAGGCAATAATCAAAATTTTATGCCAAATTAAAATAGCCAGCACCTTTCACACTGACCGCAGTATCTTTAATACGACTATTGCATAATTTAACGACTGACTTCTGATCTTGAATTTATCCTTTCATAAGCCTTGATATATCGGGCTTCTCTGCACTTTTCTTTGATTTTGTATTTCTTTGTTTTCCCTACATATCGGTATCTTTACACGCAGGATTCTCGCCATTCGCTCGCTGCACGGTCAAAACTGATTTCTTCTTCCGCAGCTCTCCCAGATACCAGCCGCAGACCCCGCCCTTCTTCACGAAATACCCTTCCGAAGTCTGCTCCACCAGTGCCAGCGTATCCCCTGTCTTCACCGGCAAGAGATAATCCGTGTAGCCCGCACTGGCCCATTCCCCATCCCGTCCATAAATATGAGAGGTTGGAACCCTGAGCCGCCTGCCGCTTGCAGAGTGCTCCACACAAGTAAATTCGTCTCCCTCCTCCAGAATCCTTACTCTTCTGTTCCCATAATGAATGTTGACAGAAGCCGCAGAAGCCTCCTGAGAAGTCACCGCCTCAAAGCGTTCAAGTCCGTCGCAGGCGATATGGGTGATTCTGTCAATCTCACAGTCAATCTCCGGAATGATCAGGAGATTAAGCTGTCCGTACTCATGGAGGCCGCAGCCTCCGTCAATGGAAATAATATGCTGACTGCGGTTGATCAGAGGATTTGTCTGACAGATATTATCATTATAAATAGCCACGGGCCAGTGCCCCGCCACCACATACTTCTGAAAGGAAAGCCCGGAATCCGCAAAACCGTCGAACTTCAATACTTCATAAATCTCCTTGTTCTTCACCTCTTCCAAATTCCTGCAGGGCAGTCCTCCATGGACAAATATATAATTTGACGTCTCCACAACCGCCGGCAGAGAACGGATAAAATCAAGCTCCGTCCGGAAGCTTTCGAGCAAAAGCTCCTTGCAGGAAAGCGCCTTTTGGGGCGAATCCAGGCTGATTCCCAGCTCCCCGGCCATCTCGTCAAAGATATTGGACTCCCACCACCGCATCTGCGAAAGAAAGTCGTAAAAGCTTTGGCAGTTTTCCTCATTCAAGCCTTCCAGCAGCTGCAGACGCCACAGATCCACATTGCCAATCAGCACCTGCACATTTTCCATTCCGGAAAGCCCCGAGACATATCGCAGCGCTGCCAGACTCTCCGGTCCTTTCTCAATCAGATCCCCCAGGATAAAAAGCATGTCCTCTCCCGAGAATTCCGCCTCTTTGAGCAGTCTCTTAAGCAGAGAAGCATTCCCGTGGATATCGCTGGTCACCAGAATCCGGCGCCCCTTTGGAATCTCCATTTTCTTTATTCTAATCTTCATTTGTCACTCCAGTCCTTCTTTATTTACCAGGCCTGTCATGACCTCCCACTCAATCTCCTGCTCCGGTGCGAACTCCGGCGAGTCCATGTACCGATAGATCGAATCGAGAAGAGCTCTGGCCTCGGGATAAGCCTGCAGATCCTGCAGTCCCCAGGCTGAGAACAAAAGCCTTCCCCCGCCGCACCGGCATTCAAGCAGCTGGGCCATGGGCCGCAGATAAGCGTAGCTGTCCATCTGTGTGACAATTGCCTGATAACGCCGCGGCAGGATCACCGCGCGCCGGCCCGCCATAGGCCACCACTGCCAGTTTGTGTGAAATTCCGTTGGAAAGCTCCGGAAAACGGGATGCTCCGCATCAATGAGCTGTCCCATACCGCCCTCCTGGGAAGAAAAGGTGCCCACCGACCAGAAATCCGTTGTAAACTGGGCCTGTATGGAGGAGGGTAAAGCCTCTTTGATTGACGGCGGTGTCAGATATACCTTTCCTCCCGCTTCCAGTACCGCCTTTGCCTGCTGATCCAGCTTCTCTGTCTCATAGATCGTTCCGGGGCAGACCGGCGCTGCCGGAGGATAAACCCACACAGGATAGCGGTTGGAGACGCTTCCCATGGAAACGGTAAGCTCCAGTCGGGAAGGTTTTTCGATGCCATCCAGAGATATCCTCACAGTACCCGCGTTTGTGATGGTTCCCACCGGGCACCGCACACTTTCCAGACGCTTTTTTGCACAGACCGCCGTGCCGTTCTCAAGCCTGCATACAATCTCTCCCTCCAATGCTTCCTTTCCGAAATTGGCAATCTCTATGCCGGCCTCCAGCACTTCCGTATTTTCATAGGTATACCTTGGTAAAAGCACGAGGGGAAGCTGAGAGGTGAAAAACGCCCGGAATCTTTCCGGCCTTGCAAAATCAAAGGGCTTTGGCTCCAGATGAGAATTCAGCATGCCGACCAGAGCCGTCCCCTGCCCCGGAAAATCCTGGAGACCGAGCAGGGATATTCCGGAGAGCTGTCTGGTTCGCAGAGCCGCCTCAATCTCCTCCCGGTAGCCTATAAGAGCCAGCTCTCCCGTGGCCTCCACATATTTTTTCCACACAGGCAAAAGCCCCTTTTTCTCCACACGTTCTCTGATCGTGCGAAAGCTTGCCGGATCCGAGATCCCGCAAAACGCTTCCAGCTCGTCAAAATCGGGCAGAATCTCAAACTGTCCCACCTCAAAGCCAAACACCGGCTTCCTGTACGTCTCTCTCAGCTTTTCCATTGCCCCGTCATAATTCACACATGTACCGGGATACCGGTGGTTGATATACCCCTGCATGCCTGCAAAGGTTCCGCGAAGCTCCTGTTCAAAATAGTTGGAGGAGGTGTAAAAGTCACTGTCCTCATCACATCCCTCGGCTCCGTAATGAACATTGGAGCCGTTGGCATAAAGTCTTGTGCCATCCAGACTGCGCGCCAGTTCCAGAAGCCCGCTCATCCGTTTGTGTCCCAGACAAGACGCATGAAGCTCGTTTCCGAAGGTGAGCATCACAAAGGAGGGGTGATTTGCCAGCATGCGGATCACCTCAAGGAGCTCTGTCCTGTAATAGGAAAGACTCTCCTCCGATTCAAAGGCATCCCTGGGATTCCAGCAGGACAGCTCCGGCTGCATCAGCATTCCCAGCTCATCCGCGGCGGTAAATGCGGCCTCGGGAGGACAATGAGAGTGAAAACGCATACAGTTAATCCCATAGGCTTTATATTTTTCCAGAATTTCCCTCCACTGCGGCACCTCCATGGGACAGTATCCTGTTTCCGGAAATTCCGCACAGTTCGCCTCGCCGCGGAGGAATATCTTCCTTCCGTTAAGAGCCAGCCTTCCATCCCTGTCCGCCTCAAAATCCCTCACTCCGAAAACAACCCTCTTAACGGAGAGCGTCCGATCCGCCATCCCGTCCCGGTTCCCGCAATCCGCACAAGGCACAAGCCTGGCTGTGAGCCCGTACAGATTTCCTTCATATTCATCCCATCTTTTCACACCGCCGGCCAGGGAAAGCCTTGCAAGAGCAATCTCCGTGATGCCCTTTTCCACTGCGATTTCCGTAACGGCGGCATTTGCAAGGGCCTCAGACTCCACGCACAGCCTGCCCTTCCAGGGCCTGTCCGCACTGACACTCACCTTCACGGTGAGCTCATCCCTGACAGGGTAAACCCGCACCGCCTCCAGAAATACAGCCTCTTCCACCCGGAACCGCAAATATCCCAGCACTCCGTTCCAGTTCGTCTGAGTCTCGTCCGTTGCCGCCGAGGAATATACAATGTCATCGTGGGGAAGCCCCGGATAGCTGTTGTCCGAAAGCAGCGTGATCTCATGATCCCCCTTCCAGAAATCCGTAAGCTCAAACACATGGGGAGTGCTGATGGAGGGTGCCACATAATCCGGCACCCGCCTTCCGTCCACCAGGAGACCGAGCACTCTTGCCCTCTCCGCTTCCAGAAAGAGTCTTTTTCCCTCAGGGAGCTCAAAGACTGCCCTTCGGGTAAGTCTTGCCTCCCCTTCATATGTGTATTTCCTCGTAAACCGGGTAAGGATCGGTCCCTTCCTCTCAAAATCCTCGCCGGCGTTTCCAAGAGAGCTGTCCGGGTGCCACTCGTTTTTCCCTGTATCCCTGCCCCCGATCCTGTTCTCGTCCAGAGTTCCGGGAAGCGACATGGGATATGACCTTCCGTCACCGATATCCGCCTGCCATTTTCCTTCCAAAGAATAAGTCATAGAGCCTTCCTCCGTCCCGCATCTGATTTCATGATTATATCAATTTTCAATCCTTCTTCACAGACTTAACCCGGCCTCGATCCCCTCGAAATTCACCTTCCGCACTTCTCCGCTCTTCAGATGAATGGTGGTGGTTCCATAAGCACCCACACAGGCTCCGTCCTCATACTCGATCCGTTCTATGGGAAAAAGCTCCGCCTCGGAAAAGTCCTCCCAGCTCTCCTTCGTGATCACCTGGGAGATCAGAAGATACGGCTCCAGACCGCCGTACTGCTTGTTGCGGGCAGTCTCCGCATAGATTACCACCGATTTTTCGGAGTCGGGATTACTTCCCGTACTCTCCACCGTGCTGATCTCATCCCAGCCATCATAGACCGTCATTGCCATCTGCTTCTCTCTTCCGGTGAAATCCTTTCCCTTCAATATGACAGCCCTGGCATCTCCCAGAGTCCTCTCCTCAATCTGCGTTCCGTTGTCCGGAAAGCCGTAGGAGCCAAGAGACACGGAGACGGGCCAGCGGATCAGGCGCAGCTTATCCACCCGCAGGATTCCGCAAGGCACCGGAAAGTCCGCCAGGTTCATGGCCTGGATCCAGTGCATCTCCGTCCCCAGATTGTACCCGAAGAACTGCCTCCTGTAGAGCACGCCCTCCTTTTCCCCGCACCAGAAGGTGGCGTTTGCCTGCACAAGCCTTCCCTGCTCCTTGAGCACATACTGCTGGGCCTCCACCTCTCCCATTCCTTCCGTGGGCGTGGCCTCCCATGGATACTTGGTATTGTAGCAAAGCTTGGAATAATTCCACATGCCGTGAAGGTCATCCGGCGCTTTCACCACCTTTCCGGTCCTCAGAACAGTCTCCCCGTTTGCCTTGTGATTGGTAAAGCACAGGGCCGGCCCCGACAGCACGGTCTCCTTTACCTCTTTGTCTTTGAGCCTCTCCCAGGAACCGTTATTCTCCCTCGCCGACCAGAAGGGATGCTCCTTTGGATAGTAGAGCGAAAGAAACGCCTTTCCCAGCCAGAAGGGCGATTCCGCACAGGAGTAGCCCTGAACCAGGGGCGAAAACTGACCATAGAATCCCAGAGACGGAATCCCTCCCGCAAGAAAATCCTCCCGCCCCAAAAACTGCATCAGGGATCCGGACGCAATCCTCCTTGCAAGCCCGTGGTCCGCAGCGGAATGCCTAAGGCACAGATTTCCGGAAAAGGCGCTGGTGGCCGCATTGCGGTAGATATTGCTCCGCCCCCACATGTTCGTGTACCCTTCCTCGTCAAAAAAGTCACCGTAGGTCTCCATCAGACGATTGGAGTTTTCCTCAAACTTCTTTGCAAGCACAGGCTCATTCTCATAGCCGTACCAGAGATTCCACAGCGGCGCATAGACATTGAAGGCCCAGCAGGAATAATAATCAAAGCACTGACCGTCCCGATACCATCCGTCCCCCACATAGTAATTCAGAATCGCCTGGGCATGCTCTGCCATAATCCCCCGGTCAATAGGATACCCCTCATTATGCAGGAAGGCCATGTCCAGCATATTGAACAGACGCCAGTTCTGAGGAACCGTGCTGGCATGGGCAAAGCTTAGGAGAAAGTCCGCAATCGTATCCTTCTCCTCTCCCGAATAGGTATTCCAGAGCTCCTCCCTGACAATCCACAGGCAGATCACGAGTGCGCAGGTCTCCACGGTCTGCTGAAAGGTTCTGGAAGGATCCGTGCTTCCCGTCATCTCCATCAGATCCTCGTATGTCCCCACGAACAGAGGATCGGAGGGAGTACAGACACGGAGCACCTGATTTTTGTAATAATCCCTCAGACGATATCCGCAGACCGTAAGCTCCGGATTATCATGAATCAGTGGCGCCGCAATAAAAAAGCTGCGGCACAGGCCCTCGAAAACCTCCGCCTTCCTCTGGCTCTCCTGCTGCTTAGCGGGTGCGTCCAGATGCGGATATGTAATTTCCGTCTCCGTTCTTTTTGCAATCACAGGATCCTCAAAATTCTTTATATTCTGAAAAATACCGGCAAGCAGGTATTCCCCCGCTTCCAGCCAGCTCTCCCTTGTAAGCCCGGTATAGGGGCTCAGATCATAGTCTAAGGTGTGCGGTTCAAATTTCATTTTTGTGTTCCCCTTTCCCATCCGTTTTCTTCGTCCGGATCACCAGACTCCCAAAGGACTTCAAAATTCCTTCCCTATCCCCGAGGATCACATCACCCTCCGGAATTTCGATCTCAACCTCCGCCCTGTTGTAATTCTGTATGAACCAGTACACGTATTCTTCGTTCTCTCTGCTGGTGACCTCCACGCCCTCCGGAATTTTCCCGTTCCATCCGCAGATGATTCCCGCCTCTCTGACCAGATTTTCATACAGATCATCGTAAAAGCTCTGCTCCGTGTCGGCACAGATATAACAGGCCAGGCCCTTTCCATAGGAATTGCAAAGCACGGCCGGCTCTCCCGCATAGAAATCCCTGCCGTATTCCATCAGAATCTGAGCTCCCAGGGGCTTTACCAGCTCGCAGAGATACCTGCAGGTATACTGCTCCTTCATATTGGCGAGCTGCCGGCTGCCTGAGGATAACGCCTGCACGGGAATGACCGTGTTCTCCTCCCCGTCATAGAGGCCGTCGATCTCTTCCGCCCGCAGCCCGAATACATCCGTAAGACCAAAGGGGCGCCCGCCCAGAAAGCATCTGTCGTTCTCGTCCACCACATCCGACCAGTAGGTCATAACAAAGGTGCCGCCCTCCTCGACAAAGCTGCGGATCCTTTCCTCAAAGCCCGGATGAAAGAGGTACTGCATGGGGGCTGCCACAAACCGGTATCTGTCAAGGGAAGCGGACTGATCCACGACATCCACGTTAAGCCCCAGCCTGCGAAGCGCACGGTAGGATTTGTCCACGCACTCCTCATAATGCAGTCCCTTATTTCTGGGACCCTGGGAATCCTTCATGGCCCAGATATTATCCCAGTCATAGATAATCGCCGCATCCGCCCTCGTGGCACATCCCGCAAGCTCCGATAAGTGATTCAGCTCCTCTCCCACGCCGCAGACCTCCCGGAAGGTCCTGGTGTCATTTCCCCCGTAATGGTCGATCACCGCTCCGTGGAACTTCTCCGAGGCTCCCCGGCTCTGCCGCATCTGAAAATACAGTGCGCCCTCCGAGCCGTGGGCAATACTCTGAAGAGAGGCCGCCGAAAGCATCCCCGGCTTTTTGAGCTTGCTCACACTCTGCCAGTTGGTGGAGGAGGGGCAGGATTCCATGAGAAGGAAAGGCTTTCTCTTAAGACCTCTTATCACGTCGTGCCAGAAAGCCGTATCCCTTGCCGTGTCCCACTCCTTTTCCCTGTGCCAGACCGGATAGCTGTCCCAGGAGACCATATCCACCTTCTGCGCCAGCTTTGCGTAGTCGAGTCCCTCGAACCTGTACATCATATTGACAGCGGCAGGCTGATCCGCTCCCGCATCCCGTATGGCACGGATCTCCTCCTCCACAAAATCCATGGTCTGATCCGATACAAAACGCCGCCAGTCAAGGTTGAGCCCCATGAGGGCGGACTCCCCAAGCCTGGAGGGAGCCTCCACCTGCTCAAAGCTGTCATAGGTGTGACTCCAGAAGGTGGTACACCATCTGTCGTTTAAGTTCTCAATGGTCCCGTATCTGTCCTTCAGCCATCTGCGAAAAGCCTCCTGACACAGCCCGCAGTGGCAGGACCCTCCAAGCTCGTTGGATATGTGCCACATTTTAACCGCCGGATGATGTCCGAAGCGCTCCGCCAGCCTTCCGTTGATCCTGCGCACCTTTTCCCTGTAGACGGGGGAGGTCAGGCAGTGATTGTGTCTGCCGCCGAACCTCGCTCTCATCCCCATCTCATTCACCCGAAGCACCTCCGGATACTTCTGGGCCAGCCAGTGAGGTCTGGCTCCGGAGGGCGTGGCAAGAATCACGCCGATCCCGTTCTCATAGAGTCTGTCAATGATCCCTGAGAGCCATTCAAAATCATAGTCTCCCTCTCTGGGCTCGAGCTTCGCCCAGGAAAAAACACCGAGCGTCACCGTGTTGATTTTTGCCTCCAGAAATCTCTCGATATCCGTCTCCAGGATCTCTGGCATGTCCAGCCATTGTTCCGGGTTGTAATCCCCTCCGTGCAGTAAAAATTGATTCATGATAATCCCCTTCTCCTGTTTTTATAAGTCTGATATAGTTACTATACACCAAAAGTACAGCTATGTCATATAAAAGTCCCACAAATAAAAAGAAATATCGCCTCATGTTTCCTGCCGTGCAACTTTTTTAACCATTGTTACCTGTAAATCCATTGTATTTTTTCGCCGGATCGTTCATACTACAGAGAAAGGAAAGGCCGGGCCGGGCGAAGGCCAGGCCGCAAAGGAAGGAGTACATCGCATATGAAAGAGCTGAACATCGGACGCATTCTGACGGAAAACCGCCGCAGGCGGGGCATCACGCAGGATGAGCTGGCGGAATATATGGGCGTTTCCAAAGCCTCCGTCTCCAAGTGGGAAACCGCTGCCACTTATCCGGATATTACCATGCTGCCCAGACTTGCGACCTATTTTAATATCAGCATTGACGAGCTCATAGGCTATGAGCCCCAGATGACAAGGGAGGACATCCGCAGTCTGTACCGGAAGATATCCCGGGATTTTTCGGAGAAGCCCTTTGACCAGGTTATGGAGCATTGCCGCGAGATCTCAAAAAAGTATTTTTCCTGTACCCCGCTCCTTTTTCAGATGGGCTGCCTGTATGTAAACCACTGCGCACTGGCAGGCTCGCCGGAGGAGATCATGCGGATCCTTGAGGAGGCCGCCGAACTGTTTGTACGCATCAGGAAGGAAAGCCAGGACGCACAGCTGGTTTCCCAGGCACTGAATATGGAGGCCTTCTGCCTTCTGCGGCTGGGCAGGGCAAATGAAGTAATTGAGATGCTCACCCCCGCAATCCGCCTCAGAACGGCCCCGGAGCCGCTGCTCTCCTCCGCACATTGTATGACAGGGAATGCCAGGGAGGCCGGAAGGATTCTGCAGGCAGGAATGTATCAGACCGTCATCGAGCTGCTCAACCTTCTCCTTGCCTATATCCCCCTGTGCCGGGAGAACGACAGGACTTTTGAACAGACCTTCGATCGCATCCTTGACCTGATCGCATCCTTCCGGATGGAGGCTCTGCACCCGGGCATTATTCTCACCGCATATATTTCCCTTGCTCAGGAATCTGTATCACGGGAAGAAAATGAAAAGGCTCTGGATCTGCTCGAACGCTATGCCGAACTGGCAGCCTCGGGTATCTATCCCCTTTATCTGCACGGAGATTCCTACTTTGATCTTCTCGACGAGTGGCTGGAAGAAAACTGCGCCCTCGGAGGAGATCTTCCAAGAACGCAGGCCGCAGTGCAAAAGGACATCGTCCGGGCGGTGACAGAGAATCCCGCATTCGCCCCTCTTGGCGGCAGCATAAGATATAAAAGCATACTCCAAAGACTGGAAAGAGAGGTATTATCATGAACGCCGTGACTTTAGAGAATTTGTCCAAAACCTATGACAGCGGAAAAAAAGCCGTGGACTGCGTGTCCCTTCGCCTGGAACGCGGCCAGATATTCGGATTTCTGGGACCGAACGGCGCCGGAAAGACCACCACGGTAAAGCTGCTCAACGGAATGCTCTCCCCCACCAAGGGACGCTGCCTCGTATTTGATATGGACCCTTGTGAAAACCCGGAAAAAGTACACGCCGTCTCCGGCGTTGTCACCGAGCACGCCCAGATGTATAACAATCTGACGGGAATCCAGAATCTCGCATTTTACGGCTCCCTGTTCGGATTAAGCGAAAAGGAGAGTATTGTGCAAGGCTGCGCCCTCCTTGAGCAATTGGAGCTGTCAGAAGCAAAGGACCAGAAGCTATCCTCCTATTCCACGGGTATGCGCCAGCGTCTCTCTCTTGCAAGAGCCCTGATCCATGAGCCCAAAATCCTCTTTCTGGATGAGCCCACCTCCGGTCTTGACCCTGAGAGCGCGCAGAATGTACATTCCATGATACGCCACCTGGCGCAGGAAAAAGGCATCACTGTCTTTCTGTGCACCCACCAGCTCCGCTATGCCCAGGAGATCTGCACACGGTACGGGCTCATGGAGGAAGGACGGCTGCTTGCGGAGGGAACGCTGGATATGCTCCGCAGAGAAATCAATTCCGATCTCACCGTGACGCTGCAGGCCAAAAATATCCCCGACAATCTTCCCTGCCGGAGACTGGATGAGCTTACCTGCGAGATCACCGTCTCTTCGCAGGAGGAGATCCCCGGAATTGTCCGCACCGTCACGCAGGCGGGAGGCGATATCTATCACGTGTCCGCCAGGCTTCCCTCGCTGGAAGACATTTATTTTACCCTCACCGGAAAGAAGGAGGAGAAATGAGTATAAAAATGAAAAATCAGATGAAAGCCATTATCAAAAAGGATCTGAGGGGGATCACCTCCAACCACAGGATGTTTGTGACACTGCTCGTCGTCCCCCTTGTGCTGACCATATTCGTACCCACCATCTTCCTGCTGGCTATACGCTTTGCGCCCGCGGAAGCTTCCGATCTCCAGTCCCTGCTGGAAATGCTTCCCAAGGAGCCTGGCGGCGATCTCTCAAAGGATCTGGCAGGCCTGTTGCTGAACTATATGCTTCCCGCATTTTTCCTGCTCATCCCCATCATGGCCTCATCAGTGACGGCCGCTTCCTCCTTTGTCGGGGAAAAAGAAAAGCAGACCCTGGAGACGCTTCTTTACTCTCCCCTGTCTCTGAGACAGATCTTCCGCTCCAAGGTGCTGGCATCCTTCCTGCTTGGCATGTCCATCTGTCTGGCATCCTTTGCGGCAATGCTGCTGGTTCTCGAGACGGAAGCCTTACTGCTGCTGGGCTCCCTGATCCTGCCGGACATCAAATGGGCCCTGATCCTGCTGCTGGTATCTCCCTCTGTCTCCATGATCGCCATCACGCTGATTGTCAGGGTGTCCGCCAAAGCGCAGAGTGTGGAGGACGCACAGCAGAGCGCTGTTTTCCTGATACTCCCCATACTTTTTATGCTTGCAGGACAGTTCACCGGCGTTTTTCTGATCAGCTCCCTCCTGCTTCTTGCCCTGGGAACGCTTTGCGCCGTGCTGGCCTTTATTCTCCTCAAAAAATGCATGGGCAACTTCCGCTATGAGAATCTGCTGTGAAGCTCTGACATGTGACTTTGCCGCTTCCGTGATTATTTCAGGAAGCGGCAAAAATCGGAAGCCTGTCCGGCTTCTTTTGCCGGCTCTTACTATATCAGTCCATGTCCCACACAATAATGATAAATCCCGTCCTCCGCAACATGCCCGCACACGTCATCCGCCACGGCTTTGAGCCGATCCGATCCATTTGCCATGGCCACACCCGTACCGACGCTCTGCAGCATCTCAATATCGTTATTTCCGTCTCCAAACGCAATCGCTTCTGATTTATCAAGGTTATAATATTCCAGTATTTTCTCGATGCCTTTTCCCTTCCCGCCGTCAGACGGAATAATATCGACAGCCCTGTCCCACCAGGCGGTGATCCTGGCAGAGCCGATATCCTTCATCATATGTGCGTACTCTGATTCATAACAGCCCATCATCACCTGAAAAACCTCTTCCCGGGCCAGCATGTCAAAATCATCGGCAATTTCCACTTTGAGCTTTGCGATCGCATAGTAATCTATCAGATCCCGGTCTGCTCCATTCGCCGCCAGCCGGTTCTTTGTCGCGATAGATACCGGTCTGCCGATCTCACCCGCATTTTCAATCAGCCGCTTAACATCTTCTGACGCGAGAGGATTGCTGAAAATAGTTTGTTCAGAATTAAAGCAATAGGAACCGTTAAAGGTCAGAAAAGCGTCAAATTCGATTTCCCCAAAATGAGGCAGTGTCATGGGAGCCCTTCCGGTAGCGGGACAGAGAATAATCCCTCTCCGCTTCAGGCGCGTTAAAGTCTCCAGCATTTTTTCGGAAATCTCTTTCCTATCCAGATCAATCAAGGTTCCGTCAATGTCAAAAAACGCAATCTTTATTTCCTTCATTCTCTATCCTCCCGCCTCTATTCCTGCATTTTGCGTCCCGCCGGTATCAGCAGCGCCAGCAAAAAGGCCGCAAAGCCCCCGCAAAGCTTCGCGCCGATCAGCGCCCCTGCAAGCTCCGGCTCCGTGCTCACCGTAAAGCCGATATGAGCCGCCAGCAGGCTCGCCCCGCTCACAAGGAAAGCCGAATTTGCCACCTTTCCCCTCTCGTCCATATCCTGAAACAGGGCAAGTCCGGGAATAACGCTGACAGCCCCCACCAGAAGGCCCGTCATTCCCGCCGGATTTATCCCGATCCTTTTTCCCAGAATGAAAAAGGGCTTTTTCAGTATGCGCTTTAAAAATTCCGCTGCCGGAAGGCTCCCCAGCATCACGATTCCTATAGAGGACACCACCTCCATGGCATCCTCAAGGGGTGCCATTCCCTTGACCGGATTGAAGCCGCACATGAATTCTACCGCCCCCAGAACAAGCCCTCCCGTGATCACGCAGCGGATCCCTCCGGCAAAGAGCTCGAAGCCCCGGATCATCCTCTCCGGAATCCTCCAAAGACCCAGAAGGAGCAGAAGGGAGAGTGCGATCACCGGAAGATTCTGCCGAAGGCTCTCCCACGCAGAAATGCCGGAAAGCACTCCCCCTACAAGAAGTCCCACCGGCATGGTCACAAGTCCCAGCATAATTCCCTTTGCAAAATAACCTCTGTCCTCTTTCGCTATAATTCCCATCCCGACCGGAATGGTAAATACCACCGTACAGCCGAAAATGGAAGCCGCCACGATCCCCGCATAGCTTCCGATCCGGGGATCGCGCGCCAGCTCCCCGGCCAGCTGATAGCCTCCCATGTCAATGGCGAGAATACTGCCGAACATGCCGGGATCCGCTCCGATCAGTTCATAAAAGGGAATAATGACCCTCCCCAGAACCCCTGAGAGCACCGGCGCAAGACACATCATTCCCGCCATGGATAAGGCGGTGGGGCCAAGGAACAGAAATCCCTCCTCGAATCTGGCTCCGTATCCTCTTTTATTTCCCAGTATCCTGTCAATGCCGCCTGCCACAGCCCCCGCCGCCATAATCATCATAAGCACCCGGTTCATTTTTATACCATGCCTTTCCCGTATGAGCCCTTCCCGTGCGGGAGCAGGCCCAAATACGCAGATTGGAAGCTTCAATTTTCAATCTCAGCCTCCATAAGGGCCTCGATTTCTTCCACTGTCTTCGGAATTCCGGCGGTAAGCACCTCACAGCCGTTTTCTGTCACAAGAAGCGTGTCCTCAATGCGGATCCCTATGCCCTCCTCCGGAAAATACAGCCCCGGTTCCAGGGTGAAAACCATATTCTCCTCCAGCCGGTTCTTCGGGCTCTCTCCCACATCGTGAGTATACAGTCCGATAAAATGTCCCGAGCCGTGAAGATAATATCGGTCAATCTCCTCTTCTCTCCGGATCATTCCGATCCGGACAAGCTCCCGTGCCATCACCTGCCTGCTGATCTTCTGCAGATCATCCTTGATCTGACCGGGATATGCCGCCTCTATAGCCGCCTGAAGTCCTTTCAGCACAATCTCATAGAGCCGGCGCTGCCTTTCGGTAAATTTTCCGTTTACCGGGAAGGTTCTCGACACATCCGCACAGTAGTAGCCGCTTCTCGCTCCCAGATCAAACAAAACCAGATCTCCGTCCTCTGCCACGTCCGTGTTGGCCTCATAATGCAGAATACAGGCATTCTTCCCGGCTGCGGCCACCGTCGCGAAGGCATGGCCGCAGCCCCTGGTCTTTACGATAAAGTCAAAGTAAGCCTCCATCTGGCTCTCTGTCATTCCGGGCCGGATATTCCTTGCCATATAGTTT
Source organism: uncultured Lachnospiraceae bacterium (assembly GCA_910586025.1). GTDB lineage: Bacteria > Bacillota > Clostridia > Lachnospirales > Lachnospiraceae > Suilimivivens. Next base: position 14,184 of record CAJUIO010000021.1, read on the forward strand.
ACAGCCGAAACCGTGACAGCGCAAGCCCTTCTGTGCTCCTCCATCCGCTTTTCTTCCAGATCAAGCCACAGGGTATTGATTTTCGCGCGGCCCATAATTCCGCACACGGCCTCGTCCATCTCGTCCAGATAGCCCACCTGTACGATTCCGTATTTCTCTCCGGCTTCCTCCGGTCGAAGCCTCCTGCCCTCGTATACCTCCGCCTTCTCGTCCGTACGGCGGATAAAAAGCGCTTCCCTTGTTTTCCCCTCAAAGCGGTAGGCAAGATATACCGCCTCCGGTTCCTCGCAGCCAGTCAAATAGTAAAAATTCCTGTAAACCGAAAAGGGATAATACTCGTCCCCCGCCTTCCGTTTTTGTTTTCCGGCAAACATCACCGCCATCTGCTTATCCAGCAAAATCTCATGATACAGCGCTCTCCTGGAGCCGTGAAACTCTCTGCTCAGCACCGCTCTCCCCTCCCCTCACCCTGATGTGTGTCAGCAAAATCCCTTCTGCATGGTATCCTCGATTTCCTCAATCGTCCTCGGGGTAATGGCTGAAAGGTTCTCGCAGCCCTCCTGCGTCACCAGGCAGTTGTCCTCCAGACGGAAGCCTATTCCCCATTCCTCGTGATAAATTCCGATATCCACACAGAACACCATACCGGGCGCAATCACCTCGGGTGTTCTTACCACGTCATGCACGTCATACCCCACATGGTGGGCGCCGCCGTGCCACATATAGGTTCCGATCTCGTCCTCACGCTCAAGAACCCCGGCATCCTTCAGCAGGGCACAGTTATACCGCCTTGCCTCCCCGTCCACGTCCGCCATCCTCATTCCCGGCTTTATGATCTCAAACATATGATTCGAGGTCTGCAGGGCACACTGATACAGAAGCCTCTGGCGCTCATTGTATTTCCCGTTACAGGGCCATCCTCTCGACACGTCGTTCATCAGATTGTCATACCATGCTCCCACGTCGTTGAGCACCATGTCACCGTCCCCGGCCACTCCCTTATAACCATAATAGTGAATGCAGAAATTATTTTTTCCCGCGGAAATAATCGAGGGGAAGGCCGGCCCCTGGGGACCGTGCTGCCCCAGCGCATAATCAAACTCCGCCTTGTACTGATACTCGTACATACCCGGGCGGGAGGCCTTCATCATTGCCACGATCCCGTCCCTTGTAATTTTCTCCGCCTCTCTCATGGCCTCGATCTCGCAGGGCTGTTTGATGGTGCGCAGATTTCTCACCAATATATTCGCATTTTCCACGGAAAGATACGGATATTCCCCGGAAGCCTTCTCCAAAAGGAAATGCGAAGCCCTGTTCTGGTCCGCAGGATCCGCCTTGTAAAGATCCAGATAGAGATACTCATAGTTGCCGCCAACGGCCATCGTATGGAAGTCCTTCCGAAAGGCATCCACAAACGCCACATCCTCAATTCCCGAAACCTCAGCCGCTTTTGCAGGCTTGATTCGTTCTCCCGTCCAGCGCTCCGCCATCAGATCCGGCGGCAGAATATACACGCGCTCTCCCGAAGTGCCAGCCCCGTCCTTCCAGATAAGGAGTACGGACTCCTTTCCGGAAAGCCCGGTCAAATATACAAAGTTACGTTCCGCATAGAAGGGATAATATTCGTCGTTGGTCTTGCGCAGCTCCGTCCCGGAGAATAAAACCAGAAGGGAATTCTCCTTCATCTGCCGCAGCAGCCGCTCCCTGTTTCCCTTAAAATACTCTTTCTTCATCTTTACAGACTCCTTTCATCTCGCACTAAGCCTTAACCGCCCCGATCATAATTCCTTTCACAAAATATTTCTGCACAAAAGGGTAGACACAAATGATCGGTATGGTTGCCACCATCACTGCCGCCATCTGCACGCTCTTCTGTGTCACTCCGGACATCATCTGGGCCTTCTGGGCCAGAGAAGCCCCGTTGCTTCCCGAGGTCTGGAACTGGTTTAAAATCTCCACCAGAACAAGCTGCAAGGTTTTCAGATCCATGGAATTCGTATACAGCCTGGAATCAAACCATGCGTTCCAGTGGCTGATGGAGGCGAACAGCACAATGGTCATGATGACCGGCTTTGCCAGGGGAAAGATGATCTGCGCATAAATCCGAAGATCGTTAGCTCCGTCCAGCTGCGCCGATTCCACCAGGCTCTCAGGGATTCCATACAGGTAGCTTCTGATCAGAATCATATAGTAGACATTCAGCATGGCCGGAAAAATATAGACTGCGAATTTATCCAGAAGCCCCAGGTTTTTGAGCTGCAAATAGTAGGGAACCATTCCTCCGCTGAAATACATGGTAAAGATAAACAGCAGCGTCCAGAATTTTCTTCCGATCAGCTTTTCCCTTGACAGAACGTATGCCAGCATGGATGTGTTGAGTACTACAAGCGGTGTTCCGATCAGCGTTCTTCCCAGAGTTACCATAATGGCATGGAGAAATTCCTTTCTCTGTAAAATCTGTTCATAATTTTCCAGGGTGAACATCCTGGGCCAGAAATAAAGCCCTCCCCGCAACGCATCCTGTCCGTCGTTGACGGAGATGACGAAAATATTCCAGAAAGGATAAACACAAACAATACAAATAAATATTATAAACAAAACCCTGAATATGTCAAAAATGAATTTCCCCGCGGTTCTCCTGCTTTTCCTCTTAACCATTTCGTACCTCCCTAGTACAGCGACACTTCCGCATATTTTCTGGACATCTTATTGGTGACTGCCACAAACGCAAAGGAGACCACCGACTTAAACAGCCCCACCGCCGTACCGTAGGAATACATTCCATTGATAATACCGTACCGGTAGGTATAAGTGTCAAACACGTCCGAAAACTTGATAACCGCATCATTTCCCATGAGCAGCTGCTGTTCATATCCCACGTTCAGGATGCCGCCCACCGCCAGGAGCAGCATGATCATAATGGTGGGAAGGAGGGACGGCAGAGTAATATACCAGATCCTCTGCGTCTTCGTGGCCCCGTCCACCTCCGCCGCCTCGTACATTTCCTGATCGATCCCTGAAATTGCGGACAGATAAATAATAGCGTCATACCCGATGTTTTTCCAGGTGTTTGCAAGGGCCAGAATCAGCCAGAAGTACTTTCCTTCCTGCATAAACAGAATATCGTGGTCCGTGATGTGAAGCGCCTGCAGGATATCGTTGATCACCCCGTCCCCGGACAGGAACGTTACAAACATGTTTGCCGCAATCACCCATGATATGAAATAGGGCAGATAGGAGGCTGTCTGGGCCGCCTTTTTCACTCTGTTATTTTTGATTTCATTCAGACATATGGCAAAGATGACGGGTGCCGGAAAGGAAAACAGCAGTGTCATCAGACTCTGACACAGTGTGTTTCGCATGACAATCGCAAAATCCGTGGAGAAGAAATACTCAAACCAGTCAAGTCCCACAAATTGGGCCGATAGCATATCCTGATAGAACCCTTCCCCTCTGGGAACATAGTTCACGAAGGATATATACAGTCCCGTCATAGGAACATAGTTGAACAGAATCACACAGACAAGAGCCGGCAGCATCATGAGAAACAGATATCTCTGCCGCCACAGGTCAAGTGCCAGTTTCTTTTTGCCGCGGTGCGGAATACTCCCTGCCGCTATCGATTTTGCGGATTTCATCTTCAAGCTCACCCTTTCTATTCAAAAATCAGTCAAATCTTACTATTATTTTATCAGCGCACACCATCAGTTTCTACAATAGAATCCGACAAAGTTTATCAATATCTGACATTCTGCCTTTCCGAACCGCTTACTCCTCCCAGGGTATTCTCATGGTGACCCTGGTGCCCTTTCCCCTCTCGCTCTCCAGGGCAAGTCCGTATTCGTCCCCGTACTGCAGTTTAATCCGCATATCAATATTTTTCAGCCCATATCCCCCGGTTCTCCGGCTCAGGTCCTCCCTCACCTTGTACAGAACTTCGGGCTCCATGCCCACGCCGTCATCCTCCACGGCAAAGAGAAGCTCCTCCCCTTCGTGAGAGATATGGATTTTTATGTGCAGCTCTCCCCCGTTGTTATCCCATATGCCATATTTGATGGAGTTCTCCACCACCGGCTGCAGAAGAAGCTTGAGACATCTGCCGGAGAGCGTCCCCGGCTCCACATCATACGAGATCTCAATACTGTCGTCAAAGCGGAATTTCTGAATGACAAGATAGCTCTTTAGAAGCTCCAGCTCCTCCTGCACGGACAAAATACCCTTACCGTCATTCAGGGAGACCCTGTAAAATTCTCCGAGAGCCTTCACACAGCGGCTGGTGAGTCTGTCTCCCTCCATCATGGACAAAGACGATATGGTGGAGAGAGCGTTATAAAGAAAATGCGGATTAATCTGTTCGCTCAGCAGATTAATCTCGCTGTCCTTGAGCTTCAACTGTTTTTCGTAGTTCTCCTGAATCAGCCTGTCCATCCGTACCGTAAGTGCATCCACGGCATCCCCGATTCTTCCGATCTCATCCTTACGTTTTTCCCTGATAAAATAAGTGAAATTCCCGCTCTGCAGAAGCTCTGTGGCATAGACGATACGGTTAATTCTGCTTCCGAAGCCTTTGCTGAAAAGAAACACGGAACACAGGGCAACCACGGAGGTTCCGGCCAGCAGCAGAATAAGCATTCTCTCCATCCGCTCGGCCTGTCCCATCATAACCGCTTTTTCTTCCATCACCAGGATCCTGATACCAAGGGCGCACTCCCGGATCACCAGATAGTACTGACCGCTCTCCAAAAGCTCCTCCTCTCCGCGCGCTCCCTCCCCGTCAAGTCTTTCCGCGATATCCTCCGGAAGGATCTCCTCCGCCCTTCCTCCCACATCCCCAAGGTTCGGCGAAAGCAGGATTATTCCGCCTTCCCCGATCATGAAGGCACCGTCCGGATCACCGCCGGCCCAGAGCCCATCCAGCACGGCCTCGATATCCACTCCCACCCACAGAACATTCTGCGCAGAACCGTTCTTGTAATAATTCATCATCTTGACAAAGCACAGATACGGTTTTTCCACACCATACTTCTGCAGCATCTCCACGCCCGCAAGCACAGTGAATCCGCCGGCCTCCACGGCCTTATCAAACCATCCCTCCTTAAGCTGCTCCATCCCGTGGAAATAATTCCGGTCTTCCGGAAGTGTCCTGTTATAGCTGTAAAATCCTATATCCGGCTTTTCCGGACACAGAAGAGACAGCTTCATAAGAAACTTATTGATATAGGGATACATATTTTCATATCCCACGTCGCTGTAATCCGTCATCAGATACGCATTCGTATAATAATCCATGTAAATATTGTCAATCATGATGGAATACCGATTTACCCACATATCCATCTGTCCTGCCAGCCTCTCCGCCTCCTGCCTGATATAACGGTAACCGTCCTCTACCAGGACGCGCCTGAGTACATGAAAGGTATATAGGTACGCTATCATGAGAGGAATCAGTCCAAACACAATATAAAATCCCATCAGCTTTGCGCCCACACTCATCTGACTTAGCGTTTTTTTCTTCATATCGTCACAGCCCCCTGCGCCATTCACTGGGCGTCTTTCCATAGCGCTTCTGAAAAATGGAGCAGAAATAAGACACATTGTCATATCCCACCAGCCTTCCGATCCGCCCCACTCCTTTCGAAGTGTTTTTCAGAAGACCGCAGGCCTTTTCCAGACGGTATTCTGACAAATAGGAATTCACCGTCATACCTTTCCCGCTCTTAAATATGCTTCTCACATATCCGGGGGAGAGCCCGATTTTTTCAGCCATTTCCTCCACGGAAACCGGCTCCATATAGTGCTTTCCGATATAGTCCTCCACAAATGCCACTACCCGGTAGTTCCCATCCTCCTTGAGAGAGCAAAACCACTCCAAAAGCCCGTTAACATACTCATCCATACAGCTTTTAATCCCGGCGGCATTTCCCGCCTCCTCCATCAGACGCAAAATCGTCTTGCCCCGCAGAGCAAGATCCTGGCGGCATCTGGACAAATCCTCATTCTCCGCCACCAGCTCCTCATTGATCTGATAGCACAGGCACACTGCGCCGTCCCGGAAAATACCGGCAGTCCCCCGGCTGCAGGCCTCGTAATACGCCTTCAGCCTTTCACCGGTCCCATCCCTGTCTCCGCGGGACAGGCAGGAAACTATATCCCTGCGCAGAAGTCTGAGATTCCTGTACTCCTCCTCGCTGAATTCCTTTTTTCTTTGCTCAAATAACAGCCCCCCGGAAAGCAGCCTCCTGTCTTCTTCCTCATAAAACATGGCATCTCCCACCCGAAACGGTGCGTCCTTCCCGCCAGGCTGCGAAGAGATATTTTCCTCGTTCAGAGAATTTATGATCTCTCCTGCGGCTTTCTCAATATCCTCCACCAGAAAAGGCTTCAGGATATAATCAGAAGCCGCAAGACGGAATGCCTTACGGATAAGCTCCATGTCATCATATCCCGTGAGAAATATGACCTTGGCAGGGGATCTGTGCATTCCCCCGGCCCTTTCCAGTTCCCGAAGACGCTTTGCAAACTCGATCCCGTCCATCACGGGCATTCGTATATCCGTAAAGACAATATCCGGGTTATGAGCGCGCACCAGCTCAAGAGCCTTCTGCCCGTTACCGGCCGTAAAGACCTCCTTAACTCCGAGCCTTTCCCAGTTCACATGGTTTTTTAACAGATTCAGTTCCAGTTTTTCATCGTCCACAAGACAGACCTTATACATACTCCCTGCCAACTCCTGTAAAAAGGCGCTGCCGCATTACGATTTTCAATCGTCAATGCGGCAGCTTCGCCAATTTCTGCGTCTTCTATCTGTGAGAGTAGGGTTCCACTCCCCAACGCTCCATTTTCGCCAGATAATTCTGTGTCATTACATCCTCCAGCTTCGCAAGTCCCGCTCCCTCCATGTCGGAGAGCATTGCCTCATACTGGCTGATACATTCCTCCTGTGTTGCGGCATTCACCATCTTCGGCACATATTCACTGTAGATATCCTTGACCTTCTGGGCGATCAGACCTTCCGGCGTGCTGCCCGCAGGCTCCAGTCCCGCATAGTAAGAGTTATCGTAAAGATCCGTGTCCGCACTTGCCATATAAGCCCACTGCCAGTCGATCGACGGCTCATATTTCGCATCCATGTCATAGGGAGTTCCGTCCTCGCCAAAACCGTTCTTGACGAACATCCTGTATTTGCGGACACCTGTTGCCCGTCCTGTTGCAGCGGTATCCGCACGGTATGCATCCAGAAATTCCTGAACAGGCTTATGCTTTCCGTCCACATACTCCCAATGCTCGCCTTCCACTCCCCAGAGTGTCAGATACTGTCCTTCCTCGCTTGCCATAAAATTGCAGAACTCCATAGCCGCCACCGGGTCTTCACAGTTTTTGGTTATGCACCAGTCGCCCCAGCCAAGCGTATTTCTGCTGTTGTAGGTTGTCTGCTCCGCCGTCACGCCGTTTCCCACCACCTTGTAGGAACGGAAATCCGCATCTTCGCCATCTGAAATTCTGAGAGCCTGATTGGGACGGGACGCAATCCAGTTGGAATCCACGGTGCTGAAGGTGTTCCCCTGAGTGATCTTCTCCTCAAGCTGATCCCATCCGAGGGTTACCCAGTCCTTGTCCAGCAGGCCTTCTCTATATAGCTGGTTAATAAAAAGAACCATCTCCTTGAACTGGGGATCCTTTACCTTATGTTCTATCTTACTATTTGCCGTGTAATACTCCACAACGCCGAACATGCCGTTAAACATGGTCACATCCCATTCTTTTCCCTGAACACTGATGGGAGTTCCGTCAGGATACTTTGCCTGATAATCCTTAAGAAGCTGAATAAACTCCTCCTGTGAGAAGGGTGTCTCATGGTCATCCGCTCTTTCCTTTCCGGCAACCTCCACGAGCAGGTCATATTTGATCATAACCATCACATTAGGATCAGGATCCAGGTCATACCAGTCTCCCAGGCCGTAAATTTCACCGTCCTCCGACTCGAAACGTATCAGCAGATCCCCATACATCTTCTTGATGTCAGGTCCGTGCTGCTCAATGAGATCCTTCATCCCAATCAGCGCCCCGGCCTCCTCATATGCCTTCCGCACCGCGCTTGCGCTGTCCAAATACACGATATCCGGGTAGGTCTGTCCGGAAAGCATCAGATTCAGCTTCTCCTCAACCGCTCCCGCACCGTCAATATATTCCACGGTAAAGCCCGTTCTCTCCTTGATCGCTTCCGCCACCGGATCGGTAAAGTCAGATACCGTGCCATGGCTGTTAAAAATACTGATGGTTTTAAGCTCGCCGTCCGGCGCTGTCTCCGTACCCGCCGCCTGCTCTCCGCTGTCCGATGAGTCCGCCTCAGATGTCCTGTTTTCGGTATCCGCCGTTCCCGTCTCAGGCACCGATGCACCTTTCCCGCTGCCGCATCCCGCAAGTATACAGGCCGAAGCAAGCACTACAGCCATGATCCGGCTGATTGCTGTTCTTTTCATACTTTTTCCTCCTTTGGTTTGAAACTTTTTTATTAAAATCCCCGCCGACATACTTTTCTATTCGAGGCGATTTTCAACGAAAAACAAAGCTCTCCCTCTCTATCAGGGTACAGGGAAGCTCCCTACTGCGCTCCCCGTCCTCCTCATTCTGAATCAGGGAAATCACCTTACCGGCCGCCATTTTTCCAAGCTCCGCAAGGGGAATCCGAATGGTGGTCAGTCTCGGCTCCACAAATTCACAGGCATCAATATCGTCAAACCCCATAATGTCCACATCCTTTCCGATCAGACATCCCCTCTCCTTTAAAACCTTCATGGCTCCGAGCGCCATCAGATCATTCATGCAAAAAATGGCCGTGGGAGGATCCGCAAGCTCCATCAGCCTTCTGCAGGCCGCACCGCCTGAGACCACTCCCCATTTACCATATGCGATCAGCTTCGGGTCCAGCATGATATTCGCCTGCATCAGCGCTGTCTGGTATCCCATCAGACGTTTGTAGGCGGGAACAGATTCCACCGGACCGCTGATCAGTCCGATTCTCCTGTGTCCCTTACGTATCATGGCTTCCACCGCCTGAGTTGTTATTTTCTGATTATCAGCATTTACCATGTGATCTTCTTCATTTCGCGTGTAGCAGTAGGCGTATACCAGGGGCATATCCGTCTCAAAAAGTCCCGTGATATCTCTGTCATGCATACCGATGTAGATAATGCCGCCAACTCCTGCCATTTGAAAAATACGTATTTTTTCCTGAATCTCGTCCCGATAATTCTCCACCCTGGTAAAGTCCTGATTCTCCCCGGTCCACACCTTCTCATTGAGGTTCAAATCAGCCAGAATAATCTGATAATTTTCCCGGTCCGCCACCTGATTCACACCCTGCAGAATATTGCTTACCTGATAAGATGTCACATCCTCCGAGATGATCCCTATAATATTATTTTTGTTTAATCGAAGAGTTCTCGCCGCCATATTGGGCCGATAATCCAGCTCCCTGGCCGCATCCCTGACTCTCTGAGCCACCTTTTCGCTGACCTTCTTGCTGCTGTTGTTCAGCACATAGGAAACAGTCGCCGTTGAAACTCCCGCCCTACGGGCAACGTCCTTCAATGTTATCATTTACGTCACTGTCCCTCCAGAAATTTAATCGTTTAAATCATTTTATGTCCTTTTAAATGCAATATTATTATAAATCCATTCAGATCCGAGAGTCAATATAATATAATTCACAAGTTAATCGTTTAAATATTGTGCACTTTTCATATTGTCCCGGCACTTCCTTCTTTATATAATGAACACATATCATCTTTAAATTTTCGGAAGGAGGCGCTCACATGATTTCATCCGAGCCTATTTTGCACTATGACTTTTCCAGAACCAGCAGCACCATTGTATCCGACCTCTCTCAGTCGGGCTTTGCCGGAGTGATCCGGGGCCATGACCGGGGCGGGGCCTTTCTCAAATCCGAGACCGTTTTCGGGGATGAGCTCACTGTTCTGCAGCTCTCAGGCACAGACAACGGCGGCTATCTGCAGCTGCCGGACGGTGTCACAGACAATACGGACGGACTTACCGTGAGCTTTTACTGCAAGATTCATTCTCTGGATCGTTATGGAACGCTCTTTTCCTTCGGTAAAGACCACTGCTTCTATCTCTCCGTGTCTCCGGATTCGGAAAATAAGGATCAGATTATGATTTCTCCCGGAGCCACGGGCAGCGGAAGAAGTCAGGAGGCATGTCTTGAAAAATGGTGTTCGCTTTCAGTCGAAAAATGGTATCACATGATCGTCACCTTCAGCGCCGCCATTCCTTCCCTGTGTGCTTTTTATCTCGACGGACAGATGGCCGGAAGCTTTCACCACCGCCGCATGAGCTCCCTTTCTCTCAGAGACTGTGCCGGCTGCTACTTCGGCTACGGAGAGCTTTCCCGGAATCCGCTGAAAATTTCCATTGCTGATATCCGTATTTTCCGGACCGCCATCAGCAGGGATGCCGTCTCCGGTCTCTTTCACATTGCCCCAGGAACCAGGCTTTCCCTGGAGGCGGAAAGACTCCGCAGTCTTTTTGACAAACCCCTGTGCGAGCCCTTATCCCTCCCTGACAAGGGGTATCTCGGCGCTTCTATTACCTGGAAAAGCAAGACTTTGGACCAAGTCTCGTCCCAGGGAAATTTTACAAGGCCCGCCCCAGGCTCCGGCAGCCGGAGGGCTGTTCTTGAAGCCGTAATCCGCTATCAGGATTGTTCCCTCACAGAGAACTACCCTTTTGAGATTGCGGCTCTTCCCTCAGATGAGACCGTGGCCGAATCCGACCTTGAGAGCTTCTCCATCTCCTTTCCCGGACATGTCACGGAGGATATCCTGCTGCCATCATCAGGTCCCGGAGGATCTGTCTTCTCATGGAAGAGTGACGATCCTGCCCGCATTGATTCCCGGGGCCATGTTCATCGACCGGATCACGGCCAGAAAGCCGCAAGGGTAACTCTCACTCTCACGGCAGCCTGCAAAGAGGCAAGAAGAACAAAGGATTTTCCTCTCACAATATTGCCCCGCTTTTCCCACCCTCTTCCCAGGAAGCCTTATCTTCCTGCCGCACCCCTTGAGGAGGCGGTCCCCCGTCCAAAAGCCTCGCAGGTTCCGCCAGGCCGGGTCCACCTTGCCGGGATCGGGATCTTTCCGGAAAACCAGGACCGCTGTCTCGAATATCTGAGGCTCCTTGACACTGACAGAATGCTCTACAATTTTCGTAGGGCCTTTGGCTTTGACACCAAAAACGCACTGCCGCCAGGGGGATGGGAGGAACCCGCGGGACTCCTCCGGGGACATTCCACCGGACATTTTCTGTCGGCTCTGGCCTTTGCCTATGCCGCCACGGGAGAGGATACCTTCCGCAATAAGGCGGAGTATATCATTGGCGGGCTTTTCTCCATGCAGAGCTCTTCCAAGGGTCATCCCACCGATTTTAAGACAGAATGTGAACCGACCCATGCGCCCCAGTCACTCTGGAGCACACAGCCCGCCAAATGGGGCAGGGGATTTGTCAGCGCTTATTCACCGGATCAGTTTGCGCTGCTTGAGCAGCTCACCCCTTATGCAACCATCTGGGCTCCCTATTACACGCTGCACAAGATTCTTGCGGGACTTCTGGACTGTCATGAGATTTTGGGAATCCGGGATGCTCTCGAATGCGCCAGAGGAATCGGCGACTGGGTTTATGAAAGGCTCTCCGCACTGTCGGATGAACAGAGAGCCAAAATGTGGAAGATGTATATTGCCGGAGAGTATGGCGGCATGAACGAATCTCTTGCCCGCCTTTATGAAAGAACCGGGAACGAAGCTTATCTGGAAGCCGCAAAAATGTTTGACAACCCCGGAGTGTTTCAGGAGCTTATCCATGGAAGGGATCCCCTTGGCGGAATCCATGCCAACCAGCATATTCCCCAGATCATTGGAGCGCTGCAGGAATTTGAAGCTTCCTCCAATCCGGAATATTATGCCATTGCCAGAAACTTCTGGGAGCTTGTGACAAACCACTATATGTATTCCATCGGCGGAGTGGGCCGGGGAGAGAATTTCAAGGAACCTGACATTCTTGCCGGAAACATCGAGGGTGCCCGCAACTGTGAGACCTGCGCCACCTACAACCTGCTAAAGCTCACCGGAATGCTCTATCTCTATGCACCTGACCATGGAAGCTACATGGATTACTATGAAAGAGCCCTGGTCAACCACATTGCGGCGAGTCAGAATCCTAAGATTATTCCCGGAGCCCATCACCGCGTTACCTATATGCTGCCCATCGGCCCCGGCGCACGGAGAGAATACGGCAGCGACTACGAGGATTTCACCTGCTGCCACGGAACCGGAATGGAAAATCATGTCCGCTATACGGAGCATATTTACCACATCGGGAAAGACGGAAGCCTGTATGTAAACCTTTTCCTCTCCTCACGTTATGACTGGGAGGAAAAAAATATTTCCGTTTCTCAGGAATGTGATTTCCCCGCCGCGCACAGCAGGCTCATCCTCCACACAAAAGAAAAAGGACAGACCTGCCGTTTAAAGCTCCATATCCGCATCCCTTACTGGTGTCGTGACAGCTTCGCCCTCTCCTGCAACGGGGACATTCTTCCCCACACCGTGAAAAAGGAGGAGTATTATGTTCTGGAGAGAGATTTTGCGGACGGGGATGAGCTTTGCATCCGTCTGCCCTATTCCCTTCATCTGTGCTATGCAGGCGATTCCTTCGAGGGACTTCCCGCCGCCAGCCTGATGTACGGCCCACTGGTTATGACCGCACTCTGTGACCGGGAGGAATGGATTACACTCCGTCTCCCTCCTGTTTTGGAGGATGCCTTTGAGATCGTCTGGGACAAATACCCGGTTCTGTGGTACGACGATCTGAGATTCATTCCTTCTTATATGGCTCATGATACGGCTTACCACACTTACTTTAAAATAGATCTTTGCTGATCAAACGCCAAACGCACAGCCGGTAAAATTTACAGGGTTCAGACTTTTTCATGTCTGAACCCTGCCTCATAGTCAGATATTATTTTGTTACCGTCATCACCCCGGCCAGTGTCAGATAGCGCTCTGTCTTATCGGCAATATCAGCCTCGCTCACCCCGTAAAACAGGAAAATGTCTTTTTCCACCTCAAGGATGCGTTTCCTGTCGCCGGACGACTGGATGCCAATGCAGGAATGTACCATCTCCATCTCCAGAAAAAGGTCGCTCTCTTCTCCGCAGCGGATGTGGTACATCCGAAAGTCTATGGGAAAAGCCTCCTCCGGAACCGCCTCCGCTCTCTTAAGCTGTTCTTCCACCCTTTTCAAGTACTCCTTCACAGATGCCTCGTCCCTCAGATCCGGCACTTCCTCCATAGGCGGCCCGGCCAGCTCCGGCGCAAACCGCTGGATCAGCCCCACGCGTGCGGATTTCCTTGCGCTCTGATATCTCCTGCTTTTCTCAGACAGTCTGAGCGCGCCATATTTCTCCGTGATATATGTGGCCAGCTCCTCCATGGTATGCGGGTCCGCCTTAATGCCTGCCATCGCCTTTTTTCTCATCCTCTCACGCCTGAAGCCTGCCAGCCTCTGCCAGATCCTCAGCGGCTCCTTACGCTTTCCAAGCAAAAACACACTGGTCGGCCCGTCTGCTCCGCCGATCACCGTAACTGCCCCTGCGTTTCTTCTCATATATGCCTCCCTGTCGTACACACAAAATACGGCTGCTTTTGTTTCTCCTGCCATAACTCAGGATATCACAAAAACAGCCGCAGGGAAACCGGATTTTTCTTCTTCTCATTGACATCCCCCATGGGCAAATCTATAATAAAATCAACAACCCCTCTGCAAGCAGCCGCTTGGCTCGCTGCCTGCAGAAATAAAGGAGGACACCAAACCATGAGTGACGTAATTAAAGTAATCAGAGAACGGAGTTCCACAAGAGGATACACCAATGAGCCGCTGACAGAGAGCGAGCTCGATGCCCTGATCCAGGCCGGGCTTCAGGCACCCACGGCGGCAAATAAACAGGAAATTCATTTCACGGTTTTAAAGGGGGACAATCCCATCCTCGCAGAGCTTGAGGAGGAGAAGAACCGCCTGAGGGACATCACCGCACCGGCCCACAACTTCTACTACGAGGCTCCCACAGTTGTCATTTTGAGCGCTGATGCCGGGTACAGGTGGAGCACCCTCGATGCGGGCATAGCCGTGGAGAACATGGCTCTCGCCGCCGAAGGCCTGGGGCTTGGAAATCTCATCATCGGCTGTATCTACGATGCCGTGAGAGGAGAAAAGAAGGAATATTTTTCAAAAGCCCTGAAAATTCCGGAAAACTATCAATACGAGATCGCCATTGCCTTCGGCCATAAGGCAGTGACAAAGCAGCCCCATACCTATGAGGCTGACAGACAGGTCACTTACCTGTAAAAGCAGAATCATCATTAAAAGGAATCCCCACTCATCAGGCATTCCGAACAACGGCACCGTTTCTCTTGCTGTCCAGATACTTCACATATTCTAATTGAAGATTTACAGCCCTTTTGATCTGAGATCTGACTGTTGCCGAGAGTGCCTGATATTCCTTTTGCTGCTGCAGCAAAAACACATAATATAAATCAAGCCTTTTTGCGCAATGAAGAATTTTCTCACTTCGTCTGCATCTTGAAACCACGTCTCTGGCGGCTCTGTCAGAATATGCTTTCTCCACGATCAGCCAATGTTCAAAACCGTCCATGGACCATGCACAATCCTGACTTCCAATTTCCGTCTCTGCCGCGGATTCTGTCAAAGACTTTGCTGGAATAAACTGCAAAAGAGCGGAGGCAACGAACTCCGCCAGCTTAACCGGCACTGCGTTCCCTATCATCTGCTCCGTGTCTGTTTTGTTTCCGACCCAGATAAAATCCTTCGGAAACGTCTGTATCAAGGCTCTCTCTGCAGTGGTCAAAGCCCTGACCGACGAATTGAGTTTACATGCGTCATTCGGATGACCCGGATATCCTTTAGGAACGGGTCTGTTAACACCTCTCATGGTCGGCGCAGGCTCGTCAATTGAAAATATGGCCCTTCGGTTATAATTTCTGGGATGTCTGTAATAGTATTCAAATCCCAATTCATCTCCAAAATATTCCCGAAGCGTGACTGATTTTTTGCTGATTTTACTCTGAATGAAATCCTTAAGCAAATCATCTTCCCGATTCAGGATACCTATACAAAAAAATCGTTTCCGCTTCTGCGGAACACCGCATTTGCTCGCATCCAACGTCACCTCTGTAAGTCCGTAGCCATTCGCCCTGTAAATTTCCCGAGCCTGTGCAAAGGTATTGCTCTTTGCAGCACGATCCACATTTTCCATAACAAAATACGTCGGCTTTACAGAGCAGACAATTTCAGCAAACGAGCCGGTCAGACTTGCGCGATCCGCCTCTATCCGCTTTCCTGCAAAAGAAAAATCCTGACAGGGCGGTCCTCCGATAATGATATCCGGTGCATAATCGTTTATCAGCTTGACAGCTGTCTCTGTATCAGACAAGTCAATCCTGTGTACCGGATGTTCAAAATTCTTCTCATAGCAGCCTGCCGCAACATCCCAAAGCTCAAAAGCCGCTTCGATCTTAATTCCCGCATCCTGAAATCCCAATGACAGCCCGCCGCACCCGGCAAACAGATCCACCGCTTTAAGCATATCCAATCCCCCTGTTCAACTTCTGATTTCTATGGTATAATTTTTACATTAATTTTATTTCTCATTATTCGATGGATTCATTATACATGAATCAATTACTGACGTCAATTATTTGACGTCAGTTTGCGAAAAGGAGCGCATGCTTATGTCAAGCGGATTATTCGGTATCAAACATTCTAACCGTTCCGAGGATGCTCATTGGAGCAAAAACTGTTTTAATTCGAGTTTTCCGGCTTCAACCGCATGCTATATGATGGCCAATGGACTTCCTGCCATCTATATTCATTTAGCTATTGTTAACGGAAAGCCAACGGTAGTTACTTCCGAAATACCTGTCAGTGATGTTTTCAACTGTAAAGGCAGGCAGGCGGAAGACCTCTGTTTTTCTTTTGAGAGTGTATATGGACCCTATCAGAAATATTCTTTTGACACCATAGATGTTATTGATCTTGTAATCAAGGATTTAGATGGGAATTTTCTTTCCCCTCTTGAAGTCAAGCTTACCGTGTTGCCCGACAATACTACCTATAAACGGCCTGAGGAAAAATGGGGTTCTGAAATGGTTATCCGTTCTGCAACCACCTCTTATTGCGCATTGGGAATGTTCGATGCCGTTAAAGCTGATGCAAAAGGAATCCGTGAAATATTTGAAGCTTCCTGTTCTTCTATCCAGGGATGGGATAATGATTTTGAAATGACTCATAAAACTCCCGCTTTAACCAACAGCATTGATGAATTTCAGAAAAAATACTACTCCCGTCAAAAGCCTCTGCTCATGCAGACCTTATGGAAAACACAGGGCAAGTCTCCTCTGCTGGCGGAGAAAGCGTTTGATGTCGTTATCTGGAGTGATTATGCTTTTTCCAGACTCTTTATCGACAGTTCCTATGATACGGCCCCTACGATGAGCAGACCGATGCGGGCAACCGCCCGGCTTTCGAGATGTCTCTGGGAATTAAGCAAGTCGGAAAAAATCCGCATCGCAGATATTTATCGTCAGATGGCTTTTGGCAATCAGACTGACAAGGAGTTCTCTATTCCCGGGAATAAGTGGCGAACCTATGTGGAAACATCCCGCATAGCCAATCCCATTCTTCCCAAAACAGCAGTTCACTCCATCATTGAAAACGGCTATATAGAAAAGCTCAGCCCGGAAAGACGGTTTGATCAGACTCTTTATTTTACGGTCCGCAGCTATGATTCATAATACCTGCATCAGTTCAAAGGAGGGATACCATGAAAAGCATCAGCCGCAAGAACTGGATCCTGATCTGGATCCTTGGCATGATCGGACAGATCTGCTGGAACATCGAGAATTCCTGGTTCAATAACTTTGTGTATGACAAGATAGCCCCGGAGCCTGCCATCGTGTCATGGATGGTGGGAGTCAGCGCCGTGGTAAGCACCTTCTGCGCCTTTCTCGTGGGTACCTGGGGTGACAGGATCGGGAAGCGCAAGCCCTTTATCTGCGTGGGCTATGTGCTCTGGGGATTGTTTACCTTTCTGTTTGGGGCAACGGAAATGATTCCCAAAAATCCTCTCTTCATTGCCGCTGCTGCGGTGGTTCTTGCGGATGCCGTGATGAGCTTTTTCGGCTCCGTGGGAAATGACGGAGGCTTTTCTCCCTGGACCACGGATATTTCCAATGAGCAAAACCGGGGAAAGCTTGGGGGAGCCCTGGCCGTGATGCCCGTGTTCGCCACAATCTTTGGAGCGGTGGTTTCCGGTATCCTGATTGAAAAGCTGGACTTTTTTGCTTTCTTCGGTCTCATGGGCGGCATCGTCGCCATAGTGGGAATCCTGTCACTGCTTACCTTGAAGGATTCCCCCGCCCTTGTCCCGAAGCGTGACGAAAAGGGCTTCTGGCATCAGTTCCTGTCTGTCTTTCACTGGGAAACCGTCCGGGAAAACCAGGAACTCTTCTGGGTTTTTATCGTCATGACCGTTTATTTCATCGGGTTTAACGTCTATTTCCCCTACATTACCATCTATTTTGTCAATTATCTGGAGTACGATTATGGTATGACGGGGATCATTCAGGGTGTCGGTCTCCTTGCGGCATCCGCACTGACCATCCCTGCAGCCAGACTCATTGACAGAGGAAAAATGGCTGCCGTGATCTCTGGAGCCCTTGCCTGCAACACCGCGGGGCTTATGCTTGTGAGCTTCTCCCAGCGGCTGCCCATTCTGCTGATCGGCGTTTTCGGTGCGGGCATCGGTTACATTCTGGTACTGCAGACACTCACCGCCTGGATGAAAAATCTTTATCCTGAGGAGCAGAGAGGACAGTTTGAGGGCATCAAGCAGATTTTCTTCGTGTGCATTCCCATGATCGCAGGACCCGCCATTGCAGCTCCCGTGATCAATCACCTGGGCGTGGAACGGGAGGTGAACGGCGTTCTCGGGATGGTTCCGGCTCCCAGCCTGTTTTTTATCTCCGCCCTTCTGACTCTGCTTACACTGATTCCTCTGATTATTGCCGCTAAGCTGAGCCGGAAGAAAAGCAGCAAAGCTTTCTGACCAAAACAGGTGCAGAAGATTTGACAGCGATTAAGCTTCTGCCGCAAAGAAGACGCACGCCAAAGGGCGGCGCAGAAATGAGGAAATATGGAGCGAGAACTGCTCACAACCGGCCCCGTACTCGATGAGAAAGGCCGGCCCATCCCGGGATTTTCCAGGAAAAGCACGCTGATCTATGAAAGGAGGGCCATCAAGGCTCCCCCCTGGCGGATCAAGGAGTGGGACTTTTATCAGATCTCCAATGATCACCTGTGCCTACAGCTCACCATCGGCCATGCCGCCTATGCAGGCCAGGTAAGTCTAATGCTGTTCGATTTCCGCAAGGGGAAAAAGTATCTCGATATCTGCCGGACACTGGCCCTGCCCTTTGGTTCTCTTCATATGCCAGCCGATGCGGAGGCAGACCATAAGCTTACCTATTCCCACAGGGGCCTTCCCAATAAATATGGGAACACCGGGATTTTCATGTGCTTTGAGACCGTGTCCGGACACCGCACGCTGACATGCCGCTGGAAGGATCTGGAGGCACGGATCGAGCTGGAACGCCAAAATCCGGATTCCCTGGTGGTGAATCTGCCCTTTGACGAATATGACCGGGCATTTTACTACAACCACAAGATCAATTGCATGACGGCAGACGGTTTTGTGCGTACCCGCTCCCATGAATGGATTTTTGACAAAAAGGATTCCTTCGGGATTCTGGACTGGGGAAGGGGCGTATGGCCTTTTCACAATGAATGGTATTGGAGCAACGCCAGCGGATGGCTGAGCGGGGAAATGTTCGGCTTCAACCTGGGCTGCGGCTTTGGGAACACCGACACCGCCAGTGAAAATATGCTTTTCTACAAAGGGAAATCCCACAAGCTGGGAAAGGTTGACTTTGTCCTGGGTAAAAGCTACATGGATCCCTGGCATCTGCTTGACCGGGAGGGACGGCTTGACCTGTGGCTTACCCCCATTTACGACAGAGAAACAAAGATCAGGCTTCTGTGGGTTGACAACCACTGCCACCAGATGTTCGGGAGCTTTACAGGAACCGCTGTATTGGACGACGGAACCGTTCTTTTTGTAAAGGACGTGGTTTCCTTTGCGGAGCATGCGGTAAATAACTGGTAGCGTTTACTCCGCAGTCCTGTCTTTGGCCTTCCGCAGCCTGAGAGCGATCTTTCTCTCATCCGCCGCAGTCTGCAAAAGACAAACGGCGCGGGCAGCCTTCTCCTTCATGGGAAGGCTGTCCGCTTCTTAAATCCCTTCTATGAATTTATGCAGCAGCTCCGCATAGGGATAACGCCCCCTCTCATCTCTCACGCTTACATATTCCACATGCTGATATCCCTCCATAACACGGTAATCAATATGTGCCGCCTCATACCCGTGCGTCTTCATGGTCTCGATCAG
>CAJUIO010000021.1:33877-39020 GCA_910586025.1 uncultured Lachnospiraceae bacterium
CACGGTAATCAATATGTGCCGCCTCATACCCGTGCGTCTTCATGGTCTCGATCAGAAGCTCATTCTGCCTGCGCCTGCCCGGAATATCGTTGTCGGATACCAGTATCAGAAAGGATCTCTTTTCCGTCCTGCCATTTTCTCCTTCCAGGTAATAGATCGGTGCCGCCTCATCCACCCGGACCGCCTTCGTATCTATTCCCCGCTCTCTCAGGATATTATAGTGAACCGTCGGCTGTCCCGCGTCAAAGATATATCCTCTGATCCGCTTCTCGTCAATATTGTTTTTCTTAAGGAAATGTGGTTCAAAGTGGAGCATCATTGCCAGATAGGCACCTGCGGAAATCCCTCCTGCAAGTGCCACCTCGTAACGGATCCACTGCCCCGCGTGACGCAGGCTCCAGGCCACGGCTTCGGCGGCATCCTCGATATACTGAGGATATTCCGCATCCGGATACATACGGTAATTTGCGCTCACCACGGCAATTCCTCCCAAGGCCAGTTCCATATATATTCCCCTGTCATCCGCTTTATCTCCACCCTCCAGTCCGCCGCCGTGAAAGTAAATCAAAAGCGCTCCGCAGCTTTCCCCTTCGGGCAGATACAGATCCAGCCTGCCCGCATCCCCGATTTCCTCCTTATAAAAGATGTCCTTTATTACCCTTACAGAATCCATAAGCCTTCTCTCCTTTTTCCAACTGAACCCGCACTTCAGTCATGCAGGATTTCCTCCCTCCATGTGGCAATCTGTGAAAATAATTTTTCCATATCAATCTTTGAGAAATCTGTCGTATCAACTTTAATCTGTCTTTCACCAACCCGAAAGGCATCAAATCCCCTTTTCTCTATCCCGCAGGCAAAATCTTCATAAGAAATTGTCTTTGCCTTAAGAGGCTTCAGATGATTTACTTTCTTTTCCGGATAACAGTCATTCACAACATGTCCTCTGTGCCTGTCAGGACTGCTTTCCCGTTCCAGAAAACGCCGGTAGATCACTCTGTAATCACCCGTCAGAGTAATGGTCAATACAGGATACGGATAATCTTCCAAAAGATTTTTCATACCAGATTCTGACGAATATTCAAAGTTATTCTCCAAAATAAAAGGCTGTCCTGTTTTCATAAGCTGCCTTGCGACATAATACATAATTTCCATGCTGGCAATTCCGAGATTTACTTTTTCCTCTCTCGAATGAAAACCGACATTATCAAACAGCAGTTCTTTCACGGTGTCCTTTGAAATAACCGGCAGCTTTAGCCTTTCCGATACGGCTTCTGCCATAGTGCTTTTTCCCGCTGCCGGAATACCCGTCACCAATATACAATACATGTTTCCTCCCTCCTCCATCTTAACTGATTCTATCGCCGCTCCGTTTTCCTTCCCTGTATCAAAAATCCTTTTTTGCTTTTCTCACTCTACTCCTGATCAATTTTACCACAATATCCTCGCTCAGTAAAAGGTCTTCCTCCCTTGTCAAAAAATTATCAATGTGGTATGATCATTACTGTATTGTATCTCTCAAAGAGAATAATAACAGGAGGAAACGTACCATGAAAAATGAAAAGACCTATGAGCTTGTGCTCACCGCACTGTTCACCGCCATTATTGTAATAATGGCATTCACTCCGCTGGGATATATCCCTTTGGTTGTCATCAATGCGACCATCATCCATATCCCGGTGATTTTGGGAGCGCTATTTTTAGGACCGAAAAAAGGCGCATTCCTGGGTTTCGTATTTGGCCTGACCAGCTTTATCAACAACACCTTTAAGGCAGCCACCGCATCCGCCTTTGTTTTTTCACCTGTTCTGGCGGCGGATATCATCGGTATATCCGGTGTGTTTAAAAGTACTTATATCTGCTTTGTGCCAAGGATTCTGGTGGGAATCATCCCCTATTTCGTGTATGTCCTGATCCGCAGTCTGCTGAAAAAGGAGCAGAAGGCATGGCGCATCGCAATACACGGGGCGGCGGCCGTCATCTTATTTATTTCCGTGAGAGCCTTTATCCATAATCTGACCGGAGGCAGGAACGCCCTGATCAGCATCGGAGCCGGCCTGCTGTGCGGTATCGTACTGTTTGTCATTCTGACAGTAAGCTCCGCCAAAAAAGGATCCGCCGCTATTGCCCTTGCCTATGCGGGACTGACAGGCGCTTTCACCAACACCTTGTTTGTCATGAGCGGTATTTTTATCCTGTATAAGGATGCCTATGCCCAGGCACTGGGCATTGCCGGTGATGCGGTGATCGACGTGATCATGGGCGTAGTCAGCTTCAACGGAATTGTGGAAGCAGTGGTCGCCGCAATTCTCATATCCGGCGTGGGTCTGGCTCTGACCCGGATCAAACCCATAAAGGGTGTCAAAAACTGACAAAGCATAACCGGATGTCTCTGTTCGGGATTTTGAAAGGAGATTAACATGATTTTAGCAATAGACATCGGAAACACAAATATCGTAATCGGCTGTACGCAGCAGGAGAAGGTTCACTTTGTGGAACGGATTTCCACCGATATTTCCAAGACAGAGCTGGAATATGTGGTGGGCTTCAAGACACTTTTTGACCTTTACCATATCAAAACAGAGGAAATTACAGGGTGCATCATCGCTTCGGTGGTGCCCCCGCTCGTGAATATCATAAAAGCCTCAATGAAAAAGCTTCTGCGGATCACGCCCCTGATCGTAGGTCCCGGCGTTAAGACCGGACTGAATATCCTGATGGATAATCCCGCTCAGATCGGAGCCGACCTGATTGTCAATGCCGTGGCCGCCCTGAAATACTACGGGGCTCCCGCCGTGATCATTGACATGGGAACCGCCACCACCATCAGCGTGGTGGACGACAAAAAAAATTACGTGGGCGGCATGATTCTTCCCGGTGTGCGCATTTCCCTGGAAGCGCTGGAAAGCCGTACCTCCCAGCTTCCCAGAATCAGTCTGGAAGCGCCGAAAAAGGTGATCGGCAAAAATACGATTGACTGCATGAAGAGCGGTATCGTCATGGGACAGGCCGCCTGTCTGGACGGCATGATCCGGCGCATCCGGGAGGAGCTGGGCTATCCCTTCCATGTGATTGCGACCGGCGGCCTTGCCGGCTCCATCGTACCCTACTGTACGGAGGAGGTTGTCTGTGACAACGAGCTGACCCTCAAGGGCCTTGATATCATTTATCGGAAAAACACAGAAGCTTCGGCCTAGCCGAAGCTCCTGTTCATTCAGGAAAGAGAGGATAGAAATGCTGAACGGAAAACATATCGTCCTTGGCGTGACGGGAAGCATTGCCGCTTACAAAATCGCTTCCCTTGCAAGTATGCTGGTAAAGCGGAAAGCGTCTGTCACTGTCATCATGACGCAAAATGCCACAAACTTTATCAATCCCATCACCTTTGAGACACTGACCGGGAACAAATGCCTGGTAGATACCTTTGACCGGAATTTTCAGTACAGCGTGGAGCATGTATCTCTGGCAAAGCAGGCCGACGTGTTTCTGGTGGCCCCGGCATCCGCAAACGTGATTGCAAAGGCCGCCCACGGCCTTGCCGATGACATGCTGACCACCACTCTGCTCGCCTGCCAGTGTCCCAAAATTTTTGCCCCGGCCATGAACACCAGGATGTATCAGAATCCCGTGGTTCAGGACAATATGGAGATTCTCCGGCGTTACGGGATGGAGGTGATCTCTCCTGCGGTGGGATATCTGGCCTGCGGGGATACCGGCGAGGGAAAAATGCCGGAGCCGGAGCTGCTTCTGGAATTTATCATTAAGGCTCTGCAGCCAAAGGACATGACAGGCCTCAAGGTTCTGGTGACGGCCGGGCCTACCATGGAAAAAATAGATCCCGTCCGCTACATCAGCAACCATTCCAGCGGAAAAATGGGTTATGCCGTAGCAAGGGCCGCCATGATGCGGGGTGCACAGGTCACGCTGGTTACGGGAAAAACCTCCCTGACGCCTCCCGTGGGAGTACGCACCGTGCAAATCACATCCGCCGCCGATATGGCGGAAGCGGTAAAGGCTTGCTCCAAAGAGCAGGATATCATTATCAAGGCTGCCGCCGTAGCAGATTACCGCCCAAAGAATACGGCGGACGAGAAGCTGAAAAAGAAGGATGCCGATCTGAGCATTGAACTGGAACGCACGGAGGACATCCTTGGTTTCTTGGGTGCCCACAAGCCGGAGGGCCAGTTTCTGTGCGGGTTCTCCATGGAAACCCAAAACATGATAGAGAATTCCCGCCAAAAGCTGGAAAAGAAGAATCTTGATCTGATCGTTGCCAACAACGTGAAAGAGCAGGGAGCCGGATTCGGAACCGACACCAATATCGTTACCCTGCTCTCCGAAAAGGACACCCTCACTCTGCCGCTCCTTTCCAAGGAAGAGGTGGCGGACCGGCTGCTCGACTATATTCTGTCGCACCGCTAAGCCGGGCTCACTGTCAGATTCTGCCGAGGATACGCTGATCATAAGTGAAGGAACCTCCCGGGCTTACGACACCCGATTCCTGTCAATGATTTTGTCAATCAGCCCGAATTCCAACGCTTCCCGGGCCGACAGGTAATGATCTCTCTCCGTCGCTTTTGCAATCTCCTCCACTGTTTTTCCCGTATTCTCCGCCAGTATCTGATTCAGCCTCCTTTTGCTGCGCTGGATATGCTCGGATGCAATTCCGATATCCGTTGCCTGTCCCCGGATGCCGTTTCCGTGTATCGCCGGCTGGTGAATCATAATCTCTGAATCAGGAAGAGCCATGCGTTTTCCTCTTGCACCGCCTGCCAGAAGAAATGCGCCGAAGCTGGCCGCCATTCCAAGGCATATGGTGGAAACCTCACATCTGATATACCGCATGGTATCGTAAATCGCAAAGCCTGCGGATATAGCACCTCCCGGGCTGTTGATATAAAACTGAATATCCTTTTCCGGATCCTGGGCCTCCAGGAAAAGCATCTGGGCGACGATAAGGTTTGCCGAGCCATTCTCCACCTCTCCGCCCAGGAACACGATCCTGTCTGAGAGGAGTCTGGAATAGATATCATAGCTCCGCTCCCCCGTGCTGGTCTGTTCAATCACATAAGGTACAAAGCTCATGCCGCCATCCTTTCCCTGTCCGCTCCTCCAAAGAACATCAGTGAATTTTGGTTCCCTCTCA
>CAJUIO010000021.1:39120-42375 GCA_910586025.1 uncultured Lachnospiraceae bacterium
CCGCAATCTTCTCCAACGTCAGCTCTTTGTCCAGATTACACTCAATATACGATAGAATTCTTTCCGTAATTGTCCGGTCATGCATAGAAAAATCCTCCTTTTTAAAGCCTATCTTAACATTTCACATACCGGACTGTCTTAAGAAAAATTGCCCTCTTTACCCTCCTGTAAACAGCGGATCACGGAAGTTTGTCTATCCTTATCTCTCTCCGAACCTGACCTCGCAGTCCTTCCTGTAAAAGGCGATTCCACAGCAGTCAATTTTCCGATACCCCTCCGCCCGCAGCTCTTCCTGATATTCTTTTTCGTAAATCTGCCTGAGCGCCTTTTGAGCGTCCGCCTCCAGATCATCAATAAAGTCCGACACCTTAACCTCTATGATGAAGGAACGTCCCCGCAGGGAAGGGCTTTTCACAATAATGTCCGAGCGTCCGTTTCCCGACTCCCGGTTTGATTTCACCAGATAATTCTCACTCTGACTCAGGATTCCGGTCAGAAAACCGTGGTAAAAGTTTTCCGCATTGTCATAGAAGCTGATGGTGTCAAACAACTGACGGTTCAGGATGTCGGTCATCTTTTCCGCATTTCCATCCTCCATAGCCCGATACAAGTCATGGAAATTTGCTTTTTTAATAATTCCCTGCATCCATTTCAGGATCGTGTTCTGATAAATGGTCTTCACTTCCGTGTTAGGAATCCGCACCCGCAAATAGATGCACGATTCCTTAAAATATTCACTCTCCTTTGTCAAATATCCGGTAAAGTAAAGGAAGCTCCACAGATTTTCACCGCTTCCGCACATGTCCTCGTGCGTGACCTCATGCACCTGAATATCCAGCGTCCCTCCCTTTAGAAGCGTCTCGATCTGTCCCTTTATCTCCCGGTCCGCACTGACAATCAGTTCCCTGATAATGTCGTTAGAGCTGGTATTAATCCAGTAAGGACGTGGAAAAGCATTGCAATCCGCATACAAATCATACAGAAATTTTATGACGCTCCATGGATTATAAACCTGTGCATCGCCAATCAGATAACCATCGTACCATTCCTTCATCGTGGAAAAGCGGTTTTCCACTTCATAGTAGGTCATGATCCTCTTTACCTCAGGCTCCGTGAATCCAAAGTGCTCACTGTATCTTTTGTCGAGCAAAGAGACAACATTCAGATGGTTTAGTCCGGTAAAAATACTCTCCTTCGAGATCCTCAGACACCCGGTAATGACCGCAAACTGCAGATAATCATTGGTCTTTAGTGACAATTCAAACATAGAACGGATAAAATCGACCATCTTTTCATAATAGCCTCTGAAATAGGCGCTCTCAAGGGGAACATCATACTCATCCAGCAGGATAACGGTTTTGTTTCCGGTAATTTTGTACAGACAACGGCAAAAAAGCTGCAGCGAGCTGAGGACTCCCTTTTCATCTGCCCGCTCTCCTGCGATATTCATATAGCTCTCATATTCCTCCGGTGTAAGCTTCGCCTTTTCCCTCTCCACAATGCCTCGGTGACGGTCAAATTCTATCGCAATTCCTCTTTGAATAAAAAAATAGGCGTTTTCCCAGCTCTCCTGCTTGGCAGACTTGAGTGTCAGATTCATCACCGGATACATTCCCATCTGTCCGGTATAGCTCTCCCCCTCTTCCATGATCTTCATTCCCTGGAAAAGCTCTTTATTCCGGTTATTGCGCTCTGTATCTCCGGTATCCTCAAAGAAATACCGGAGCATGCTCAGATTCAGCGTTTTTCCAAAACGTCTGGGACGTGTAAACAGATTTACTTTCCCTTTTAAATCCAGTAATTCCTTAATAAGCATCGTTTTATCTATATAGTAATATCCCGATTTCACTATCTCTTCAAAATTTTCCACGCCGACCGGCAGCGGTCTCTTCATTCTGATACCTCCTCTCGCTCAGCAGTACCTCTCAATCAGCTCCTGCGGCGTTGGTCTGTCCTTTTTCACGGAATAATGATCTCCCAGAGGACTGCGGTCGATGAGATAATGGTCAAACAGCTCCCGCCGCAGTGTCGCGGCATCCCCGAAGGTATGCAGTTCATTCAGCAGCTCATTGAATTCCCGCTCCGTATATTCCCTGTCATCCGGAATCTGATCCGCCAGGTATACCAGCACCAGAATTTTCTTTTTCCGTTTGGACGGCATCTGAATTACCCTGCCCTGGTCGTCCAGATATCCCCTTATCTCCTTTTTATCCATAAAGGCCTCCTTCCTCAGCTTAACAAAGTGGGCAAGCCCACATCAACTCCCCTCCTCTGAATCTTCCCTATGAAACGAAAATATATCTTTTAACCCATTGTAGCTCTTGCTCTGTTTCCAGTCAATATATCCCGTCCCCGCTTTTCCTCGTATATCCCGCCGCACTGTCAAAGAGCCGCATCATAAAATGCTTATGGGAAAAGGGGTGCAAAATGCGCCGGTGGACGGTTAGAAGCCGTTTTCGTGGGCAGGTAGTATAAAAACCCTTACCCTGTGGATTTTCATAACCTACCGACAGCCCCCGCAGTAGTGCAGACGGCAGGAACGGACATAGAACGGGGATTGTTTTTCGTAATTGGGTATGGTATAATTCTTTCCTGCCACAAACTAATAAATCTCATTTTGAAGGAATTAAGTATGGATAAAGGCGAAAGAAAACTAACAGAAAAAGAATTAAAACGCAAAGAATTCTTTGAAAAATTCAATTCTGAAATGCAACAAAAAGGATATAAAACGAAGAATATTATTATCAATACGCAACAGGCAAAGCCTTTATGTCTTTTAATTATGCTGCCATTTATGGCTTTAGCATTTTGGATATACCATAATTTGAATGGTTTTGATTTAGATAGTCTTTCGTTGGGATTTATTGCAGTATTACTTGTGCTTATTTTATGTCTATCCATTCTGCATGAGTTAATACATGGAATTACCTGGAGCCTTTTTGCAAAAAATCATTTTCATTCGATTGATTTTGGAATAATTTGGAGTAGTTTTTCTCCATACTGCACTTGTTCAAATCCACTGAAAAAATGGCAATACCTCTTGGGGGTTGCTATGCCTACATTGGTTTTGGGAGGCGGAGTTGCAGTAGTTGCTGTAATGGCAAATCAATTACTGCTGTTTTTTCTGGCAGAATACATGATTTTATCCGGTGGCGGAGATTTTCTAATTATACTGAAAAGTATGTTATACCACACTGATCAGCAAGAAAGTGTGTATTGCGACCATCCTTACGAATGTGGTTTTGTAGTTTTTGA
>CAJUIO010000022.1 GCA_910586025.1 uncultured Lachnospiraceae bacterium
CTCCTTTGCGACTTGCAGATTTAATATACAACATTTTTTTTCATTTGTAAATAACGAATTTTTAATAAATCTTCAGATTCATCTGTGTTTCCGCGCAACCTGAATCGCATCCTGCTTTCCCATCAGCTTTTTGGTGATATACCAGAATATCACCGCCGCCGCAAACAGCATCACCATGCCCAGAATCATTACATTCCGTCTGCCAAGGCCTCCCAGGGCATCCTTGTAGGTCAGTGCATATACGCTGACATTTGCGACTCCATGAAACAGCAAAGGCGCCGCAAAGCTTTCGTAAAGCCCATAGGTATATGTGATCACAAGCCCGAGAATAGTTCCGTAAATCGCCTGCACCCAGTTGCCGTGATAAGCCCCGAACAGAAAAGAGGAAACCACCAGTGCCAGGCTGTAGCCAAAGCACCGCCTCATCCGGTTATAGAGAAGCCCTCGAAAGACAGTCTCCTCCGCAAGGGGGGATATCACTCCGTACAGAACCAGTCCCGCCGCAAAATGCATTCCGTACTGACGGGCCTGCACCTCGCTGTAGGATTGGGACATACCGATCAGACCCGTCTGATAAAAAAAGATATTGAGCCCTGCGGCAAGACAGACTGCAAGGGCCGCAAGGAAAGCGTATGCGGTAATCTCATCCGCATCCACACCCTTTTTCTCCTCATGAGGAGCCCGATCCTTTGCGCCGCCGCAGGCGTTCTTTCCGGCATCCAGTTCTCTTTTCAGCGCCGGAAACACAGCCGCCGTCCCGGCAAGGGCCGCAAGAGCGCCCAGGATTCCCCGCACCGTATCCTCCGCAGAGGCCAGAAGAGTTCCGGCCGCTTCCGCCGCCCCGAAAACAGTCTGAACCAAAAGAACCAGAAAAATCTCCGCAGCGTCATGAACCACGAAGTAAATCAAAAGAGGGAGGAGCAGATACGCCGTTCTTTTCAGGGAGGTCCATTTTCTCAGTTCCTTCTCATCCCAGCGGAAATATATCATTTTCCAAAAGCTCATGCACTCTCATTCCTCCTTGCCGGAGAATTTTCTGTTCCCATAAGAAAATCCTCAAGTTCTTCCACCGTGTCCGCTATGTAATCCGCACCCGCCGCTTCCAGCTCTCCCTCATTAAGGCCGAAAGCGGCAAGCCTGCAAAGCGCCTCCTTAACCACTTCCTCCTTGGTGGAACGGGCACCGTCAATCTCGCTTCCCACAATCACGTCAAAATATTTTTTAATGTCAAACCGCTTCAGGATCTTACGCACAAAAGGATCCGGCTCCTCAATTCCCAGAGATCTCAAGGCGTACTGAACACATCTGGTGATCCCCTCGCCCGGGTCGGTCAGCGTCCCATCCAGATCAAACAGGCAATATTGAAACATCGCATCCTCCTCTTACTGCCTTTGGTGTAAACCAAAGACTTTACAGATTCAGCTTTGCGAACAGATCGCCAAGACTGGTTCCTATGCTCTGTCCCGAGCTGAACTTTTCCGTATTGACACTCTCGATTTCGTCCACCTGGGCATTTTCCTCTGCCGCCTTCATGCTAAGACTGATTTTGCCGTTGTTGGTATTGAGCACCTTTACCTTTACCTTGTCTCCCACGGACAATACCTCCGAGGGCTTTTTGATTCTTTTCTGGCTGATCTGGGAAATATGCACCAGGCCGCTTAAGCCGTCCTTCAGATCCACAAAGGCTCCGTAGGGCTGCAGGCTCTCCACCACGCCTTCCAGAACAGTTCCCGGCGCAAGCATCGCCACCTTATGATCGTGCTCCTGCCTTGCCTGCTCCTTCAGGATCTCCTTGGCCGAGAGAACCAGCTTCTCCTTCGTCTTATCAACGGTTATAACCCTTACGGTCAGTTCCTTTCCCTTAAAGGCCGTCAGATCCTCCACATAGCTAAGAGACAGTTGAGATGCCGGTATAAATCCTCTGATTCCTTCCAGAAACGCAACCACTCCCGCATTCACCACGTCGCTCACCTTTACCGTGAGGTTCTTTTTCTCTTCCAGATAGCCCGCAAGCACATCCCAGGCAAGAATATCATTCGCCTCCTTTTTGGAAAGCTGGATATTGCCCTGTCCGTCGTCCATTCTTACCACGGACGCTTCAATCACCTCTCCGATCTTCACGTCATTCATAATGGAAAAACCGGGATCCTTGCTCATGTCCTCCGCCTTGATAACACCCTGCGTGTAATATTTCAGGTCCAGGACCACCTCCTGCTCGTTCACGTCGATCACTGTCCCCTGAATCACATCTCCTTCCTTGATTGTGCGGAAGGAGGCTTCAAGCTCCTTTTCATAATCCTTCATTGTCTCTTCCATAACTTCTATCTCCTCTCTTTAGCCATATCCTTTATTGTATATCACTTTCGTTAAAATGACCAGAGTTAAACTAATAATTTAAAAGGAATCTCAAATATTTCGTTACATTTTCATTGAAATGAAAAGCCCACATCCCGAAATCTCTGTTTCAGGGATATGAGCCTTTTGCTTTTCCTGTCAGTTTTGACCAGACCCTTTAATAATTCTCGGGCTTCACCTGGAAATAAGCCTGGGGATGCGCACACACGGGACACACCTCGGGAGCCTTCTGTCCCACGCAGATGTGGCCGCAGTTTCTGCACTGCCAGATGGTATCGCCGTCCTTTGAGAACACGGCTTCTCCCTCTATATTGGCGATCAGCTTCCTGTATCTCTCCTCATGCTCCTTCTCCACGGCCGCAACGCCCGCAAACAGATCCGCAATCTTGTCAAATCCCTCTTCCCTTGCCTCCTTCTCAAATCCGGCATACATGTCAGTCCACTCGAAGTTCTCCCCTTCCGCCGCATGTCCGAGATTCTCAAGCGTGGAGCCTACCCCGCCGCTAAGAAGCTTGTACCACATCTTTGCATGCTCCCTCTCGTTGGCCGCAGTCTCTTCAAAGATAGCGGCGATCTGCTGATAGCCGTCCTTCTTTGCCTTGGATGCAAAATAAGTATACTTGTTTGTAGCCATTGATTCGCCTGAAAAAGCCGCCATCAGATTAGCCTCTGTTCTTGAACCCTTTAAATCCATTTCTGTTTCCTCCTTTTTCTTTCAATCATATCATTGCCTATATTTATGCATTTAACACAAATTTATCGCATTTCTTTTCAGAAGGCGGCACCCGCCTCTTACCTTCTACTCCTCCGGAAGATAGGTGGGAGCATTCCTGGGGCTCTTCCCCTTGACCACCTTATGATAATAAGCATAGGTCATGGCCTCCCTGTCAGCAAAAACCTCTCCACCTGTCACCTCTCCGAGAAAAACCGTGTGAGTTGCCGTCTCCATGCGGTCGATGACATTGCACACGATATAGCCGCAGGAGTCGTCGATCACAGGCATAAAATCCTTAACCGAATATTGAACCTTGTCAAACTTATCCGTGTCCTTACCCGACCAGAAGCCAAAGGTTCCTATAATGGAGGGGTCTGATTCCTCGGAAAGAATCGACACGGCAAACTTCCCCGTCTCCGCTATGCAGTGGTTCGTATAATTGTCATGATTCACGCTTACCGCTATAGTCGCCGGGGATGAGGTAATCTGCATGGCGCTGTTTGCCGTACAGCCCGTCGGTCTTCCATTGTCCCATGTACTGATGACATAAACTCCGTAAGATAACTTTCTGAAAATATTCGTATTCATCCTGTCTCCTTATATTAATATCAGTAATCATTACTATTTTAGTTTATAGTATCAGGAAGATTTTGTCAATCTCCTATTTGACATTCTTTTCACTTCCATATAACATAAGAATGTCATTCTTTAGTTATATCCAAAGTAAAAGGAGTTATTATGAGTATTTTAAATGTGGAGCACCTCACCCACGGCTTCGGGGACCGTGCCATTTTTGATGACGTATCCTTCCGTCTCCTTAAGGGCGAGCACATCGGCCTGATCGGAGCCAATGGCGAAGGAAAATCTACCTTTATGAATATCATCACGGGAAAGCTCATTCCGGACGAGGGCAAAATCGAATGGGCGAAGAATGTCCGGGCGGGCTGTCTCGACCAGCACAGTGTCTTAAAGGAGGGTATGACCCTCAGAGGCGCCCTTGCCTCCGCCTTTGATTTTCTCTATGAGCTGGAGGCAAGGATGAACGAGCTGTGCGACAGGATGGGCACCGCTTCGGAAAAGGAGCTGGCGCTCTATATGGAAGAGCTTGGCACCATTCAGGATCTCCTCACCATGCACGATTTTTATATGATCGATTCCAGGGTGGAAGAGATCGCAAGGGCTCTGGGGCTTATGGAGCTGGGACTTGACAGGGATGTCTCCGACCTGAGCGGCGGGCAGCGGACAAAGGTTCTGCTTGGA
Source organism: uncultured Lachnospiraceae bacterium (assembly GCA_910586025.1). Lineage (GTDB taxonomy): Bacteria > Bacillota > Clostridia > Lachnospirales > Lachnospiraceae > Suilimivivens. The sequence goes on from CAJUIO010000022.1 coordinate 4,331, forward strand.
AAGCTGCTTCTGGAAAAGCCGGATATCCTTCTTCTGGACGAGCCTACCAATTATCTGGATGCGGAGCATATTGAATGGCTGAAGCGTTATCTGACCGATTATGAAAACGCCTTTATCCTGATCTCCCACGACATTCCCTTCCTGAACAGCGTGGTGAATCTGATCTATCACATGGATAACCGCCAGCTCACCCGGTATGCGGGAGACTATGACAGATTTAAGGAAGCCTACGCCATGAAGCAGTCTCAGCTCTCCGCCGCCTACAACAGGCAGCAGAAGGAAATTGCGGATCTCAAGGATTTTGTCGCCAGAAACAAGGCAAGAGTCTCCACCAGAAACATGGCGATGTCCCGGCAGAAAAAACTGGATAAGATGGAAGTGATCGAGCTGGCAGCCGAAAAGCCCAGGCCGGAATTCCACTTTAAGGAGGAACGCGCACCAAGCCGGTACATCTTCCAGACTAACGGACTTGTGATCGGCTACCATGAGCCGCTCTCCTCCCCTCTCGACCTCAAAATGGAGCGAGGGGAAAAAATCGTCCTCACCGGAGCCAACGGAATCGGAAAGACCACCCTCCTAAAGAGCATCCTTGGCCTGATCCCTCCCCTTTCGGGCAGTGTGGAACAGGGAGATTATCTGAGCATCGGCTATTTTGAACAGGAAATGGACCAGAATATTGCCACCACCTGTATTGAAGAAATCTGGAAGGAATTTCCGGGATTCACCCAGTACGAGGTGCGCTCCGCCCTTGCAAAATGCGGCCTTACCACCAAGCACATAGAGAGCAAGGTGAAGGTTCTAAGCGGCGGCGAGCAGGCCAAGGTGCGCCTGTGCAAGCTGATTAACAAAAAGACAAATATCCTTCTCCTGGACGAGCCCACCAATCATCTGGACGTGGATGCGAAGGATGAGCTGAGGCGGGCCCTTCTCGATTATAGCGGCAGCATCCTCATGGTCTGTCATGAACCGGATTTCTATGAGGGGATCGCGACAAATGTGTGGGACTGTGCCAGATGGACTACCAGAATCGTCTGATTCCTTCCATCGGACAGCAGTGCAAATAATGTTTGGTTTTAAGCGAGAAGAGAGCGAATCTGATGAAACGGTAAAAGGAATGGGATGCGTCCCCAAGTGGAAACGCATCCCATTTTTGATTATCACTTATCAGTTTTGCAGCATTCTTATTTCAAATGCCAGATATCCCTGTTGTACTCCGCAATGGTCCGGTCAGAGGAGAAAAAGCCGGCCTTCGCTATATTCACGAGCATCATCTTTTTCCACTTCTGTCTGTCCTCATAGTCCGCAAACATCTTATCCTTGGCTGCAATATAATCCTCCAGGTCAAGAAGCGTCATGAACCAGTCCTTGTTCAAAAGCTCCTTGTAAAGACGTTCCAGATTCTTCTTGTGTCCGACCTTCAGGGCCTCCTTGCCCACGATAAAGTCAACCGCCTCTTTGATCACGGGGCTCTTCTTATAATAATCCTTGGACACATAGTCCGCCTTCTCATAATGCTTAATAACCGTCTCGGATTTTTCTCCGAAAATATAGATATTGTCGTCACCTACCAGCTCATGGATCTCCACGTTAGCGCCGTCCGAGGTTCCCAGTGTCACTGCCCCGTTTAACATGAACTTCATGTTTCCGGTTCCGGAGGCTTCCTTGGAAGCCAGGGAAATCTGCTCGGAAACATCGCAGGCCGGAATCAGCTTCTCCGCATAGCTCACATTGTAGTTTTCCACCATGAGCACAGTCATGTACGGGCTCACGTCAGGATCCTTATTGATAATCTCCTGAAGCACAAGGATCAGGTGAATGATATCCTGAGCGATGATATAGGCGGGGGCAGCCTTTGCGCCGAAAATAAAGGTAAGAGGCCTTACCGGCTTTTTCCCTGCCTTGATCTCTAAATACTTGTGAATAATATAAAGAGCGTTCATCTGCTGGCGCTTATACTCATGCATTCTCTTGATCTGGATATCAAAAACGGAATCCGGATTCAGCGTAACGCCCTCCGCTTCCCTGACGTAAGCGGCAAGCTCCTTTTTACGGTTCATCTTGATCTGGGCAAGGCGGTCAAGCACCTGCTGATCCTCCCGGTATTCCAGCAGCTTTTCCAGCTTGTCGGCATCTTTCTTGAAGCCGTCCCCAATGGTTTCGGAAAGAAAGGCCGAGAGCTCTCTGTTGCAGGATAGAAGCCATCTGCGGAAGGTGATGCCGTTGGTCTTATTATTGAACTTCTCCGGATACAGCTTATAAAAAGCGTTCAGCTCCGTTTCCTTAAGAATATCCGTATGAATCGCCGCCACGCCGTTTACGGAGAAGCCGTAGTGAATATCAATATGCGCCATATGAACGCGCTTTTCCTTGTCAATGATCTGCACCTTGGGATCCTTGTATTTCTTGGCAATCCTCGCATCCATCTCCTTAATATAAGGCACCAGCTGGGGAACTACCTTTTCCAGATATTTAAGCGGCCACTTCTCAAGGGCCTCCGCCAGAATCGTATGATTCGTGTAGGCGCAGGTCTTACTCACAACCTCGATAGCCTCATCCATGGTAAACGCCTTTTCCTCCACCAGAATACGGATCAGCTCCGGGATAATCATGGTAGGGTGGGTGTCGTTGATCTGGATAGCCGCATGATCGTACATCCTCCGAAGATCATATTTCTTTTCCTTCATTTCCCGCAGGATCAGCTGGGCCGCATTGCAAACCATGAAATACTGCTGATAAATGCGCAGGAGGTTTCCGGCCTCGTCGGAATCGTCCGGATACAAAAACAGCGTCAGGTTCTTTTCGATCTCCTCCTTGTCAAAGTCGATACCGTCCTTCACAATGCTCTCGTCCAGAGACTCGATGTCAAAAAGCCTCAGCTTATTCACGCCGCTGTCATAGCCTGCCACGTCGATATCGTACAGTCTGGACGTAACCTTTTTCTTTCCGAAATATACGTCAAAGGAAACATCCGTTTTCGTCAGCCAGGAATTTTCCTCGATCCAGTCATTTTTCTGCGCAGTCTGCAGTCTGTCCCTGAATTCCTGCTTGAAAAGCCCGAAGTGATAATTCAGGCCGATTCCCTCTCCGGGAAGCCCCAGGGTAGCAATGGAATCGAGGAAACACGCCGCAAGCCTTCCGAGACCGCCGTTTCCAAGAGACGGCTCCGGCTCGATCTCCTCAATCACAGAAAGATTCTTTCCATGCTTTTTGAGAATCTCATCCATCCTGTCGTAAATCCCCAGATTAATCAGATTGTTGGACAAAAGCTTTCCGATGAGAAACTCAGCTGAAATGTAATAAATTTTCTTTTCGCCCTCGTTGCCGTCTGATAAAGACATCAGCTTCTTGGTAAGAACCAGAACCACATAGTAGGCCTCCTGGTCATCAAGATCCGCAAGACTCTTGCCGAACATTTCCTCCGCAGTCTCGCGCAGCTGCTCTTCCAGATTCAATACCAGTACGTCTCTTTGCATGTTTGCTTGTGCCGACATAACATCCTCCTGTTTTACACTTTTTATTTTCTATCTCTTTTTATTATGTTACTCGCTTTATCATGGTCAGTGTATCACAAGAAAACGTTTTCCGCAAGTCATTTTCAAATTTTTTCTACTGTACGGTTGCGAATTGATGGGTAGGTTGGGAAACTTTGTCTGTAGGGTGCCGGCTGCCTCGGGCATTGCCTTGCCTGCCGCACGCTGCCTTTGGCTGCCGGGCTGTTACGTAAAATCGGTAATTTCACTTATGAAATGATTCTCTGTCAGGGAGAAACCGCCATGGACGGCGGTTTCAGGCACTAGCGGCATGGATGCCGCCTGGTGCCGCCCCGTCTATTTTCTATAAATTATACTCATTTCATTAGTGAAATCCGATTTGCAGTTCCAGCCCGGCAGCCAAAGGCAGCGTGCGGCAGGCAAGGCAATGCCCGAGGCAGCCGGCACCCTACAGACAAAATTCCACCATACCCTAACAGATAATATCCTCGTATTTCATCCGCACCAGCGTATGCTTCATCACCACGTTCCTTCCCATTCCGCCGGCAAGGAGCTCTCCAAGCTCCTCCATGGCCCTTGCCGAGATAGCGGCGAAGTTCTGTTTCACCGTATTCATCTGCTTGCCCACATAGCCCATAAGGACAATCCCGTCAAAGCCGCAGACAGGGCGGAAAATATCCATGTGGATCAGGGCCTTCATGGCCCCGATGGCCATCAGGTCAGAGGCACAGACCACAACATCATATTGTGCGGCATATTCCATGGCGATATTCCTTGCCTGCAGCTCGGAAAATTCTCCGTTTTTGACCAGCATGGTCAGATTCTTTTCCCTGATCAGACGCTCCATGCCCGCAAGGCGCTGTTCCGTCACGTAGCCGTCGCGCTTTCCCGAAATATAGAGAATCCTCCGGGAGGGTTTATTGCCCTCGACGGTTTTTTTTGCCACATCATATTGTGCCCTGCAGTGGTCGATTCCTATACATGAAGTGCTTCCGTTCACAAAAGGCGCATCCACCACCACGCACTTGAATTCCTCCGAGGCAATCAGCTCGTGGAGCACCGTATCCTCCTTCGTGATCCCGTAAATGATAATTCCCGCAATACTCTGGGATTTCAGATATCTGGTAAGTTCCTCCGCAGTCTTGTGATGAAACATAAAGAAAAACAGCGTGATCGCATCGAGATTCAGCTCCATGGCCTTTTCAAGCGCTCCCGCAATATACTGCATGTCTATCTCATCCTTGGCGTTCGTGCTCAGATTGCTGTTGATAAGAAGCGCCACTCTGCCCGCCTGCTTGGAGGAAAGGGCTGCCGCCACGGAATTCGGCACAAAATTAAGCTCCTCCACGGATTTCGTCACCTTATCTTTGGTCTCTTCGCTCACATTGGGGTAGTTATTCAGAACCTTGGAAACAGTGGAGATCGCAACACCCGCATGTCTCGCCACATCTCTGATTGATACCATTAAAACGCCTGCTTTCTATTCCAGATTTTCATATCTCCTAAATCGCACAGAAAACGATTTCCTTAGTAAGGATACCCCTATAATCAGAAAAAAGCAAGGGGATACCGCACATTTGAAAAGGAAAAATGTTTCTGATGTCAATCGATCAAATCTTCATCCGAAATTTCAATCGCTGTATTCAAACAAAACGCCTGCGGCCATGCCACAAGCCAGTCATTGATCTCTCCCGGTCCTTTTTCCACTCCCCATCGGCACTGGCAATATCCTTCATTCTGCGCCCCCGGGTGCCTCCATAATCCATGGAACATTTTTCCATCTTCCGGCGCTATATTCTGTATGGCGTTGGCCCAGATCAGCTGCGCACGCCGCTTCCAGTTCTTATCTCCTGTGATTCGGTATAAAGATAAAAGAGCCGGGACGATCAACGCTCCCCAGGGATCAATATGATGATGCTGGGCGGATACCGTTGTCCCACCCAGAGTACGGTAAGATGCGGCTGCAAAATCACTGTCCCGCTCAGCAACCGTGTCATAATGCATCATCCAGGAGCAGAAATACCATCCGGCCTTTTTTGCGATATCCAGCCATTCATCGGTTTTCTCCTCCTCATAAAGCCGTAACGCTCCAATAAGCATAGGACCGGAAGTTTCCTTATCAATGCAATAAGTATCCAATGCTCCGGCCGTACAGAAAAATCCGGATAGATCCCGTGCAAAATAGAGTCGGCAGGCCTCTTTTGCACAGTTGAAATAACGCTGTTCCCCGCTCTCCTGATAAAGATCGACCAGTCCCGGGATCAGATATGCGCCAATTGTGCCATTTCGATCCGTACATATTCCTGTATGGACATCCCAGGTTTTTCCAAATCCGTATTCCGGAGAATAGTGTTTCACAAAAAAATCCGCCACTCCCTTAGCAGCTTTCCGATAAGACTCTCTTTCGATGCCGGCCGCCTTGAGCAGCTGATATGCTTTTATAAGTTCCCGCATGGCAAATCCCTGGTTACAGGTATCAACAATCATTGGAGTTTCTTTTTCCAGATCCTCATACTCTGTCACAATTAATCCTTTGTCGGTGACCGCATCCTCGGACCATGCATCAAGATTACTTATACCGATTTCCACAAGTTTCTTCTTTCCATCCTGAAGTCCCTTTTGTATACAAAGCCGGGCATACATGCCATTTTGTCCGCACCATCCAAATGCAAATCCCTGTCGTTTTACAAAGCTTCCGTTCTCCGGACTCATGCCGATATGAAACATCTGCCTTCCCCGATAAAGAGACAGCAAATGCCTGGCATGGCTGAGCGCAAGCGTCTGTACCTCTCTCATTGAATAAGCGAAAGGAAACGGCATACCAAGCAGCGCTAACGCCATATCCTCTACATTTGCCGCAGCGAAAGCCGGTGCCTTCGGTTTACCAAAAAGAAGAAAAGCCTCAGCTGTAAATTCCTGTCCTGTATCCAGTTGCAGAAAGGTTTCATAAGCCTCGCTGTAACGATCTCTGCTACAGTAAGTAAATGGTCTTTCAATCGAAGGATAGAGCAGCCTGTGAATCATACACCCATCCGCATCAGCAGACATGGAACAGGAACTGATCAGTGAGGCATCCTCTTTATCGGAAGCCATGAGCGCAAAATAATGCTCCTCATCCTCACTTATAGTACAGCCGGGAATTGTAGTCCTCCGGTAATCAAAAACCCACGGCTGCCCTTCCTTCTCAAGACCTTTCGGCTCTTTGCCATTCCCCCAGTCATTCCCGTTATAAGAAACTCCGGGAATCACATAATGTGTATATGAGAATCCTGTTTTCACCCGTATCTCCGGTTGGAAGCAAACCGCAAGACATCCGATATTTTCCCATCTGTGAATCAGCCGTATACAGTTTTCGTTCACCTTTTCAAATTGCATGGTAACCCGGAACTGTTTATCTTCATACATATTTTTCCCCGATAACATCAGCTCCCTGTTCTGGTTTTCTATTGTATAGCCGGGCGGAAGCATAAAATAATATTCCATGAATTTTTCACTCTCCTCCAAATTTGTTATCCGTTTTCCGTGTTTCTTCCTGCGCCATTCATCTTTCAAATCTTATCACCGCAAAAGAGTTTCCCATAATTTTGAAATGATAAGCATCCTCTGTGCATATCTCTTCATTTTCCACGGGAATCACTCTCTCCGGCTCATCCAGGCTGTTGCATTCCTGAAGGCCGTATCCCTGCATAGCTGCGATCCGCACCTTTCTTCCCGTCAGGCCACTGTCTGATAACCGGATACAAAGTTCCTTTTCTTCTTCCTGTGCATTTACAGCCTTCACCACCACGCTGCCATCCGCATCTTCCACTGCGGAATAATATAATTCTTCCGGCATCACACTCCTGCACACATGGGAAAGATACTCTGTTCCATCGATCCACAGACTGATCTTTCTGCCATTCACCACCAGCTTTGCTTCATACTCCTGTTCCCTTTTTGTTTCCAGCAAAGCAAGTCCCATGTCGCATTCTTTTCCCTGATACATACCGCGCAGGGAGGTCAGTCTCTGCCATCCGTCAAATACCCAGTACAGTTTATGCTCCTCATCCCGGACACCGAATTCCATGCAAAAGCTGTTGCTTCCATTCAAGTTCACACTTCTTCCCCCATTCATCCTTTTGAACAGGAAGGAAACCATATAGGAATCGCCATTTACTTCCAGCTCCCAGGTACAGGATGTCTCTTTCGTCAGGGAAAAATTCTCCAGGCGCTGTATCCTGCCATCTTTCTCTGTCACTGTAAAATTCCGTATATCAACACATGCCGTTTCTGTTTTCATCCGAATTATCCCATCCAGCGCAGGCAGCTTTCCGGATACCGGATTCAAGTCATCCCGAGTCTGAAGAAGTGCCTCCCCCTGATTTCTCATAAAAAGCTTCTGTACATAATAGGACGGATTTCCATACACTCTCGTGTTATCAAACGTCAGCATATTTGGAAACCAGTTACGATATCCCGCATGACACAACATAGGGGCATAACAGGCCATCCCTACTCCTTCCGCTTTCTCCATACCTGTCATGAAAGCCGCTTCCATAAGCGCATTTTTCCATGTCTCGCCACCTGAAGCATACTCTCCCAAAAATGCCTTCGGCTCCTTTGGGTAACTTTGATAACGATCCGCATTAGCCAGAAACCAGTCCGGACATTGATAAAAATGCTCATCTATAAAAGAGGTTCTTGTTCTGCGTGCCTGAGCCCAGCCCTTATCAAATTCGCTGCCGGCAGAACCTGGACCGGCCGACCCGATCACCTGGATTTCCGGATGCTTATCCTTCACGGCATTCATAATAATCTCAAATCTCTCAAAAAACGCATCTCCTACCTCTTCATTTCCAATGCCCAGATATTTCATATGGAAACTTTCCGGATGACCCATTTTTGCACGTTTTGCTCCCCAATGGGTATTTGTTCCGCCATTTGCAAATTCGATTAAATCCAGAGCATCATCGATCCATTCCTGCATCTTGTCGAGCTTTGCCATTCTGAGAAAATGAGGATCATATCCGGCGGAAATCACGGGAAGCGGTTCGGCTCCAATATCCTCACAAAACAAAAAGAACTCATAAAATCCCAATCCCAGTGTCTGATTATAGTTCCATGTATTTCTTCTGGAAGGCCGCTGCTCCACCGGCCCCAGCGTATTTTTCCACCGATACATTCCGCTGCGATCCTTTTCGTTTAGGGAACCGATGTGTGTCAGGCATCCTCCCGGAAAACGCATAAAGCAGGGTTTCATATCAGCAAGCATCTCCGCAAGATCTGCCCGCAGCCCGTTATCCCGTCCCTTATAGGTGTTCACCGGAAAAAGAGATATCATATCCAGTTCCAACGCAACAGGCTCCTGTGCCAACAATGCTAACCGGGCTTTTCGATCCGTTCCGGCAGCAGCCAGGCAAAGTTCTACTTTCTGCCAGCTTCTTTTTGCTGCAGTAAAATTCACCTCCCCATAACAGATCAGACCCGTTTCATCCTCCAACCGCACTTTTATACTATTTTCTTTGCCGTTGCGAAGCTTATACCAGCAGGAGAAACGGTACTCCATCCCCTCTTGCACAAAAATTCCCTCGTCAAAGCCCAGATTACGGATGCCTCCTCCCTCGCCATCCGTAAGGACTTCCAATACCAGGTAATGGGGATTATTTTCATTCATACCATCTATCTCTTCCACATGGATGCAAACGACGCTGTCTCCCCTCTCTACCTTCTCCCAGGCAGTAAGCGCATGATATCCCGGTGCGTCCACCGCATCAAACTCAAAAGAACGGTTCTGCACTAATTCACCATACAGGCCTCCATCTGCCGCATGGTTCAGATCTTCAAAAAAAATTCCGAAAAGATCTCCCTGATTTTTTATTCTCTTATTTGAATCTACTAAGATATTTACTTTTTTCATATTAATTTCTCACCCAGGCGAAATACTAAAATCCGTTTTCCTTTCCGTTTCATCGTATCTTTCTGTTTTTTAAAATCCCTACAAGATACGATCCTGCAGGGATTTCATTCTGTACTATATCCGATTTAACCCTTCTCTTATTCTTCGACAAGTGCCTCGTTAACCTGTTTAATCATATCAGACAATCCGTCCTGTTCATACTGAGCGCACAGTTCAGCCCACATATCCTCCACAGGCGCCTCGCCGGTCATAAGTGCCAGAAAATCTTCATCAAAACTAACCGCAAAGTTAATGTCAAGCTCCATCACCAACTCTGTACACCGCTGATTATATTCGGGAAGCTTTACCGCACTCGCCTGCTCCACTCTTTCCAAATCAATTGCATAATAATCAACCGGATCTGTTGTCACAAATCTGTCATCATATGCATTGGGATTCCATCGTGCAAGAACGCCTAACGCACCGGTGGAAGGATAAATATCGGATACGACCACACCGTCATCATGCATGACTACCTTGCCGTCTACCATGTCCCACAGCTCGCCTTCCGGTCCGTAGAGGGAAACATATGAGCCTTCCTCACTTAACAAATAGTCCCACAACTGAAGGATTTTATCAAGCTTCACATCATCTACATTGGCATTAATGTAAGATTCACTCCAGGCATAATCCCAAACTGCATAAGAAGGATTGCCATTGACATCCGGCATAACATCCAGGGCCCTTACATCATCCAGATATTCTGTCCCATGAACCTCTTTCCAATATCTTCCCATGGAACTAAAGCTGGCATGGAAACCGCCGCACACTGCAACAGCAGCACTCTTGCCCTGCAGGAATTTCTCGACACCTGTGGAACCGCTGACCAACGCAATATCTTTATCAATCACACCCGAATCATACATATCTCTTGCTAACTGGAAACCGGCAAGTGTATCTTCTGTAAAATAAGCAGGTATCCAATTTCCATCTTCTCCCATAATCCACTTAAATACCATACCATTTTCACATGCATAAGGAGAAGCATAGGGCATAATGGTTCCTCCTAAAGTTGCCTTTCCATCTGCAGTCATCCCGCCAATACCTGTTCCATCCGGATCTGCCGCCATAATATCCTTCATCATCTGCTGAAATTCATCCCAGTTCTCCGGTTCTTTTTCCCATCCTGCCTTTTGAGCCAAATCCCAGCGATAAATAATCGTGCGGTCAACCACCGTCCATTCCTGAGAAGGATATGTCTGACGGGGCAGGCAATAAAGCTTTCCATTCAGTTTTGCATTTTGAGCTGCCTCGCCGGATAAATATTCCTTAAGATTGGGATATGCATCCAGATTTTCCGGAATCTCTTTTAATAATCCCTGCGATATAAATTCCGGATAGGAGGAACGGGTTCGGAAACAGTCGATAAAAATATCCGGAAGACTCTCCGACGCTGCCCATAACTGATTTTTCTGAGTGTAATCATCCCATGTAACATGAACCGGTGTCAGCTTGATATTGAGTTTTTCTTCTATTCCGGTCTGGACTTCATCCCCCACCAAAAATTCTCCAGCTCCCCAGATCGCTATAGAGATTTCAACCGGTTCTCCTTCTGCCTCTGACTCTGCAGTTTCGGTTTCTGTTTCAGCCGTTTTCGTATCTTCTGCTTTTGTTTCAGAAGACTTTTCAGCAGACGGTGCGCTTTCTGCCTCCTTGGTTGTATCCGCAGCACTTCCGCAGGCAGCGACGGATACCGCCATGATCAGGCTCATGCCCATTGCCATCAGTTTCTGCAATACTTTTTTTCTTTTCATTTCTTTCTCCCTTTCTTCTTTTTCTTATAACATGGAAACCTGTTCTTACCAGGTTCCCCTGCCTACTCTTTGAGACCTCCAACCATAATTCCGTTGACAAAATGTTTCTGTAAAAAAGGATAAACACAAAGTATCGGTGCGGTCGCTATAACGATCGTTGCCATTTGCACCGCAGTAGTGGATACCTTCTGCGTGCTGTCCATCATCTGCCTTGCCTGTGCGGAAAGCTGCCCGCTCAGTCCGATCAGAACATCCCTTAAATAAATCTGTAACGGAGCAAGCTCTGCTTTGCTGATATACAGCAGCGCATTATACCACTCATTCCACCTTTCCACTGAATAAAACAGTGCAAATGTAGCGACAAAGGGCTTAGAAACAGGAATCGCTATTTTCCAGAGAATCGTCCATTCGTTTGCGCCGTCCAAATGAGCCGCCTCTATCAGTCCTTCCGGCAGATTAAGAAAATAATTCTTCATAATAATCAGATAATACGTACTGATCGCCGTCGGCAGGATCATTGCCCAGACACTGTTGACCAACCCCACATCCTTTACTACCATATAAGTAGGTACAAACCCCCCTCCGAACAGCATGGTAAACAAAATCAGGGTCAGGAAAATCTTTCTCCCGATCAACTGCTTTTTTGATAAGACATATGCTCCCGTCACAGACAAAAACATATTGACTGATGTTCCGGCCAGTGTTACAAATACCGAAATGCCAAACGCTCTGATAAATGCCGTATCATTCAGAATGGTTCTGTACCCAAGCCAGTCAAATACATGCGGAAGCAGATATGGCACGTGCAGAGATACCGCTATCGTATTCGATACGGAAAGAATCAGCACATTATAAAAGGGATAAATAGTAATGGCGGCCAGCAATACAAAAATGGTTGTCAGAATGACATCAAATCCCGTTATACGGTTCCTTCTCATTTTTTTTCTCTTCATTTTTACCTCTCTCCTTCTCGCTCCGCCCTCAATACAGTCCTTTCTCCCCTAATCCGGTTGCAATTTTGTTGCTGACAGTAATCATTATGATACCGATCACAGATTTAAACAGGCCGATCGCCGAGGCGTATCCGAAATTCAGTCCTCCGGTAATGAAAGATTCCCTGAAAATGAAGGTATCAAGCGTATCCGCCACACTGTACACGGAAGAGGAATATAAATTGAATACCTGATCAAAGGAGCCGTTCGTCATAACCTGTCCGATGGCCAGAATCAACATAATGGCAATCGTTCCCTTTATTCCAGGTAAGGTAATGTGCCAGATTCTTTGAAATCTTCCTGCCCCGTCCACCTCTGCCGCTTCTATCAGCCCGGGGTCAATGGAGGTTATAGCCGCCAGATAAATGATCGAATCCCACCCTACCTCTTTCCATATTCCAGACAGCCAGATAAACGGACGGAACATGGAAACTGACGATAAAACAGAAATACTCTCCATTCCCCGCTTTATCAGAATCTGGTTCACAATACCACTGGAACCGAAGATATCCATTAAAATACCGGAGAGCACCACCCACGATATAAAGTGGGGGAATGTAATAACTGTCTGAAAAAAACGCCTCATACCTATCTTGCGGACTTCATTGAGCAAAATGGCCACCGCTATTGCGCATGGCATCTGGAACGCAATCCTTCCCAGACTGATGATCATCGTATTTTTTACCCCTCTTATAAACTCTCTGTCCGAAAGCATTTTTTCAAAATGCTCAAGTCCTACAAAGGGACTTCCCCAGATGCCCCCGTTATACCGAAAATTTCTGAAGGACAAAGACAGCCCTCCCGTGATCGGCAAATAACAGAAAATCAGATACCAACTCAGCACCGGCATAATCAACAGATACAAAATCCAATCGTTCCGAATTCTTTTTTTAATTTTTTTAAAGTTATCGTTCATCCTTTTTTTCACCGTTTCTCTCCTTTTTTTATATTATATCAACATTATTTATTCTGAAAAATGAAATATATATCACTCTTTTTTCTACAAATAATATATCTTATGGAATATTTTTAGAAAAAAAATATAAAAAAAATACCTCTGTACATCTGACAGAAGTATTTTAGAGTCATATATTTTCTTCTCTGTATTGATTCGGCGTTTTTCCCGTATATTTCTTAAAAATTTTCAGGAAATAAAAATAATCATGAAATCCCACATCCATGGCAATATCCACTACTGACATTTCGGTTGCTGCGAGCAGCTGCATGGCATCCTCCATCCGCAGCTGAGTTATATACTGTATAAAAGTAACGCCCGTCTCTTTTTTAAAAAGCTGGCTGATATAGTTCGGATTCATATGCACGGCGGTTCCCACCTTTGCCAGGGAAATATCCCGCCGGTAATTTTCTCTGATATACAGCATAATCTTCATAAATGCGGCGTTTGTAAAAAACTCTTCGCTGTCGGCTGATTCGCGAATCATCCTGATCTCATCTCTCAATTGCGACAGCATATCGGATAGTGAAGTGTATTCTGTCAAAAGCTGCTCCAGATTATATATGTAATTATCCATTCCCTCCCTGTACAGACTGCTGGTATGAATCATGTTACAGAGTCTGCTCGACGAGCGAATCGTAAAATACATTCTGTATTTTTCTTCTATCGTCTGAAGCAGCCCGCATACGGCCTCCCATCTGCCCCGTTCCATATTTTCCCTGATCTGTTCCAACAGCTCAGCTGCCTTATCCCCTTCAATCCCGTCTCCCGGTTTACATTCCGGCGCAACCCAGAACTGGCATGCCCTGACCATACATTCCTGTATAGCGGTCGCTATCTCCTCCAGCTTTACAGCCTCCTTATAAAAACCAATGCCTTTATTCGAGGATGATGAAAGAAATTTTTGGATTTCGCTTTCCGCCGGCGGTTCTTCAGACAAATATCCCCATTGTCCTCTCCCCAAAAGGATACACATACTTTTCAGCCCGGGAAAAGCTAACTTTTCATCTCCCATTGTTACTGTCACAAAACACCTGTCCGAAGAAAGCTCTGACCTCATGAGAAGTTCCCGCGCCTCTTCATGCCCCCCGCTTTCAAGCATGTCCAGAAGATCATTTCCATCCACCGCCATCGGCTTTTCAATTTCCAGATTTCTGACAGCCTTTCGCAGGAGCTTGATGATTTTTTCATACTCTAACGGCTTAAGACAATATCCCAGAACGCCATATCCGATCGCCCGCTCTGCATAGGAAAATTCTGCATATCCGCTGATGATAATCAATTGTATATGTTCATTTTTCTTTCTGAGGATTTCACAGAGCTCAAGGCCGCTTATGCCGGGCATTCGTATATCCAATATGGCAATATCCACCTGTGTGCGCTCAACGATCTCCAACACTTCTCTGCTGCCGGAAGCGCATACAGTCAGACAAAGTCCTAACCCACTCCAGTCGACAGATTCCTTTAGAGACTTCACAACAGAAGGTTCATCATCTGCAATCAATACCTGAAACATTCTTCTCTCCTTTCCCTCTCATCCGGTCGGTATCCGTATCGTGACAGTGGTTCCGTCTCCCGTCTGACTTTCTATTTTAATTCCGTAATTTCTTCCATACTGCAATCGAATCCTGACCTGCGTGTTGACAATCCCCAGATGTCTGCTTGTATCATATGCCTCTCTCTCCAGTTCCTCCCTGATATCGTCCAGCTGCACACTGTCAATTCCGACTCCATCATCCTTAATCATAATTATCAAAAGGCCCTCTTCCAGTCTTGCTCCGATATAAAGATTCCCCCGTCCCTCTTTTGGCTCCAGTCCATGATAAATTGCATTTTCAACGAGAGGCTGCAAAAGCATCTTCATCACCGGTACCTGCATCGTTCTTACAGGAAAAGAATACAGCACTTCCATCTTCCCCTGAAACCGATTCTTCTGAATTCTGATATAAGATTTGATAATCGATATTTCTTTCTCCAACGGTACAATGCTCTCTCCCTTAATACTGTATCGGAAAATATTCCCCATATCTACCGCCATCTGTGCCATCTCAGGAGCCTCCTTTTCCAGAGCCATTCTGCGGAACACTTCCAGCGTATTATAGAGAAAATGCGGATCAATCTGGCTTCTCATATAAGCAAGCTCCGCCTCCTGTTTTTGCACTTTCATCTCATAAAATTCAGTGGCTGTCTCGAAAATCTGAAGATTCAGCCCCTCAATATCCTGAAGCATACCTGTAAATTCCTCGCCCAGCTCACGAATCTCCAGACATCCTCCCAGCTTAAGCTTCTCCTTCATGCCACGTTTCTTCTGTGACCGAATCCCTTTCATAACACCGTGAAAATACTGCAGTGGTTTCACCATATGTGAATTAATCAGCCATACCAGCAGCAATGTGAATATAACCAGCAGCGCCACACAAAACCAGATCAGCAGACCTACGGCTTCCGTCCTCTTCCTTACCTGCCGTATATCCAGAGCACTGATCTGCCAGCAGTCCATTTCCTCAAGATATCTGCTTTGGATCGCCCATTTGACATTCCTTTTTGCTTTTCCCTCCTTCTCATCCTTCCATGCCTTCCAAATCTGTTCCGCATTCTGCCATCCTCCGTTAAACGGCAGCAAAATATTTTCGTCATCCGCCAAAAGGTAATAGGAACCCATTTCATTTTCGCTGTTAATCTGAAAATAAGAGTAATTGATAGAAAAAAGAATTGTCCCGATACTTTCTCCTCCCTCAAGCACCTCATATCCATAAACAAGTGTCGACGGCTCATCCCATGCTGAAATAAATCCAGACTTCTCAACACCCAGCCAGGAAAACATATTTCCGCAATTCTTCTTGCGAAGCCTGTCCATTTGCTCGTTGGTATAAATCGAACTGTAGTGAATCTCCCCATTTACAATGGAAATACATTTTATGCTGGGATCCATAATCTCATAATAAGCTATTTTTCTCACAACCGGATATATCTTTCCGGACTTTCTCCTAAAAGGCGCCCTTAAAAACTCCTGCAGTTCTTTACTTCCCGCAAAATCCATACAGAAAGCTTCTGTCTTTCTATACTGTATTTCCAGTTGGTTCTCCAGCTTTTCCGATGTAATCTCAGTATGCTCTGCCGCATTTCTCACAAGTAATTCCTGAATCGAATGATTAATTAACAGACATAAAACCACAAAGAGAATTCCCATCAGGACAAGCATTCTCTGCATCTGTGCCTTAATGCTTACATTGTCCCCGCCTGTTCTCAAAAACCATAATTTCCTGGATTTCATACATTGTCACCATAATATACATTCTTTGCTGTCAAATCCATCTTTTAATCTCAGAAGCTCCTTTATGACTTTATTATACAAAAAAAAGAAAGTATTGAAAACACTTGATTCCGGCTTCCCTTCAATTTTGGCATAGAGATCAGCAAAAGATATGATATGTATTTTCTGGAGATAGGGGCGGATAAAGACCATGTACACCTTTTTATACAGTCAGTGCCAAACTGTATCCTGACACAAATAATAAAGATAGTAAAAAGTATAACGGCAAAAGAAGAGTTTGCACGCTGCCCAGAAGTGAAGAAACAATTATGGGGAGGAAATTTGGGGACAGCGGGCTATTATGTGGCGACAGTGAGCGAACATGGGAATGAAGAAGTGATAGCAAACTATGTAAAAAATCAAGGAAATGCGTATAAGAAGTCATTTCAGAACAAAGAGCCCGAGCACAGTCGGGAAATATCTTTTATAACCTGCCCTTATCGAGCAGAATAATTTCCGGGATGCCGATATGCATCCCGGAAAAACTGTAAAGTAATTATTTATCCGCATTCTGAAATACCTGGGCTCCATTCCTGAGAAACAGAGGAATCCTGCAGACCGGTGCCTTTACCCTCACCTCCTGTCCGCCGCTCCAGCGCCGTTTGCTCTCCCATTCCACCCACTCGGCTCCGGCCGGAAGATAGACGGTTCTTTCCCGCACACCGGCCTCCATTACAGGAGCCACCAGCAGGTCATGGCCAAACAGATAGACATCCTCAGCCTCCCACGCTGCGGGATCCTCCGGGAATTCATAGAACAGAGTTTTCATGACAGGCGTACCCTTCTCATGAGCCTCCCGCATCACGCTCCGGATGTAATCCTTCATGGCCTCCCGGAGCCTGATATAGTAAATCATCATCTCTTCCAGCTCCGGCGTATAGCTCCACACCTCGTTGTCCGCACCGGAAGCGCATATTCCTCCGCCGTAAACGGCATCCGGATTCATGGGAGCCTTGTGGGGATCCCTGTCTCCGTGCAGACGCATCACAGGGCAGAACGTACCATACTGAAACCAGCGCATCAGCAGCTCATGAAAGGCAGGGTCATTGACATTTCCCCCGTGAAAGCCCCCGATATCCGCCGTCCACCATGAGATTCCGGCCATGCCCATGTTCAATCCGGCTGTAAACTGATTCCGCAGATAGGTAAAGGTGGAGGGCACATCCCCCGACCATACCAGTGCGCCGTATTTTTGCGAGCCCGCCCAGGCACATCGGATCAGGTTGATAGGATTCTCCACACCTGCCGCCCTCATTCCGTCATAAAAGGCCTGCGCATATCCCACCGGGTATTCGTTGGCACATTCCAGGGCGGAGCCGTCATAATAGCGGTACAGATCAAAATCCGCCGCGGTAAACTCCGGTTCCGCCTCGTCCAGCCAGAACAGGGCAACTCCCTTGTCAAAATAATTTTTCTTCACGGTCTTCCAGATGAATTCTCTGGCCTGTGGGTTCGTGGAATCCATGAATTCTTCCATGCCAAAGCATTCCATAGCCGCCTGTATTCCGCGGTTTGTCCGGATCAACAGATCCCTCTCCTTCATCTCCTCGTAATTCACCGACTTGCGGTCTACCGTAGGCCACACGGACACCATCAGACGGATCCCCATTTCCTTTAACTCCTGTATCATGGCCTCAGGATCCGGAAAATATTCTCTGTCAAAGGTCCAGTCTCCCTGATGCGGCCAGTGAAAGAAATCCAGCACGATCACGCTGAGAGGGATTTTTCTCCTGTAATATTCACGGGCCACGCCAAGCAGCTCCTCCTGAGTCTGGTAACGCAGCTTGCACTGCCAGAATCCCATGGCGAAATCCGGCATCATAGGCACCTTGCCCGTCACATCCGCATACCGCTCCACGATCTCGGCGGGCGCATCTCCCGCCACGATCCAATAATCGATCTGTTTGCTGGATTTAGCATGAAACTCCGTCCTGTCTTTTGAAAAAACAGCCTGTCCCACAGCGGGATTATTCCACAAAAGCCCATAGCCCCTGTCCGATACCATGAACGGGACACTGGCCTGCGTATTCTTCTGTTCGAGTTCCAGACAGCAGCCTTTAAGATTTAAGTAAGGATGCTGGTACTGCCCCATACCGTAAATCCTTTCTCTCTCATCAGACTCGAAACGCAGATGCAGCTCGAAATTATCTCCTCCCACTGTGCGAAACGCTCTGGCCGATGCCCGCACCATGGTAATCTGGTCCAGATCCTTCCAATCCCTGGTTCCGTAATCCCAGGAACGATAGTATTCCTTCAAAATCTCCCGCCCGTTCCGGTCAAAAAAACTGATCTTACCATAATCCGTGATCACCGCCCGTATCTTTCCGTTCTCAACAACCGCTCTGTCATCCTCGATCGTGATCGTTCCCTGTGCGTCCGCAGGCTCAGACAACGCCCAGTCTTTATCCGTAAACCGGTGATTTTCCGTGGCACGGACGCGAAGCCCCTCTCCCCAGGGACGGATCTCCAGCAGCTCCCTTCTCCTTTTAAAAAGAAGCGCACCGTCTTTTTCTGTAAAATACCGCATAGGTTTTCCTCGCTTTCCTGTTTTTGTTTCAGTATATCACAGGACAGACGCTGCTTGAAGCATGCTTCTGAAGATTTTATTATGGTGTCTGCCGCTTCCCTGATTACAGATATCCGATAAACTCTGCAAAAGATTCCGCAACACAATAATACAAATTATCATCTTTATCCCAAAAATAAATCTTTTCCGTTTCAAGATTTACACAATAATAATTGTCTCCGGAATCCTTTGCCACCGGTACAATTTTCCCGTGCGTTTTCTCCTGAAACCATGCAAGAGGCTTTCTTATACTGTTATACTCTCCTTCATTAAACGAGAGAAAGCACCGGATTTCATATTCCTTTCCGTTAACATTAAAAATATTTTTCTTCGGGATTCCTCCATTATTTTCTCTGAAAAATTTTTTGAAATCTTCGGAGAAATAAATGTCATATTTGTCCTCAATTCTATCAATCACTGATTTGTCATTGAGCATTTTCACATCTACACATGCAATCGCCATTAAAATTGCACCCCTTTCTGTATGCTGTCATCCGATTTATCAACTGATTTATTTCCCCAGATGGAATTGCCTCCGGTATGCGCCGCACCCCCGATGGTTTTATCATGGTCCTCAGTTTTAACCAGCTGCATTTTACCCGGTTCTTCTGAATGATGCCATGAATAGCCCCTTGGAGTTTTTTCATCCTCTATATCTTCCAATTGTTCATCCGTAAACTGCTCTCTTAACTCAGGATCATTTTCTATTGCCTTCTTCAATTCTTTGTTACATTCACCAAACTGTTTCCCGTTAGATTTAAGGTAATCGGCGGCATCAAGCTCGGTATCAAAAGCACTGTCAAATACGGGAAATACACCTTCTATTTTGATTCCTTTATACTCGATTGTCTTGCGCTCATATGAAACTCCGCAATCGGCCGTTGTACCTTCTTTATCCTGGCAATCAGTTTTATAATGAATAGTTCCGGCTTTGTCTATCCGGCAGTTCTCATTGATCTTCTTATCTGACCATCCCAAAATATCTTTTAATTTCTGTTTTTCATCATCTGTCAACTCACGTGTACCATCTTCGTCATATTCATAAATATCTTCCTTATCTGATTTATCACCCTGTTCTTTTTCTCTTTTGCCATCATCCTCCTGCATTTGTTTATCCTCAGTGTCAGCGGATTTGCCGCAATTATCCGCATCCTTGTAATCATCGGCAAACAACTCCTTAAAAGCTTCCTCAGTATCAATTTTCTCATTTGAGTGATCCGGCCCGGAAGTCTTTATACCGTCAAAATCATCTTTAAATAACTCCGCATAATCCTGATCCGTCTCCGGCTTACAATTCTTATCCGGAATCTGTTTTTCAGGAATTATTTTACCATCCATTTTTCCACCAAATTCTGACATAAATTCCTCCGCTGGTTTATTCTTTACGTGATTTTATGTGTTTTATTAAGTCTGACTTAATTTCAGCAGCCTCTGATGTCTGCTCGCGGGCAGCATGCTCATTGGCAATTATAGCAAGTATCCTGTCCTGATCAATCTGATTCAATGTATCAATATTAGGTTCGAGCTTGTCAATCATCATATTGAACCATGAATTCATATCATGTCTTTCTGAATTTGACATCATTAATGCTGTTTCTGAATTAAATACATTGTATATAATCCGGCTTCTCAGTCTCTGGACATTTTCCGGCTTCCGTTCCTTAAAATATTTCATCAGATCTAACTTAATATCTGAAGCTATCGCCAGCTTATAAACTGATGATTCTAATTGAAAAATCCTGTCTGAATCCATTTCCAGTTTTTTAGGTACCGGCAGCATCACATAATCAATAAGCTCCGACTTAATTATATTTTCATCCTCCTTACGGATACGTTCCTTCAGCTCATATTTTTCTCCATTATTTTGACACTGGTGTATATGGCAAAGGACAGGCTCAAGCCAGTCATTCTGATACACTGCGGCAACACCTGTTTTTAACTTGGAAAGCTCTATGATCTGACTGTCGTTTAATGCAGCAGCACGCCCCACTAATTCCCGGTCAGACAGATCCGGCAGTCTGAGAATAATCTTTGTATTCGTGTTCCTTATTACCGCCATGTCTAAAAGTCCCGGAGCCTGATCCGCTATAATAAATCCCTCGCCGTATGTCCGCATCTCCGCAATAGAATTTGCAAGCATTTCCACGGATTTTCCAAGCAGATTTGACGAATCCGAGCTCTGCTCCGTCGAGGTTCTTTTTAACAGATTATGTGCTTCTTCCAAAACAGTCAAATGTTTCAGGCAACTATTATTCTCATCATGCGATGCCATGCGGTATTCCTGCATTTTCATAACGAGCAGTCCCATAATCAGAGATTTCGTCTCGACAGAGCCCACCCTGCTCAAATCAACAATTACATTGGAATCAAACAATTCTTCCGGCGATAATTCATTCGAAGTCAGTATCCGGCTGTATATCCCGTTTGTCAATGACTTGATACGGGTACATAATGCTCCCGTATAATCACCTTTACTGTCCGAAGAATATTTTGATTCCTCCATAACCACATTGACCATCTTTAAAACATCAATAAAGGAAGGAAACATACACTGACCGAATTTTTCTTCATATTTACATCTGGATTCGGTCAAGTTCCATCCGGCATTGATATAAGACCTTTCAATGGCATCCTTTAAAACTGCCGGCATGGCAGCATACATTGGCCAACATACATTAAATATTTCAACCAGTCTGTCAATATGCTCAAGGACATGGATATCTTCCGGAAATGAAAACGGATTGATTCTTAACAAATTCATTTTTCTGTCATTCGTACCATACACATTTACATCCCTGTAATGGCCAAATTTATCTTTATATTCCCCTTTAGCCGGTTCAATTACCATAAAATGAATTGCCTTTTCACTGCCAATGCTCTTATTTTTTTCCAGAATTTTCTCAATAATGGAATACACGGCATTTGACTTACCGGCTCCCGTTGAGCCGGTAATAAACGTATGCATTGTCATACTGTCCAAATCCAGTTTTACAGGAAGCTTCTCCTCCCTTCCCATATGGTAAAGATTTCCCAGTTCTATGTATCTATGCCCTTTGGAACGATCATACTGTACATTCCTGCCAAATGCAGCTGTTTCAATGACCGTTGCCCCGGGTACAGATTTTCTTGGCAGGCCCAGGTGGACGGCCAGTTCACGGCCGCTTACAACGGTGGCAGGTGTCACCTGATTTGGATTATTAAATGTAAACTGTGGATGCTGAAGCTTTCTGAGATACTTTTTGATGATTTTTACATTGCCTTCCTCCTGCCAGGAATTAATATTCGCCCTCTCCACATGAGTACAATTGCCATTAATAAGGCCCTTATAGGTGCCTGCAGCCATTTTTGCGGCCATGGGATCTGCGGCAAGGAAATATGCCGCCGTTGCAAAAATCCCGTAATTCTCACTCTCTTTGAGCCGCTCGAGCTGCTCGTCAATCTGATCAAGAATATTTTGTATAGTCTTATTTATATAAGTGATCTGCAATGTACGGCCCGTGGTCTCAGTCGATGTTTTCCCTTCTGCTCTGCTTTCAATTTCTCCTTTCGCTTCTGCGTCACCAATTGTATTGATCTGGGCCCTTGTTGTTCCAAATGTTGCCGTATCGGAATAGCTTTTTGTTCTTGAAATACTATGGGAATAATGTCCTCCTACTTTTACCGCATCATTGCCAACTGAGAAATTTGCCCCAAAAGTATCCGTATGAGTGACCGCCCTTCCTTCTGTATGCGCACGGCTCTCGGATATTCCCGTTGACAAGGCGCTGGACTTGCTTTTGGTCAGCGTTTTACTCAGTGATTTGGATAATGTTTCAGAAATTCCTTCCGCCGAGCTTTCACTAAAAGTCAGATCACTCTTTAAAAATGGCACAAGCTTTGAATACAGCAACTCATATTCCGCCTTTATATCCGCCAATTGGTCACCGGTAACGGCATTTGCAATAAATACAGCCGAAAACGGCGTTCCCTGCATGGTATCTATCAGCTTTTCCATTCCCTGAATATAGTTTTCATTTGCCACGTCTTCCTTTTCCCTGGGTGACCCGACTCCCGAAACGCTGGAAACACTCGTATACAAATCCTTTGTACAATTATTGATCAACGATTCAAGCTGTGTGTTTTCTAATGCGATTTCATCATAAGGGGCAAGGCTTCCAGGGAAGTTGCCAATCAAACCGCTGCATAAAGCTTTTGCACTTCCTCTGGCGCTTGAAACCTCATTGGCACCTGTTATTCCAAGATAGATCTCCGCCTCTTTTCCATTGCTGTTGATGATCATGACAATATTACTGTCAAATCCCAAAGCGGATGCATATGTGTTTACAAGCTTCTGCAGGTTATTTTCATTACGGTCATATACAATTTTATTTATGCGAAACAAACTTGCATGGCTGCTTAAACAGGCGGCATCAAATTCCTGAGACGTATCAAGCAGACTGCACGTATCAAGCTGTGATAAGTAATTTTTTGTCACAATACTGTCTGCCAAAGCAAATGTTCTGTCCAATTCCTCAAAATCACGGCCATCCAAAACTTTGTTTTCTTTACTAACTTCAATATTTCCCATATATTTTCTCCTCTTGTTTCTCACCTGGTTACTTCCTTTTCCGACCGGTATATTGAGCTATATTTTTCACCTCATTCATATCTACAGTCCTTTTTGCCTTTTTCAGGTTATGGCGAAGCAGGCAATACCCGTTTTTTTTTCCTGTCACCACACTTTTGCCAACCTGATAATAGACACAATCAGCAAGACCAGCACGGCACCTAACATCATCATCCCTCCTATTTTTACAAGCAGAGGAAGTGGAGTAATCTGATAGTTTTTTTGTTCCGTCTGGCCCTGAGATTTTTTTCCTGACTCCTGCAGACCTCCATTCTTCCGGGCCGGAGGTTGCGGCAGCTGTCTGCCAGAGTCGACATTCCGGACGGCCTTAGGCTGATCAAACTGCGCCGCCGCTCTGTCCGATGAAGGCAATGGATAGAGTTTTTCTGCGATTGCTTTCACATGCGTAATTCTCTTTTCACAAAAATTATCTTTTAAGTAAACTCTTGCCAGTGAATAGTATTCATAATCCCACTTACTTTCATCTTCAATAAACTCAATATCCGGATTAAAACCCTGAAACAGATCTTCACTACTCACCCCATTGGACAACACAAAGCTTACCGCATCCATAAAATCATTTGTCCGGAATTTCGGGTCCGCATTGATATATCCTTCTAATGCGCCGACAATATCATAAATATCCCGCGGCCGTGTGTTAAGGTACTTAAGTAGCATATTACTCGGTGTAAACATATCCTTCCTCCTAAACAGTCAGCAAATCACCGACCTGCTGCACAAAATCTTTAATCCACTGTGTCTTTTCTTCATTTTCTTTCACTTTCTTCTGAAGTTTTTCCTGACTGACAAGGATTTTGTCAATCTCATCCATAAGCTCGGCAACAAGCTTATCAAGCCCTTCTAGCTTACTCATTGTTATAGCCTTGATCCTTTCAACCTTTTTTTCATTCTCCTCGATTGCATCATTCATTTCTTTGTCAAAAGAATGCTTGATATTTTGTACCTGGTCTTCTATCAACTCTCTTAAATTGATAACCTTCTGTTCTTCATAGTCATCAATTGTCTCATACCCCACACCGGCCCAGCCAAATAAAAATCTTCCTATTGCGTTAAATACACCATCCTTTTTAGCCTGATGAGAACCTACTTTTCTTTTTTCTATTGAAATATATTTATCTTCATTTAAAAGATCTTCAACTCTCACAATGTTAAACGCTTCAAAATTATCGGTCTGTCTCATATCAAAGCTTCCGATATTGAATATGCCGTCCGAATCCAGTGTTCTGATATATTCCTCGTATTCCGAAATAATCCCTTCACAGGATTTCCGCACGCCATTGTTCAGCTCATTATCAAGTGCCACTCTTGCTTCGTCTCCAATGTCTTCCAAATTGTGTCTAAAAAGACCTAAGATATATTCCGCCTCATCTTTTCTTATTTTAGGCGCTGCCGTCTCAACCAGCCTGTCAATTTTTTGGATTACCTTTGCTTGTTGCTTTTTGATCGGACTGATGTCAAATGTGATTTTACCCACCTTATTTTTAAATTCCAGAAGTCTGGCCTTGTCGTCATATTTATCACGTTTTTCCTGTAATTCTTTCTTCACTGCGTCAAAGCTTTCCTTTGATTTCGCCCATTCAGCTTCGCAATTATCAATCATCTTTCGCTCAATCACTTTTTTCATAAATGTATCATGAACTGTCTTAATTTTAATTGCAATCGCATATTTTTGAAGGTATTCCCTGATCGCCATTTCTATTGCCGGAATGCCGCTGTTAATTTCAGCCACCCTGTATTTGTTTTTTTGGGCTTCTTCTTCGCTTTTTGATTCCCTGGCCCGTTGAGCGTATTTTTCTGCCTCTTCAATCATTTTCATTTTAGCGTCCGCATTCAGTGATGCATATTGGGGAAGGACTCTGGTCGGACGGTTAAACCTCTTTACCAGCGTTTCTAAATCCTCTTCCTCTTTTTCAGATAGCTCTTCCCCACCCCGAACCATACGTATGAGCTTCGCCGTCTGCGCAGACGCAAGAAATAAATTAGGTTCCGTAATCCCGTTCGATTCTAGCTGTGGAAGAAATTCCTTCTCAATTACCGCTTCATAGGGATCATCTAAAAGGTCATAATCATCCATTCGGTTAGCTACAAATAAAAATCGATCTCTTGACTGTTTCCCGTTCGTGCTGTTCTGCATTGCATTTGCAATTTTTTGAAGAATGATATTGCTGTCATTCGTTCCGGGAAGCGCACCATTAAAGACATAAAGGATCAGGCTCCTGTTTTCATCATTGATTGCCTCGTCCATTATCTCCTCATGCTCCGGATTTCCTATGTAATTGCCGCCCGGGGTATCAACAAATACAGTATTAAGAACGTCTGACGGTAAATTGGGAACAGGACCTTCTAATTGTATTAAACGGATTAACGCCTTTTTCCCCTCCGGGTCGCCAGGATCCTTTTTGTAATTTAATTCGGAAATAACCTTTTTGGTCGCCCTTACATTCCTGACAACATGCTCTCCGCACTTATCGTCCGCATTTACGATAAAATCCTCAAAATGGTCATTGTCCTTTATTTCTGTAATAACCGCTGTTGTCGCCCGATTAACGGCTGGCAGCAAATCACGTCCTATGATTGCATTGATAAGCGTTGATTTTCCGCTGCTCATAGGGGCAACAATCACGATACGGAAGTCCGAATTAACGGCATTCTCAAAATTTTTCTGTATATCCGGCGTTTTAAATTCATCAACAGGCCCGTCCTGCAGCTGTTGATATAAATTCTTCAGCTTAAGCATCTTTTGAGACGGATCAATATCCTTGGCTGTCTTACTATTCTTGTGAAGCAGATCGATACTGTCAAAGCAAGCACCGTATCTTTCTTTTGCATATACCAAATCTTCAAAATCACTGAAGGTTCCTGTAAATTCCAAATTTAACTCACCGTCACCTATACTGTCTCTCAGGGCTTTATAAATGCCACTCCAGCTTCCTCTGGGCTCAATCCATTCCTGCAATCTTTTATTTTTGACATACATCAGCGGAGAATATTGATCCTCAATTCTCTTTTCATTAATACTTATATTTGTTATAACTGTATAAGGATTATATACTATTTCTACTTTTGTCATTTGTCCATCTCTCCCTGTTTCTTCTTAAAGATTCATGCGCCGCTTTGTGCATCCGCACTCCCGCAACTGCCGCCAGTATTCGCAATCCGACCTGCCGGTCTTTCACAGTAAATTATTTTTTTAATAATGTTTCGCCAATTCGTTTTCCAATGTCACAATCCCTGTGTTTTTCAGTGCCGCATATATTTCCGCTTTTGTGTATCTGGCACCGTCTATCTGCACAAAATCCGTCTCACCTCCCCAACCAGACATCTGATCCACAACCGAATGTTCTTTTCTTTTATAGTGACTGAAATCTCTTGCAAAGTTTTCTTCCTCGAATTCAGATATATCTTCTTCATTTAATACTTTTCTAAACAGAAGCGCACTTCCGGCAGATACAGGGATTAAAACAGGATTCACTATTCCTCTTTCCTGTATATATTTTTTGCAATCGGCAAGCAGCTCATCCTGTTTTTCTCTGGCAAGGTCAATTGAGTCCATTTTATTAATCACAAATATTATATTGAAATCCGAATTCTTCTTTAACCTGCCGGCAATATATGTCAAAAAAACATTGTCATCATAAACGGCTATCTGCTGCGCATTGATAACATAAAGTATTAATCCTTCAAGGCATTCGTCAAGATATTCGTCAACAACTTCCTTTGTGACCTTCTCATGTGCGGGATTCATACTGTTTACTCCGGGTGTGTCAATAATCAGTAACAGCTTTTTGTGGCTTTTTATTCCTTTTATCGCCCCTTCAATTATCATTTCTGTGATATCATTTGCCTGATTAAAGTCAGAAATATCTTTTGGGGTTGCTTTTTCAACCAAGCTGTATTTCCCGTTGCTGTCAATTTTATGTATGGCAAATTGCAGTTTCCAGTCATTAACCAGGATTGCCACCTCTTTTGCCGTGCAGGCCCTGTTTCTGCTTGGAAGTAAATCATTTCCTGCCAATGCATTTATCAGCGTTGATTTCCCACTGCTCATTGTACCTATAACAAGTATTGGACAGACTCCTTTCATGCTGAAGCTCAGTTTTTTTAACATCTGTGGTATCTCCTCTTATCTTGTTTTACTGCATGCTTCATATTCGTTTATATCATTTGTACATTCTCCCCCTGACTCCTTATCCACATGTCAATCCCCTTCCCGAATACCTCCGCACTGACCGTATAAACTCCATCCTCCTCATCCAGGATTCTGGCTGTCGGCAGCCTGTCCAACACCGCGTCAATATCCAGACCGCTGTATTTAAACTTAACCTTCTGAAGCCTGCCTCCATACATAAACTGTATTCTCTTCCGAAATTCCCCTTCCTCAAACCGGTCGCCATAGGGGATGTGGAATCTCTCTTCAAGCACCCTGAAGGAACGGATGCGGTCTATCCGGTATATGGTAGGGAAGGAATCGTTCAGCACGTCAAAATCCTTTTTCACCTCATCATCATCAATAAATGCCGTAAGGTAAAAGTAATACTCCGAAAACATGATGGCAGCCGGCTTCACCTTCCGGTGGACAAGCTCTTTATCCTTCATCCGGAGATATTCGATTTCAATATATCTGGACTTACGCACCGCCTGACCGATATCCCACATCTTGTCAATAAACTCTGATTTGTGCCGTGGCTCCACATAGTGAAACTCCTCGTTGCTGATCATGTCCCTCACCAGCTTCTGGCTGCTCTTTGGAACGCAGCAATTGATCAGCTTGTCCAGCATCCCGGTCATTTCATTTTTCGTAAAAGCCCGGCTGTCCAGCAAAATCTTACACAGAGCCAGAACTTCGCTGTTTTTCAATTTCAGATTATAAAGCGTCTCCAGCCGATATCCCTTATGCTGCCTGTCATACACAATGGAATTGACATTCCCTGTCCGAGACAAATCCGCATCAAGGAAGCTCCGGATATCATCTATGTCCCTTTGGATCGTGCGCTCGTTCACTCCGCAGCGTTGGGCTTCCTGCGTCTTATTTACCACATATCCATCAGACAGCTTCGCATAAATCTGCAGCACTCTGACAATTTTATCACCCTTTACTTCTTCCAATGTACGTACCCCCTAACGAAAACTATTATACCAAAAAAGAGTGACATATTTCTAAGTATATCATTGCAAACCTCGTACGGTCAATATCGATACCCCTTTTAGGGAATTCAATTTTTTTGCCGTTACCATATAAAATAAGACATGGAGGTGGTCAGATGGATTACAAGAAGTTAGGGAACAGAATCAGAGAAGAGCGCCGGCGCTTAAACCTTACACAGGCCCAGCTTGCGGAAGATATTGACATATCGGATACCTATATGGGCGCAATCGAGCGTGGCGAAAGGAGTCTCACGCTTGACACTCTTGAAAGGCTCGTAAACAGATTTGGAGTTACGATTGATTACCTGCTTGCCGACTCCATACCCAGCAATGATTCCATTATCATTGAGCAATTTAAGCAAATCATTGACCGCCAGCCTCTGGAACGAAAGCAGATGGCGATCAATGTCCTTCACAGTATTTTTTCCTATTTTGAAAAAGAAGGATCTTGACCTGTTATTTCAAATTGATATTTCCCGACCGAAGGCCTCTGACAAAATCAACATCCTCCAACAGCCGCCTTACCGCTACATTGACAAGGCTTTCCACTGATACCGAATATTCAATCGAAAGGGTATGTACTCTGTCATATAACATGGAATCTGTAATTTGCACCATAAAGCTTTCGTTTATGATGTCTGCCTTTTCATTTTCAAAAATTTCAATTTTCAATCTTGATGCCTCTCATATCATCTGCCAAAAATTCTGAGTTCAGACCTCCTGCCCTTTTTCAAAGCTGTCACTCTTTTATAATTATATCATTCTAATACGACAGATTCTGTCACTTTGGTTAAATTTTTCCTGCCTGTAACATGATTTTACAGTAACGAGGGACGAAAAAGCAGTCGCCGACAGTATTGCCACAATTCACAATGAGACTGCGTCCTTCCGGTAAATAATTCCGAAAAAGCCGCTCCCCGGTAAATTCCACTTTACCGGGGAGCGGCTTTTTATTATTACCTGTTTCCATACGTTCCGTCCACGTTTAGAGTAAGCTCCTTCACTCCCGTTTTCTTCTTTGAGGAAGCACGCTTTTTGTTCAGCTCCTGTAAAAAGAGATCCTCATCTAAAGGAAGCGTAACCTCGCATCCCAGCCAGCTCGACAGATGCATGGCATTGGAGAGCGTAAGCCCGTTGATTCCCTCTTTTCCATCCGCCACAAGGGGTGTCCCTTTCAGGATGCAGTCCACAAAGGCCCGGATCACGCCCTCATGCTGGGGGCTTAGTCCGTCCGTCTCCGGCTCAAAGAGCTCGCCCTTTGGCTGGGCAAAGCCCTCGGTTGCGGAAAACATGAACTCTCTCTCATCCTCCATCCGGTAGCAGGTCAGAGAGCCGTTCTCACACACCAGCTGTCCTTTCGTCAGGTCAATCTCGAAACGGTTTGTTCCGGGCGCTTCACCCGTGGAGGTCACAAAGACACCTGTGGCACCGTTCGGATATTCCAGATAAGCGGTCACGTCATCCTCCACCTCGATGTCATGCCATTTTCCCTCATGACAATAGGCTCTCACCTTGGAGGGCATTCCGCAGATCCACTGGATCAGATCCAGCTGGTGGGGACACTGGTTCAGCAGTACGCCGCCGCCCTCCCCGTCCCAGGTTCCTCTCCACTGGCCGGAATCATAGTAGAGCTGGGTCCGGTACCAGTCAGTGATGATCCAGTTCACACGCTTGATCTCTCCAAGCTCCCCGCTTTGAACCAGCTCGTGCATCTTACGGTATCTGTGATCCGTGCGCTGATTAAACATCAGGGCAAATACCTTATCGCTCTTAGCCGCCGCCTCGTTCATCTCCCGCACCTGCTTTGTGTAAACGCCGGCCGGCTTTTCACAGAGCACATGGAGGCCGGCCTCAAGGGCCCGGATCGTAATCTCCGGATGCTGATAGTGGGGCACGGCGATCAGAACGGCATCGCAGCTCCCGGACTGGATCAGCTCCTTATCACTCTCATAAATTTTAACGCAGTCCGGTAGATTTTCCGCCGCCCATTTCCTGCGGTTCTCCTTCACGTCCGCCACGGCGGCAAGCTCCGCATTCTCTATCGCCCCTTTCAGCAGGGTCCCGCAGTGGCCGCTTCCCATATTTCCGATTCCGATAATTCCGATTTTCACTTTGTCCATTTTCTATCCATATTCCTCCATTCATTTTCCGCCTGATGAAAGATGCCACTCACCCTCACCACCTGACGCTCCACCTATCGGAATACCCCTCCGACATACTCTCTCTTTGCTCCTTCCTGGAAGCCACAGTCTCCTCGTCCCGCTTTTTCTCCAGAAATCCCAGAAATTCCTCCTCATCCAGGGGAAGAGAAACCCAGTCATCCTTCCAGGAGGACAGATAAGCGGCGTTGCTGATGGTAAGCCCCCGGATTCCTTCCTCTCCCGGTGCAATCAGCTCCCCTCCACAGAGTACCGTGTCAGCAAAATTCTGCAAAATCTCGAGATGGCCGCCGCCTGACCCCTGCTGCGCTATGGTCTCACAGATTACCTTTTCCTCGGGCATCCCCTTAGGTGAGGAAAAGCAGAGCTCACGCTCATCCTTTTCCAGCAAGAAGAGCTTTAACTCGCCGTTTTCCACCACTGCCTTTCCTCTGGTTCCGCTGATCTCCATACGGTTGGTCCCGGGGTATTCTCCGGTGGAGGTGATAAAGACCGCACTGGCGCCATTGTCATACTCCGCATAGATGGTGGCATCGTCCTCCACCGCAATCTCATGAAAATGCCCCACATTACAGAAAGCCCTGATCCTTTTTGGCATTCCCATAATCCACTGCCAGATATCCAGATTGTGGGGGCATTGATTCAGGAGCACGCCGCCGCCCTCCCCGTTCCAGGTGGCCCGCCAGCTGCCGGAATCGTAATAGGCCTGAGTCCGATACCAGTTATTGATAATCCAGACAAACCGCTTGATCTCCCCAAGCGCTCCCTCCTGAACCAGGGCCCGAAGCTTCCCGTAGAGCGGGTTGGTGCGCTGATTATACATGATCCCGAACACTGTCCCGCTCTGTCGGGCCGCATGATTCATCCTGCGCACGCTCGCCGTATCCACGCCGGCCGGTTTTTCCGTGAGCACGTGAAGCTTTCTTTCGAAGGCCGCCGTCGCAATCACCGGATGAAGATTGTGGGGCGTTGCAATCAGCACGGCATCAACCCTGCCTCCATCAAGAAGCGCCTCATACTCTTCATATTGATAAACCTCTCCTCCGAAGCGTTCCCCGGCCCATGCGAGACGGTCCCTGTTACTATCGCACACCGCGGTAAGCCTGACACCCTTTACCCGGTTCTGAAAAATCTGCACCGCATGGGCGCTGCCCATATTTCCAATCCCGATGATTCCGATCCGCAAAATATCCATGTCTGTTCCCTCTGTCAATAACTTCCCACCGTGATCCGCTCTTCCCCGAAATTCTCGACGGAAGCGGTTTTCTCATAAAAATGAACGGCATTTTTCAGAATTCCCTCAAAGGTATAATACTCATCCTCCGGGCTGATGGGGAATTTCACCAGCTGGCCGGTAAAGCCGGATTTGTAGATACCCGTGATTACCTCCACGGTTCTCTTTCCATCCTCCCCGGTGATCAGCGGCCTCTCCCCCGTCTCCAGGGCGGTGAGCACGTCGTCGATCTCCCCGGTATGGCCCTCCCAGGCAAGAGCCGGAATGCTCTCCTGATACTCCTGAAGCTTCTGTGTCAGCTCCACGTTTCCCTCCTTCTTTGGGAACCCGTTGGCCTGACTGACCTCGGCCTTCACCTCCCAGGGGGCGGAAAGCTTCGCGTCCGCACACTGCAGCTCGATTCCCTGTTCTTCCCCGTGATGCACCACCGAGCTTGTGATCTGGGCCAGGCTTCCGTCCTCATAGCGCAGACAGGCGAGAGAGAGATCCTCCACCTCCGCATTGTCATGCATCACATTGGTAAGCATTGCCATTACCGATTCCGGAAGCCTGCCCTCCAGCCAGTTCAGCATGTCAATATGGTGCACCGCATGATTCAGGGTAGGGCCGCCGCCCTCCTTCTCCCAGGTTCCTCTCCACCACAGGTCATAATAGCAATGTCCTCTCCACCATGCGGACTCCACCTTTGCCAGACAGATCTTTCCCGCCAGATTACTGTCAAGTGTCTTTTTCAGCCGGTAAATGGAATTCCGGAAACGGTTCTGGGCGATACAGGCCATGGTCACGCCGTTACGTTTCTCGGCCTCCAGCATCCTGTCGCACTCCGCAAGGCAGGTGGCCATCGGCTTTTCCACCACCACATTGCAGCCTTTATCCATGCTGTCCACCGCAATCTCACAGTGAACATAGGGCGGCGTGCACACATGCACAAGATCGATTTTGATTCCGGAATCCAGCATGGCGTGATGGTCCGCAAACACCTCGCAGTCCAGCTTGTATTTTTCCTTCATGGCCTGCGCCTTTTCCGGATAAATATCGCACAGAGCCACCACCCTGCACCGATCCGGAAAAGTCAGAAGGCCTCCCATATGTACATTGGCAATCCCGCCAGTTCCCACTATCGCTACATTGATCATTTCAACTCACGCACCTTTCTGATCTCTGACCCGTCCGGTCTATTTTACCTTCACCGCCTGAAGCTCGGCCCGGACACACAGCTCCGCCGCCTTAAAGGCATGCTCCTGTGTCATGGCGTTTTCCGTGCGGTTAATGCAGTCCAGAATCAGCTGTCCGAAATAGGGATAGCCCACCTTTCCGCTCACCTCGAAATGCTGCTCCCCATCCTGATTCACCAGAAAGACATGATTGCTGGTTCCGTCCCCGGTGCCGACGTTCACATATTTGCGAAGCTCTATATAGCCCTTTGTCCCGAGGATAAAGGTTCTGCCGTCTCCCCAGGTGGAGAGTCCGTCGGGCGTAAACCAGTCCACGCGGAAATGCTGGGTTGCCCCATTATCGCCCACAAGCACCGCATCCCCGAAATCCTCGAGCTCCGGATAATCCGGGTGGTCATAATTCCCAACCTGGCTGTAGGAAACCTTTGCGTCCTTCACACCGCAGTAAAAAAGGAACTGCTCGATCTGATGACTTCCGATATCACACAGGATGCCGCCGTATTTCTCCTTCTCAAAAAACCACTCCGGCCTGCCCTTGGGATTCCCGATCCGGTGAGGCCCGAAGCCGTCAATATGAATGGGAGTGCCGATAGCGCCCTCCTCGATGAGCTGTCCCGCAAAGACAGCCGCCTCCACATGGATGCGCTCGCTGTAATAAACCATATATTTTCTTCCGGTCTTCTTCACCATCTCCCTGGCCGCCTCCAGCTGCTCCAGGGAAGTGAGCGGTGCCTTGTCCGTGAAATAATCCTTTCCCGCCGCCATTGCCCGAAGGCCCAGAGCGCACCGCTCGCTGGTCACGGCAGCCCCGCATACCAGCTTCACCTCCGGATCGCTTAAGATCTCCTCCTCGCTTGCCGCCGCCTTTGCCTCCGGGAAGGCCTCCAGGAATCTGCGGACCTTCTCCGCATCCGGGTCATAGACCCATTTCACCTTCGCTCCCGCCTCCGTAAGGCCGTTGCACATCCCATAGATATGCCCGTGATCCAGCGCTATGGCCGCAATGCAGAATTCTCCCGGTGCCACCACCGGCGACGGCTTTCCCTTGGGTGCGTAATTCATTCCATCCTTTTTCTGTTCCATTTTGTAGCTCTGCTCCTTTCCCAATACGTTGGTGAACGCCCGTCCTGTTCGTCTCCCGGCGGACGTCATCTGCTCATCATCTGATATTTTTTGGGTGACAGCCCCATCTGCTTGGAAAATGTCCTGGAATAGTTGGAGTAATTATTGAACCCTGTCATATAGCACACCTCGCTGGGTGCGTACCCCTCCCGAAGCAGTCTGCAAGAAAGGGTGATCTTCTTCGCCAGAATAAACTGTTGAAGAGAGATCCCCGTGATCCTCTTAAAGCAGCGGCTGATGTAGGTTCCGCTGTGATGAATGTGATCTTCCAGCTTTTTCAGAGTGATCTCCTGTGTCAGATGCTCCTCGATATAGGAAAAAGTCTCCACCACCAGCTGCGGCATAATCTCCGCATGACACCCCAGCTCCCACTCCATGGAGCGCCGCAGGATCATAACCAGGATCAGCTTCAGATAAGCATCCGCCATAAGCCCGTCACCCGGCCTTTTTCCCGCAAGGCTCTCCTGCAGCGCCTGCGCATATTCCTCCATCTCTTCCATCTCATGCTCCTTAAGATGCATTACCCGCAGCGGACTGGACGGATATTTCGGAAAGCAGGAGTCAAGATCCGCACAGGCTTCCTGAAGCCGGGCAAAACGGTTTTCCCTGATATTGATCACAATACGGTCATATCTCTCCTTCGTGACCAGCTCTCCCCTGTGAAAATCATATTCATGCACACAGGCAAGATCTCCCCTTTCCAGCTTCACTCCCCCGGCCTCCGTATAGAGATTCATGATGCCGTTCAAAACCAGCAGAATCTCGTGCCCGTCATGATTGTGGAAGTCTCTTGTGGAATCTATCGGCGTACTGATGCTTTTGCACTCGCACATCACGTCGCATCTGAGCGCCGCAAACTTTTTGATGATCTCCTGCTCCATATCCTGTCACCTTATCTTTACTATATCACTCTGATTTTCTATTACCTACATCAATTCCGCCCATTTCTTTGCGAAATGCGACTTTCTGTCACATCATTTTTCCGCATTTTTTCCCTCATAGGAAAAATCCGTAAAAAGAGCTCCCGCCTGACATTGCTTCCCATTGCCGCAGCTGTAAAGGGCTATGTAGTTTCCGGTAAAATGCCCGCCGACCTCCGTGGTCAGATACTGCACCTCGCCTTCTCCCAGGCTCTCCCAGCTTCCGTCCTTCTTCTGACAGCTGAAACGATAAACATCCAGATCCGATTCCAGCCTCAAGGTGACCTGAGCCTCCCCGCAGTCCAGCTCACACTCCGTCTTCTCCAGGGAACCGATCTGCCTCCTGAATATCAGCTTTCGCTTTCCGCCCCTGCAGACAATCGCCGCCTCGTAGTGATGTCTGTTATTCATAAAAACAGTCAGGCCCGCTTCCTCCCCGTCCTGCGCACAGGGAAATTCCAGAGTCACCTTCGTCACACTTACATGGTGCTGCTGCCTTCTCCCGATCCAGGCGATCACCGACGCATCCTTCAGGCTCTTTTCATTTCCGTGCAGGCAAAGTCCCTTTGCACTCCTCTCATACAGGGACCAGTCCGGGTTATAAATATAATTCCAGCCCGGATCCATTTTTTCCGAGGTGAAATCGTCATGATAAGAATTCTGCGAATCATCCGGGATCTCTGCGGATTTCGGCAAAAGATCCGTCTCAAACTCCTCCAAAACTCTCCCATGATCCCCGAACACCGGCCAGTCGCCGCTCCAGTCCACCGGAACCAGCATGGTCTCCCGTCCCAGGTTATGCTTCGGGGGATATCCAAAGGGCCTTGTTCCAAGACAGACGGCCCACCAGTTTCCCCGGGGATCCTCCACCAGGTCCGCATGCCCCACGGATTCCAGGGCAAGCCGCAGGCTCCGGTTGGTCATGACCGGATTGTCCGGACAGGGCTCATAAGGCCCCTTCAGATTCCGGCTGCGGGCCATGGTCAGCATGTGGCACCGCTCCGTCCCTCCCTCTGAAATCAGCAGATAATACCACCCGTTTTTCTTGTAAATATGAGGTCCCTCCGGGTAAGCGCCGCCCGTGCCTGCCCACAGCTTCACCGTCTCTCCCACCAGCTCGCCCTTTTCAAAATCAATCTCCCTCAGGTAAATCTCCGGACTCCCCGTTCCCGTATAATATGCCTTCCCGTCATCATCAAAGAAAAAGGACGGGTCGATACCGGGCGTATTCAAAAAGACAGGGTCGGACCACTCTCCGGCAGGATCTTTCGTCCACATATAGAAATTCCCGCCTCCCTCAGCCACGTTCGTTACAACCATATAGAAAATCCCTTCATGATAGCGGATCGTGGGGGCAAAAATTCCCGTATTGTTCATGTGCCCCTCAGCCAGCTTTAGCTGGGAGTTCCTGCTGATGCAATGCCCGATCTGCCTCCAGTGCACCAGATCCCTGCTGTGGGATATGACAACTCCCGGGAAAAACTCAAATGTGCTGTTTGCAAGATAATAATCCTCTCCCACCCTGCAGATACTCGGGTCAGGATAAAATCCCGGTATAACCGGATTTTGATACTTCATGGTCTTTCTCTCCTTTCTCAACATCTCCTATTCAAACAGAATCGCCCCAAGGCTCGCACCGCCTCTTCCCCTGTAGGTAAAGTAAAGCGCATGCACGCCGT
>CAJUIO010000023.1:0-39660 GCA_910586025.1 uncultured Lachnospiraceae bacterium
GGGCACAATATATGCGCCATTCTCATCAACAAGGCCTAACCGGCAGCAATCACATTCAGCAACAATCGCAATCATTTTGTTATAGTCAGTAACTTCCCTGTCCCTTCTTCTCATAACGGTTCCTCCATCTGTCCTGATTTCTATGCTTGATTATAAAATATTTGTCCGCTGACTGCAATGCATGGTATAATTAAAATATCTGTTGGTAAAGAAGGCGGAATTATGGAAGAGACGGGAATTAAAGACTGTGTGATTGAGGAAATATGCGATCTGGCAAAAAAATATGGAGTTGAAAAAGTAATTCTGTTCGGCTCAAGGGCAAGAGGGGATTATAAACGTGCCAGCGACATTGATCTTGCGGCCAGCGGCGGAGATATTTTGCAGTTTGCCCTTGCCGTGGATGAGGAAACTTCAACGCCGCTGCGGTTTGATATTATAAATCTGGATGAAAAAATATGTGAAGAGCTTTGGGAAGCCGTTCGGACGGAAGGGAGAATTCTGTATGAAAAAATTTGATAATTACTGCTCCAATCTGCGCGTGCTTGAACGGGCGGACAAGGAAACATTGAGCAATGAATTTATTATCAGCGGGATTATTGACAAATTCTCCATTCAGTTTGAACTGGGATGGAAGCTGTTAAAAGAATTGCTTGACTATGAAGGCAGCAGGGTGCCGGCAACCGGATCTCCAAGGGGTATCATTAAGGAGGCATATGCGGTGTATCCTTTTTTTGACGGAGAAATCTGGCTGAAAATGCTCAGAGATAGAAATGATATGGCCCATATTTATAGTGGAAATGCAGCGAAGGAACTCGTGGGGCGGATATTGCAGACTTACATTCCGGAATTCCAAAGGCTGGAGAAGGAACTAAGGAGAGCCTACGGCGGCGGACCCGGAGTGAAAAAATGATCGGATTGTCAGGATTAGCCCGAGGCGCTTTGCCATCCCCATATCTCCACCGCCGTATAAGCATGACTGTAATGGTAGCCCAGTTTCTCGGCCAGCGCCACGGATCCCAAATTCTGTGCGTCCCAGCTGGGATACAGATTCCGCTTCAGACATTCCAGGATCAGCTTTGCCCCGCATGCATAGGCAAGGCCTCCACGCCGGTATTCTTCTTTGGTATCAATTTCAATTTCTATGCCGCCGCGGTATCTGGAATAAGAGGACGCACCGGACACAATGACGTTATTCTTGCAAATTACGGCACCGATTCCAAGCCTGGTATAGGTTTCATAGTCCGGAAACTGCGATACCAGATCGGCGCTCCAGGCCTTTTCACGGCACATTTGATAAAGCCTCTCATCGATCATGGAGAGCTCATATCCTTCCGGCAGGGAAGCGGCAGCCCTCTCTAACTTTTCCTTATCAAAAACCCCCGGTTCCTTTTTGATCGCATAGCGGGATGTGACCCTTGCCCTGTCGCCGTGTATTTGAGTGATCATGTTTTCCCACCGGCCATTCTGCGGAACCATGATCATAAAGTCTCCGCTGCAGAAATCGGGCTTATAGGACACCAGCTCCGCATTCGGATTTCCGGCAAAAAAAGTAAAATCTCCCAGAACAGCCATTGCCGCCGCCGGATGATTCGGATCATCCCCATAGATTTTCCCCATAATTTTCTGCAGACAGGACCAGATGAGAGTTTCGTCCCAATTTTCAAACAGATGGAGGCATCTGTCAGTGTCTTGAATTTCGTATATCATGTAACACTCCCTCTGACTTTCCTTTTTTCAAAAGTATATCACATTTCTATGGAAAGGCCAGGGCTTATCTGATAAAATAGTAAAAGTGAAACTCTGTTTTCGGATAAAAGAGGTGAAATGTGATGCAGGAAATCAAATGTCCCAACTGCGGGGAAATTTTTGCGGTGGATGAGTCCGGTTATGCGCAGATTGTCAGGCAGGTAAGGGATAAGGAATTTGAAAAGGAGATCAGGCAGCGGGAAAAGGACCTGGAACAGATCAGGGACGGAGAGTTAAAACTTGCCCGGATGGAACAGAAGCAGGAGTTTGACAGGGCGCTTTCCGCAAAGGATGCGGAGCTGTTTGAGAGGGACAAGACCATTGAACAGCTAAGGGAGCGGCTCTCGGGGAGCGAGACCCAGAAGGAGCTTGCCATTTCCCGGGCGGTTCAGGAGAAGGAAAGAGAGCTTACGGGGAAAGCGGCGGAGATTGCGGAGCTGAAAAACAGGCTTTCCAATAAAGCGGCGGAAAGCGAGCTCAGAGAGCAGTCGTTGCGCAAGCAGTATGAGGATCAGCTGCGGCAGAAGGACGAGCTGATCGGATATTACAAGGACTTCAAGGCAAGGCAGTCCACCAAGATGATCGGGGAGAGCCTGGAGCAGCACTGCCTGAATCAGTTTAATTCGCTGCGAATGACAGCGTTTCCGGCGGCTTACTTTGAGAAGGACAACGATGTTCGGACAGGAAGCAAGGGAGATTTTATTTTCCGGGAGTCCGCAGAGGGAACGGAATTTATCTCCATCATGTTTGAGATGAAGAATGAGATGGACGAGACCGCCACCAAACACAAGAACGAGGATTTCCTGAAGGAGCTTGACAGGGACAGGCGGGAAAAGAAATGCGAGTATGCGGTGCTGGTGTCCCTTCTTGAGATCGACAATGAATACTATAACAATGGCATTGTAGATGTTTCTTATAAATATGAAAAGATGTATGTGATCCGGCCCCAGTTCTTCATTCCCATTATCACGCTGCTTCGCAATGCGGCCCTTGGTTCCCTAACCTACCGCAGACAGCTGGAAGCGGTCAGGCACCAGCAGCTTGATATCCTGCAGTTCGAGGAGAATATGAACACGTTTAAGGAGGGATTCGCACGCAACTACCGGCTTGCCAGTGATAAATTTAAGAAGGCAGTGGACGAGATCGACAAGACGATTTCCAGTCTGCAGAAAATGAAGGATTACCTTCTTTCCTCGGAGAATAATCTGCGCCTTGCCAATAACAAGGCCGAGGAGCTGAGCATAAAAAAACTGACGAAGGGTGCGCCCGCCGTAAAGGAAATGTTTGATAACCTGAAAAACGAGGGCGCGGAGAAAGGAGAAGGGACATATGAGAGAGACAGTCAGGATTGAGGTGACGCAGCCAAACTGGACTGCGTGCACGGGAGTTGCTTTTTCACAGGTGGACAGCTGGTTTGGCCACACCAGGAGAGATTTGAAGCTGGATATTATCTATCCGGAGGATCCGGAAAGGGTGTATCCGTGTATCGTGTGGATCTGCGGAGGCGCATGGCTGACCATGGACAGGTCGGCGCATCTGCCTTACCTGGCGCAGCTTGCCCGGAGCGGCTTCGTGGTGGCCAGCGTGGAATACAGAACAAGCAATGAGGCGCATTTTCCTGCACAGCTGATTGACGTGAAGTCAGCGGTCCGGTATCTGCGCGCCCATGCAGAACGTTACCGTATTGATCCGGAGAGATTCGGGGTGATGGGAGAGTCTGCAGGAGGCCACCTTACGGCAATGGCGGCCCTTGCGGATGATCCGGCCTTTGACGTGGGAGAGTACCTGGAATATTCCAGCAAGGTACAGGCGGCATGTCCCTGGTATCCGCCTGCGGACGTGACATCCTTTCCCTATGATTCTCCGGTAATTGCGGCGGCCTCCCCGGAATCGCTGATGCTGGGAAAGAACGTGATGCTGAGCAGGGAGGAGGCCATGAAGGCGTGCCCGGTTTCCTACGTGACGAAGGACGCTCCTGCGTTTATGATCCTGCACGGGACGGAGGATCACACCGTGCCCTTTTCCCAGGGCGAAGCGCTGCACGACAGTCTGGAGGCGGCTGGCTGCGACGTGAGGCTGGTTGCCATTGAGGGAGCGGACCATGCGGACAGACAGTTTTTCCAGGAGGAAACCTGGCAGCGTATCCGCACCTTTTTTAAGGAGAAACTGAAATAACTTTTGACAATATAAACTCTTTGTGTTAGGCTAATACTAAATTTATAATTAAATGCTATGACGAAGAGAGTAGGTACAGGAAAGCTCCACAGAGAAGGTTTCGGACGGCGCAGGCCGTGGCTGAGAGAAACCGGGCGGCAATGGACTGAAAATGGCTTCTGAGCGGTGCACCGATCCGTCCTTTGACGGTTAGGCTGCAACAGGTTCCGCCTGTTACAGCGGCAGGGTATAGGAGGACTGTACCTGACGAGATCTCTCCTGCGAGGGAGGGATGAAGAGAAGTGGCACCACGGTTTAACGACCGTCTTCTGCAGAATATGACAGAAGGCGGTCTTTTTGGCATTTACAAATAAGGAAAGGAGCTTATGGAATGAGCAAGGGAAAGTATTATATCACAACGGCAATCGCCTATACCTCCGGCAAGCCTCATATCGGAAACAGTTATGAGATCGTGCTTGCGGACAGCATTGCCAGATTTAAGAGGAAGGACGGCTATGACGTATATTTCCAGACCGGGACGGATGAGCACGGTCAGAAGATTGAATTAAAGGCCAGGGAACAGGGAATCACGCCCGGAGAATTTGTGGATAATGTGGCGGGGACGATCCGGGGGCTCTGGGATCTCATGGATACCTCCTATGACCACTTTATCCGGACCACGGACGATTATCATGAGAAGCAGGTTCAGAAGATATTCAAGAAGCTTTATGACCAGGGAGATATCTATAAGGGCTCTTATGAGGGGCTTTACTGTACGCCCTGCGAGTCCTTCTGGACGGAGTCCCAGCTGGTGGACGGGAAATGCCCGGACTGCGGCCGGGAGGTGAAGCCGGCCAGGGAGGAGGCGTACTTTTTTAAGATGAGTAAGTATGCCGACAGGCTCATCCGGCATATGAATGAACATCCCGAATTTATTCAGCCCGCATCCCGCAAGAACGAGATGATGAACAATTTCCTCCTTCCGGGGCTCCAGGATCTGTGTGTTTCCAGAAGCTCCTTCAAGTGGGGGATTCCGGTGGACTTTGACAACAGGCATGTGGTGTATGTGTGGCTGGATGCCCTGACCAATTACATCACCGGGATAGGCTATGACTGCGGGGGCGAAAGCTCACAGCAGTATCACAGGCTCTGGCCCGCAGACCTGCATTTAATAGGAAAGGATATCATTCGCTTCCACACGATTTACTGGCCGATTTTCCTGATGGCGCTGGGAGAGCCGCTGCCGAAACAGATCTTCGGACACCCGTGGCTTCTGCAGGGAGACGGCAAGATGAGCAAGTCAAAGGGCAATGTGATCTATGCGGATGATCTGGTTGATTTCTTTGGCGTGGATGCGGTGAGATATTTTGTGCTGCATGAGATGCCCTTTGAAAATGACGGGACAATTTCCTTTGAGCTGCTTGCCGAGAGGATTAATTCCGACCTTGCCAATACCCTGGGCAATCTGGTGAACAGAACCATTTCCATGAGCAACAAATATTTCGGGGGAGTGGTCTGCGACAGGAAGGTCTGCGGTGAGACGGACGAGGATCTGAAAAAGACCGTGACGGGAACCTTTGATAAGGTCAGGGCCAGGATGGATGAGCTTCGGGTGGCGGATGCGCTGACAGAGATCTTCGCACTGTTTAAACGCTGCAACAAATACATTGACGAAACAGAGCCCTGGGTTCTGGCAAAGGACGAGGCGAAGCAGGACCGCCTTGCAACGGTTCTGTATAATCTGGTGGAAGGCATCACCATAGGAGCCTCTCTCCTCGAGCCCTTTATGCCCTCCACGTCAAAGAAGATAGCGGCACAGCTGAATGCCTCTCTCTATAGCTTCGAGCGGCTTTCGGGAGAAGAGGGCGGCGGGATTTTCGGCGGATATCCTTCCGGAAACAAGGTGACGGATAAGCCGGAGATTCTCTTTGCGAGGCTGGACGTGAAAGAGGTGCTGGAAAAGGCACAGGCCATGTTCGACGGAAGGTCGGAGGATACCAATAAGGCAGAGACCGCCAAGGAGGAAAAGGTTATAGATATAGAAGCAAAAGAAGAAATTTCCTATGATGATTTCTCCGGAATGCAGTTCCAGGTAGGTGAGATCATTGCCTGTGAGGAGGTGCCGAAGTCCAAAAAGCTCCTGTGCTCCCAGGTAAAGGTGGGAAGTCAGGTCAAGCAGATCGTTTCCGGCATCAAGCAGCATTATTCGGCCAGTGAGATGGTGGGAAAAAAGGTCATGGTGCTGGTGAATTTAAAGCCTGCGAAGCTGGCGGGAGTGCTCTCTGAGGGAATGCTGCTGTGCGCCGAGGATGCGGACGGAAAGCTGGCTCTTATGGTTCCGGAAAAGGAAATGCCTGCGGGAGCGGAAATCTGCTGATCGGAGTAAAGCCGGGGAGGGTTATGATGGTAAAAAGGGAAGAATTCACATTTGATTCCAGGGACGGGAAAAGCAAAATTCATGCGGTAAGATGGGTGCCGGAGGGGAAGGTGTCCGGCATCCTTCAGATCGTTCACGGCATGGCGGAGTATATCCTGCGCTATGAGGAGCTGGCGCAGTTTCTGGCGGAAAGAGGAATCCTGGTGACAGGAGACGATCATCTGGGTCATGGGAAAAGCGTGCCTGAGGGAGGAGTCTACGGATATTTCTGTGATCAGGATCCGGCCACGGTGGTGGTGAGAGATGTGCATCGGTTAAAGAAGCTGACTCAGGAAAAGTATCCGGGTGTGCCTTATATGATCCTGGGACACAGCATGGGATCCTTTATCACGCGTAATTATCTGTTCCGCTATGGCACGGGAATCCAGGGAGCGGTGATCTGCGGAACAGGGACGCAGCCTCAGGGGCTCGTCCGTGTGTGCAGGGCGCTTGCCGGCATTCAGGGACTTATTTTCGGACAAAAACATGTGGCAAAGCTCATAGACAGGCTTGCATTTGGGAATTATAATAGAAGAATCACCAATCCG
Organism: uncultured Lachnospiraceae bacterium; assembly: GCA_910586025.1. Taxonomy (GTDB): domain Bacteria; phylum Bacillota; class Clostridia; order Lachnospirales; family Lachnospiraceae; genus Suilimivivens. Next base: position 6,865 of record CAJUIO010000023.1, read on the forward strand.
GGAACATCCTTTGACTGGCTGTGCCGCGACAGAGAGGTGGTGGAGGCTTATGTAAAGGATCCGCTGTGCGGCTTCACCTTTACGGTAAACGGGTTCAGGACCCTGTTCGACCTTCTGTACCGTCTGAACCAGACATCCAATCTGGCCAAGATGCCCAAAGCGCTTCCGGTGCTTTTTATTGCGGGAGACGCGGATCCCGTGGGAAATTACTCGGAAGGGGTAAAAAGGGCGTACGAAAGCTTTCAGAAAGCCGGAATGCAGCATCTCGCGCTTAAGCTTTACCCTGAAGACCGGCATGAGCTTCTCAACGAACTGGATAAGCGGAAGGTGTATGAGGATTTGTATCCATGGATTATGGAACGAGTGAAGGAGTATCAGATTTTATGAAAAGAATTTTAACGTTTGTGATGGCAGTATTGTTGGGGAGCGGCCTTCTGCTCGGAGCGCCCGGCACGTCCGTGCTGGCCAAGGAAAAGGATGCGGCGGATCTGGGCGGGCTTCTCGGAGGGGTCAAGGAGCAGATCTCCGAGGCGATCTCCGGAATGGACGAGGGAACCGTGGGCGAGGTGCTGGACTTTGTGAAGGAAAAGGTATCGGACGGAAGCCTCAAAACGGAGAACGGTCTTTCCGAGGCGATAAAGGAGGGAGAGGAGAAGTTCGGCGTTACCGTTGATGCGGCGGATGCCAGAAAAGTGGTGGAAACCATGAAAAAGCTGGAGGATCTGGGATTTTCCGGCGAGTATGTCATGGAGAAGGCGGGCGAGCTTTACGATGAGCACGGAGTGAAATTTGTGGACCATATCGACGAGGTGGTGACGGGAGCGGTCAAGGATGCCGTTGCAGACGCTGCCGGCGGATTTTTTTCCAATCTGTGGGAATCCACCAAATCATTTTTCAAAAATCTGGTCAGTGCGGATTAAATGCGTTTTTTCGGTAAATACTAGGATAACCTGCGATAATTATCAGAAGACGTTTGTAAAGAGAGGTAATCAGAAGTGAGAATTGCATTTTACAGTACAAAACCCTACGACAAGGTTTGGTTTGAACCGCTGGGCAGAGAATACGGCTTTGATATCCATTTTATTGAAGCCGCCTGCAATGAGGAGACGGTCTTTATGGCAAAGGGCTATGATGCGATCTGCATTTTTGTCAATGACCATGTGAGTGCGCAGATGATCGACCAGCTCTACGAGATGAAGGTCAAGGCTATTCTGCTGCGCAGCGCCGGCTTTAATCATGTGGATGTGAAGGCGGCGGAGGACAAGATGGTAGTGCTGAGGGTGCCCGGGTATTCACCCGATGCGGTGGCGGAGTTTGCCATGGCGCTTCTTCTTACGGTGAACCGCCTCACTCACAAGGCTTACAACAGAACCAGGGAATTTAACATGAGCCTTAACGGCCTTATGGGAATGGATCTGTTTGAGAAGACGGCGGGCGTTATCGGAACGGGAAAGATCGGCCAGTCCATGATCCGAATCCTGAACGGCTTTCAGATGAGGGTGCTGTGCTACGATCCCTATCCGGTAAAGGGGCTTGAGGCGGAATATGTGCCGCTGGAGGATATTTTCAAATATTCGGACGTGATTTCCCTGCACTGCCCGCTGACTACGGAGACGCGGCATCTCATCAACAGGGATACGATCGCGGCCATGAAAAAGGGAGTCTATCTTGTAAATACCTCGAGAGGCGCGCTGATTGACACGGATGCCCTGATCGACGGAGCCCTGGAAGGAAAGTTCGGGGGCGTGGGACTGGATGTCTATGAGGAGGAAGAGGGAGTCTTTTACGAGGACCGCTCCGGAGACATCATAGCGGACGACAATCTCGCAAGGCTTATGACTCTGCCCAACGTGCTTGTGACCTCCCACATGGGATTTTTTACAAGAGAGGCCATGCAGGCCATCGCAAAAACCACCCTGGAAAATGCCTACGCCCTGGAGAACGGCCTGCCGATGGTAAACCAGGTGGGCAGGGAAATGGCGTTGTAATATGGGCGGATGTCTGGTATAATAGTAAAGTTGATGATGCATAAAGGATAAACCGATGAGCGGAGAATTACCATATGAGATACGATTCATAAACCGTGACGAATGGGAGGAGGCCATGGGGCTTGCCTGGAAGACCTTTCTGGAATTTGAGGGTGATGATTACCCGCCGGAGGGTGTCAGGAGCTTCGAGGACTTTATAACGGATTCCGGGCTGAAAAGGATGTTTCTGACTGGGGTTTACCAGATTATGGCCGCCTTCTGTGACGGAAGGATGGTGGGCATGATCAGTCTCAGAAATCAGTTTCATATTTCGCTGCTTTTTGTGGATGAGCGTTATCACAGGAGAGGGATCGGGAGAGCCTTGATCAGGTCGCTTGCCTCCTATGTAATGGAACAAAACGGTCAAAAAAGGCTTACGGTGAATGCGTCTCCTTACGGAGCCGGCTTCTATCATCGTCTTGGCTTCCGGGATCTGGGACCCAGGAAGGAACAGGACGGAATCATTTTTACCCCCATGGTGCTTAACCTGGGCGGGAAATAACAAGCGAAATAAAGGAGAGTACACAAATGGGAAGATTTTTTGACCTGGACAGTCCGCTGATGAGCACACTGAGTAAGCTGGCAGACCTGATTATACTGAATATTCTGGTGGTAATCTGCAGTCTGCCGCTCTTTACCATCGGAGCGTCGCTTACGGCAATGCACTATGTGGTGCTGAAGATGGTGAGGAATGAGGAAGGCTATATTATCAAATCGTTTTTCAAGTCCTTTAAGCAGAATTTTAAACAGGCCACGATTATCTGGCTGATTCTGCTGGTGGTGATCGGCGTGCTGATCGGGGATTTTCTGATCCTGCGCTTTTCCGCCGTGGCGCTGCCTCAGTGGCTTCACGTGGTGATTCTGGCGATTGCGGTGATCCTGCTGTTTGCCACCGTTCATCTGTTCCCTGTTCTGTCCCGTTTTGAAAACACGGTGCTGAATACATACAGAAATTCATTCTTTATGGGAATTCTCGCACTTCCGAGAACGGTGCTCATGATGATCTGCTGGATTATCCCTCCTGTGGTTGCCGTCTTTGCCCCCCAGATTATGCCCATAGTCTTTGTACTGGGAATCTCGGGCCCCGCATATTTTAACGCCATGCTCTACAACAAAACCTTCAAGCGCTTTGAGCCCGAGACCGAGGTGGTGTCGGACGAGGAATGGTCCATGGCACCCGTAGAAGGGGAAGAGGGATATGTGGAGGAAAGCGGTGAGCAGACGGAGCCGGAGGCTGAAATTCCGGAAAAAGAGGGAGAAAATGGCTCTGAATCACAGGATTGAGACACATTTTTGTACAAAGTGTATAGGAAAAAACAAAAGAATTGGTTAATTTGTTGGCGCATAAACAAATGAAAAAACATTGTAAGCATTTTTGACAATGTTGCGTAAAAACTTTGTGAAATAATGGTATAGCCAATCCGGGCAAAGTCCGGTATACTGATTTCAGACTTGATCGTGAATCAAAAATTTAAGGAGGCAAATTTAAAAATGGCAAGTTTATCATTAAAGAACGTCTGCAAGGTGTATCCTAACGGATTCGAAGCAGTAAAGGATTTCAATCTTGAAATCGCTGACCAGGAATTTATTATTTTTGTAGGTCCTTCAGGTTGTGGTAAATCTACTACCCTTCGTATGATTGCCGGTTTGGAAGATATTTCATCCGGTGAGTTAAAGATTGGCGACAGAGTTGTAAATGATGTAGAACCTAAGGACAGGGACATTGCGATGGTATTCCAGAACTACGCTCTGTATCCCCACATGTCAGTTTATGATAACATGGCTTTCGGACTTAAGCTGAGAAAGGTTCCGAAGGACGAAATCGACAAGATGGTTAAGGAAGCAGCTAAGATCCTCGACCTCACTCCTCTTCTTGACCGTAAGCCCAAGGCTCTTTCCGGTGGTCAGAGACAGCGTGTTGCTATGGGTCGTGCTATCGTTCGTAGCCCTAAGGTATTCCTTATGGACGAGCCTCTCTCAAACCTGGATGCTAAGCTCCGTGTACAGATGCGTGTTGAGATTTCCAAGCTCCATCAGAGACTGGGCACCACCATCATCTACGTTACACATGACCAGACAGAGGCTATGACACTTGGTGACAGAATCGTTGTTATGAAGGACGGTGTTGTTCAGCAGGTAGATACTCCTCAGAATCTGTATGAGAAGCCCAGAAATCTGTTCGTTGCAGGATTCATGGGATCACCTCAGATGAACTTCCTTGATGCGGTTGTTGAGGTGAAGGGTGATGTTGCATCCCTGAAGATCGCAGGAAACAGCATTCCTCTTCCGGCTGACAAGTCCAAGAAGCTGATCAGCGGCGGCTATGCAGGAAAGACCGTTACCTTCGGTATCCGTCCTGAGGATATTTATGATTCCGAGGCACATATTCAGAACGCTAAGTGCATCTTTGAATCCAACGTTAAGGTTTACGAGCTCCTTGGTGCAGAAGTTTACTTATACTTTGATCTGGCTGAGTTCCCTATCACTGCAAGAGTTGATCCCAGAACAACAGCAAGACCGGGCGATAACATTAAGTTCACATTCGATGTTGAGAAGATTCATGTATTCGACAAAGAAACAGAGCAGGTTATTACAAACTAGGAATAATCAATATGAGGGATGCGGATTGCATCCCTCTTTTTAATAACGGATAAAAGTGGTATAATCATAGTAAAAATATTTGAAAGGATGTGAACGGATGATATCAACACAGGTGATAGCAACAAGCATTGAAGAATTGCGTGCCATAACCAGGGTCGATTTGTGTGTGTACGATTCGGATGGCACGGTGGTGGCTTCTACCTTTGACGGAAATGATATTCAGACAACATTGATTAGAAATTTTGTGGATTCTCCTGCGGACAGCCAGGTCATCGGGATTGATCATCTTCTCAAAATTTTGGATGAGGGTGAATTGGTGTATGTTCTGGTCGCAAGGGGGAGCAGCGATGATACCTATCTGATCGGAAAGATCGCGGTCAGCCAGATTCAGCAGCTGATGATAGCCTACAAGGAGCGCTTTGACAGAAATAATTTCTTCCAGAACCTGATCTTGGACAACCTGCTTCTGATTGATATTTACAACCGTGCGAAGAAGCTCCATATCGAGGTGATGGTTCCCAGAGTGGTTCTGATCATTGAGACGGATCCCGATAAGGACAATGCGGCGGCTGAGTATCTGGGAGGCCTCTTTTCGCCTCAGTCGGGAGATTTTATTACGGCGGTGGATGAAAGCAATGTGATTCTCATTAAGTCACTGGCTCCCGGGGACGGCTATGAAGAGGTGGAGAAGACGGCCGAGATGATCGTGGACCTGATGAACACGGAAGCGATGATGAATGTGCGCGTGGCCTACGGCACCATTGTGCAGGAGCTCAAGGATGTGTCGAAATCTTACAAGGAAGCTAATATGGCCCTTGATGTGGGTAAAATTTTCTACGTTGAGAAAAAGGTGAATGCTTACGGCAGACTTGGAATTGGCCGTCTGATTTACCAGCTTCCCGTGAACCTGTGCAGGATTTTTATTGAAGAGATATTTGGCGTGGACGGAATCGTGGATTTCGAGGAGGAGACTCTGACCACGGTGAACAAATTCTTTGAGAATAATCTCAATGTCTCAGAGACCTCGCGTCAGCTTTTCGTACACAGGAATACACTCGTATACAGGATCGAGAAGCTGGAAAAAAGCACGGGTCTGGATGTCAGAACCTTTGACGACGCTCTGACCTTTAAGATTGCCATGATGGTGGTCAATTATATGAAATACCTGGATTCCCTGAATTATTAGGATTTGCCCGGGGCAGTACTGAACAGCCTTACTCCCGAATATGCTTATAGAAATAAGCGTATGGAGGAATGTAAGGTTGTTTTTTTGTGCGAAGAAAATAGTGTATCTGCATTTATATGAGAGAGGTGAAAGGAGAGGATCGGCGGGGTTTGCCGGTATTTACGGGGAAAAGCAGGAGGTGAGGATCTCGATTCAGATTAAAAATGCGGTTCCGGAGAAGAACGGAGAGGTTCCGGTTTTCCTCCTTACAAAGGGACAGGAGATTTCCATGGGAAATATGAAGCTTACGGCGGGCTGCGGCAGCTGCGAGAGAAGGTTTGCCCTCAGGGGGGACAAAATGCTCATCGGATCCCATTGTGTCGGGGCGGAGGAAGTGGCGGGGATTCGCGCGGTGCCGGACGGGGAATGGGTGATAGAGGGAAGGTGGATGCAGAATTCGCAGGAGGCTGTGCCTGCAGTAAGATCGAAGGCGGACGGAAGTGAAAATAAGACAAAAGCTGCGGCCACGGCAAAAGCGGCAACTGCGGTAAAAGCTGCGGCCGCAGCTAAAAATGCGGATGAGGCAAAAGAGCCTCGCAGGGAACCGTTTAAGAGAGAAATCCTTGCGGCGCAGGAGAGCGGGAGAATGCGGGAACAGGAGGGCATTGCGGGAGAGTCTGAGCAGATTTGTGCGCCATACCTTGCGGGATGCTTCGGGGATAAATGGGAAATGCTGCAAAGTCAGTATAAGAGGATGCATCCCTTTGGGGATGACAGGGAGTTTGTCTCCATAGAGCTGAAGGATTTCGTGGTGCTTGGCCAGCGCTGTCAGAAGCTGATCAACAACAGCTTCCTGCTCCACGGTTTCTATAATTACAGACATTTGATCCTGGGAAAGGACTGCAGAATCGGGGGATGCGGTGACATGTGCTTCTATCTTGGCGTACCCGGCGTGTTTTTTGAGAGAGAGAAGATGGTTGCCGTCATGTTCGGATTTGAGGGCTTTGAGTGTGCCGGGCCTGTTGAGATCGGCAAATTCGGTTATTACCTCAGGAGTGTGGAATTATAATGACATTTTCCCTGGAGTGATATAAAATGATTAAAATAAAACCATGCCTTTTACTCCGAAGGAAACTGCCGTGCGTTACCTGCGCAGTTAACTGGGGACAGGCACCCTTGCGGCACATAGAAAATTCCGCTTAGTGCTGCTTTGTTCCCAACCTGACACGGTTCGCAGACATCTATTGCGCAAGACCCATCCGTCAACGCCACTTGCACAGGGCAGCCACAGCAGCTTCCTTTGAAATAAATATGCATGGTTTGGAGCGCTTGTTACAAGGCTCCTTAGTAGTATATTGTTTTTTTACGAATTTGTCAACCGGAGGAAGCTATGACTGAGCAGGAAAAATACATGAAGGAAGCCATACGGCAGGCGAAAAAGGCATACGCCCTGGGCGAGGTGCCCATCGGCTGTGTGATTGTCTATGAGGGAAGGATTATCGGAAGGGGCTATAACCGCAGAAATACGGACAAGAATACGCTGGCTCACGCGGAGATCACGGCCATCAAAAAAGCCAGCAAAAAGATCGGGGACTGGCGGCTTGAGGGCTGCAGCCTCTATGTGACGCTGGAGCCCTGCCAGATGTGTGCGGGAGCCATAGTACAGGCGAGGATCGACGAGGTGGTGATGGGAAGCATGAATCCCAAGGCGGGCTGCGGAGGCTCCATATTAAATATCCTGGAGATGCCGGAGTTCAATCATCAGGTAAAGGTCACGAGAGGGGTGCTGGTGGAAGAGTGCTCGGCTCTTCTCACGGACTTTTTTAAGGAACTGCGGGTGAGGGTGAAAAAGGAGAAGGAGGAGAGAAGGAAGATGGCAAAAAGCTACTCATTTCCTCCCACAATGTTCTGAAGCCACACGCCGCTCCGCACCATGAAGAAGCCGATGATCACCTTGATGAGCTCCGTGAACTGCACAAGGAAGAAAACCATGGCAATGGGCAGAGCGGTATGGCGGGCCAGCAGAGTTGCAAAGGGGATGACCAGCACCCAGGTGTAAACACTGTCAAACAGGAAGGTGACGATGGTTTTTCCGCCGGAGCGGAGGGTAAAATAGGTGCAGTGGGAGAATGCGCACAGAGGCATGACCAGAGCGGAAATAATGATGAAGACTCTGGCAAGCTCCTTGATGGTCTCCTCGGTATTGTAAATGGAAGGGAAAAGCCGTCCCAGCATGATCATGATGACGGAGATGACCGAGCAGCAGGCCACGCTGAAAAAGATCATCTTATTGTCTGCGTCCTTTGCCTCCTCCTTTTTGCCTGCGCCGAGAAGCTGTCCCACCACGATGGAGATGCAGCCACCCAGCTGTATGTACACGATATTGAACAGGTTGCTGATGGTGGAGGAGATATTCTGTGCGGCAACCACCTCAAGGCCTCTTGCGGCATAGCACTGGGAGATCACGGCCATTCCGCTTGCCCAGAGCATTTCATTCAGCATAAGGGGCGTTCCCTTCTTAAAAATATCAATCAGGATGGAGCGGGGGATCCCAAGGCTCCGGTAGGCTCCCACAATATAGAGATTTTTGTCTGTGTGGGTATGCGTCCAGATGATCACGATCAGGCACTCGATAAAGCGGGCGATAACCGTGGCAATGGCCGCGCCCTGAACGCCCATGGCGGGAATTCCTCCAATTCCGAAGATCAGAACGTAGTCAAGCACCAGGTTGGTGAGCACGGCTGCCGCACTGGCGATCATGGGAATCAGGGTCTGACCCGTCTCCCGGATGGTGTTGATATAGGTCTGCCCCAGGGCAAAAGGAACCAGTCCGATCATCATGATGGCAAGATATTCCCTTCCATATTTAAGTGCGAGGGAGATATCGCCCACGCTTCCCGTATCGCTCAGATACAGGGAAATCAGCTCCGTATCAAGGAAACCGAAAAGCAGCAGGGCAAGGGCGGTGATGGCAGCGCAGGTATAGAGCTTGAAACGAAAGGTATAGCGCTGTCCCTTGTAGTCGCCCTTTCCGTAAAACTGGGTACCAAAAATCCCGGCACCGGACACGCCCCCGAAAATGCAGATATTAAAGACGAACATCAGCTGATTGACAATGGCAACCCCTGACATCTGCTCGGTGCCCACCTGGCCCACCATGATATTGTCCAGAAAGCTCACGAAGCTGGTAATGGCGTTCTGTATGATCATGGGAACGGCCAGAAGCAGCACGTGGCGGTAGAAGTCTCTGTCTCCGATAAACTTGCTCTTAAACTTTTTCAACATATGTATTCTCCTTGTTAAGTCCGAAACAGGACAGATATTGCTATCCTATAACAGAAGAGTGGGAATGTCAAGACGAGGGAAAGAGGATATGAAAATCATTTGAGAATCACATATAAAATGCATATTGACAATTATGTATATATATGATATATACAATATATGGGGATGCGAGGGATGGAAGCCGGGGAGGTGAAAGGTTGAATATAGTAATCAGTAATTCCGGGGAGACTCCCATATATGAGCAGATCACGGGACAGATCAAAAACATGGTGATGAGCGGACAGCTGAAGGAGGGGGATGCGCTCCCTTCCATGAGAACTCTGGCAAGGGAGCTTCGGATCAGCGTGATCACCACCAAGAGGGCCTATGAGGATCTGGAAAGGGACGGCTTTATCACCACGGTCGTGGGGAAGGGGAGCTTTGTCAGAAAGGCGGATACCAGGCTGATCAGGGAGGAAAAGCTAAAGCAGATCGAGAAGCTTTTGAGTGAGGCGGTTCTTGAGGCGAACCGGAGCGGTATCAGCAAGGCGGAGCTTTTTGAGATGCTGGAGATCATATATCAGGAGCAGTAAAATCACTGCGGCCGTAAAGGCGGCGGAAGATAAAGGAAGGAGAGGAGCCAGAAAATGGATACAGGCAATGCGGTGACGATAAAAAATCTGACAAAGAGGTATGACGGTTTTGTGCTGGATCATATCAGCTTTGAGATCCCCTGGGGCTCTATCGTGGGATTCATAGGGGAAAACGGGGCCGGCAAGAGCACGACGATCAAGGCAATGCTGGGGCTTATACCCGTGAACGAGGGAGAAATTGATCTGGCAGGCCACAGCGTGTGCGTGCCTGGCGGCGACGATAAATGGCGGGGACAGGTGGGAGTGGTATTTGACGAGTGTAACTTTCCCGCAGAGCTTAAGGTAAAGGATATCGGGACCAGCATGAGGTACGTCTTTCGGGAATGGGAGCAGAAGGTGTTTGAGGATTATCTTTGCAGGTTCCAGATTCCTCTGAATAAGAAGATAAAGGAATTATCCAGAGGAATGAAAATGAAGCTCGCCATTGCGGTGGCTTTGTCCCACCACAGCAGGATACTGATTCTGGACGAGGCCACCAGCGGGCTGGATCCCATTGTGAGGAATGAAATTCTTGATATTTTTCAGGAGTTCGTGGAGGACGGACAGCATGCGGTTTTTCTCTCCTCTCATATAACCTCTGATATTGAAAAAATAGCGGATTACATTATCCTCATCCACAAGGGAAGGCTCCTGCTCCATGAGAATAAGGATGAGCTGATTTACGGCTACGGAATCGTGAGGGGGACAAAGGAGCAGATCGAGAGAGTGCCAAAGGAACTGATAAAGGGGAAATGGGAGAATTCCTTTGAAACCAGCGTGCTGGTAAAGGATAAGGGCCGCTTTGAGAGGGACGGACTGGAAGCGCTGATGAGTTCTGCAAAGGAGCCAAAGCCCGTGCTGGATAAGGCCGGTATAGAGGATATTCTGATGTATATGGTAAAGACGGAGGTATAAGATTGAAAGGATTATTGTTAAAGGATCTGAACATGTTAAAGAGATATGGGAAACAGTACGGGATTGTCTTTGCGATTATGTCGGTGTGGGCCATCGGCATGAAGAGCATTTCCTTCGTGTCAATGTACAGTATCCTGCTGGGAGGCATGCTGGTGCTTAGCACCATGACGTTGGATGAGGCGGTGAATTTCAACAGATGGGCGCTTACCACGCCGGTAGGGGTGAAGGGGCTGATCGGGGCCAAGTATGTGCTTTTGATCTGTACGGTAAGTGCGGGATGCGGGATTGGACTCTTGCTGAACGTGACGCTTGGGGCATTTCTGGGAGGCGTGCAGCGGGATGCCGTGGAAACCATTCCGGTGGCTGCGGCCCTGTTTTTTATCGCCTATTCCATCACGCTTCCCGTCAGCTTTAAATTCGGAGTGGAGAAGAGCAGGTACATCTATGTCGTGATTCTTTCCCTCGTAGCGGTCGTTGTCTTCGGGCTGGCGAAAATCCTGGACGGGCTGGGGGTTCTGGAGAAGATAGATGGTTCCGATACAGCCTGTCTCGTCGCACTTTGCGGGATGCTCGCCGTGAGCGTTCTGGTGCTTGTGATCTCCTACCGGGTATCCATACAGGTGGTCAGAAATAAGGAGTGGTGACAAGCAGGGTGATGAGGCGCGACTGTTTTTCGATCAGTCCCTCCTGGCACATTCTGGCAATCTCCTTCATCAGGGAGCTGCGGTCCACGGCCAGATAGTCGGCAAGATCCGAGTAGGGGATGGGAAGCTTTATGGAGGGACCCGCCTGGTGCAGCGACTGAAAGTGTAAAAAAGCCAGGATCTTGTTCCGTGTGGTCTTCTGCTGCAGGATATGACAGTGCTGCTGAAGTCCTGCCACACAGGACTGAAAGATGAATTCAGGCAGATGCGAGAGGCTCCCGGCGGGCGGCATCTGCCGAAAGCTCCTGAGCTGATTCATGTTAAGAGAAGCCACCCGGCAGGGATATTTGGCAACGACATAGCAATGGCCGTTGTTTGGCTGAACCATGGCGCTGTAATAGATGGCCTGTCCCTTCACGAAATAATTCAGGATCTGTGTTTCCCCGGAGGCGTCCTCCACGATCAGGTAGGCGGTTCCGCAAAGAAGAAAGAAAACCTTTCGCATTTCTGATTTTCTGATGGGGAGGATTTCCCCTCTTTTGTAAGATCTGACAGAGGGATGAAAAGTTTTTTCCAATAATTCAATTTCCTGATCACTGAGAAAATCCCCTATTTCCTTCACCATATCTTGAAATGCCTCCATGTCCAAATACTATATCTAGTATTTTAATTTAAAACTGTGGCTTTGGCAACAGTATTTTTTGGATGCCTGTAGCATAATGGATTTTACCACACGTTACAAGGAGGGGTTTTCATGAAGGTAATCAAAAGAAACGGATCGGAAGTAAATTTTGATGTCAACAAAATTGTGGCTGCAATCGCCAAGGCCAACAAAGCCGCCCGCAGAGAGGAACTGACCAGGGAGCAGATTCAGGAGATTGCAGAGTACATTAATTTTAAATGCACCAGGATGAACCGGGCGATTTCGGTAGAGGAAATGCAGGATATGGTGGAAAACCAGATCATGGCCCAGGGGGCTTTTGGCGTGGCCAGATGTTATGTGAAGTACCGCTATACCAGGTCTCTGGTGAGAAAGAGCAACACAACGGACGACAGGATTCTTTCCCTGATCGAGTGCAACAATGAGGAGGTGCTCCAGGAAAATTCCAACAAGGATCCCATTATCAACAGTGTGCAGAGGGATTATATGGCCGGCGAGGTCAGCAAGGATCTCACAAGAAGGCTTCTTCTGCCCCCGGAGATCGTGAAGGCGGATCAGGAGGGGCTGATCCATTTTCATGATTCGGATTATTTTGCGCAGCACATGCACAACTGCGATCTGGTGAATCTGGAGGACATGCTTCAGAATGGGACGGTGATCAGTGAGACCTTTATCGACAAGCCCCAGAGCTTTTCCACGGCCTGCAATATCGCCATGCAGATTACGGCCCAGGTGGCCAGCAATCAGTATGGAGGACAGAGTATTTCTCTCACGCATCTGGTGCCCTTTGTTCAGGTTTCCAGGGAGAAGATCAGGAAAGCGGTGCTGGAGGATGCCGGGATGATGGGAAGCACCCCTTCGGAGGAGGTTGTCAGCGACATTGTGGAGCGGCGGCTTCGCAAGGAGGTGGAAAAGGGGGTCCAGACAATTCAGTATCAGATCATCACGCTGATGACAACCAACGGGCAGGCTCCCTTTCTCACCGTGTTCATGTATCTGAACGAGGCGAAAAACGAACAGGAGAAAAAGGATCTGGCGCTGGTGATCGAGGAGATGCTGAACCAGCGGATTCAGGGGGTTAAGAATGAGAGCGGAACTTATATCACGCCCGCATTCCCCAAGCTGATCTATGTGCTGGAGGAGGACAATGTCACGGAGGGAACGGAATATTTTTACCTCACCCAGCTGGCGGCAAAATGCACGGCCAAGAGACTTGTGCCGGATTATATATCGGAAAAGAAGATGAAGGAGCTCAAGGAGGGAAACTGCTTCCCTGTTATGGGCTGCAGGAGCGCATTATCACCCTGGAAGGATGAGAACGGGAATTATAAGTTTTACGGCAGGTTTAACCAGGGAGTCGTGACCGTCAATCTGGTGGATGTCGCACTCTCCTCCCACAGGGACATGGATAAGTTCTGGAAGGTTTTTGACGAGAGGCTGGAGCTGTGCTACCGGGCGCTCATGTACAGGCACAACCGTCTTAAGGGAACGCTCTCGGATGCCGCACCTATTCTCTGGCAGTACGGCGCACTGGCGAGGCTGCCCAAGGGACAGCCCATCGACGAGCTGCTCTATGGAGGATATTCCACGATTTCCCTTGGATATGCGGGACTTTGCGAGTGTGTGAAATACATGACAGGGAAATCCCACACGGATCCGGAGGCAAAGCCATTTGCCCTGGATGTGATGAAATATATGAACGAGGCCTGCAACCGCTGGAAGGAGGAGACCAATATCGCCTTCAGCATTTACGGATCTCCGATCGAGAGCACTACCTACAAGTTTGCCAAGTGCCTGCAGAGACGGTTCGGGATCGTGGAGGGCGTGACGGACAAGGGATATATCACCAACAGCTATCATGTAAAGGTGACAGAGCCCATCAACGCCTTTGCCAAGCTGAAATTTGAGGCGGATTTCCAGGCATTGTCAACTGGCGGCGCCATCAGCTACGTGGAGGTGCCCAATATGCAGAACAATATTCCGGCGGTTCTTGCGGTAATCAAGTTTATTTATGACAATATCATGTATGCGGAGCTGAACACCAAGAGCGATTTCTGCCAGGCCTGCGGCTACAGCGGCGAGATCCGGATCGTGGAGGAGGACGGAAAGCTGGTTTGGGAGTGTCCCTCCTGCGGGAACAGGGATCAGAACACTCTGAACGTGGCCCGCAGGACATGCGGCTATATCGGGACGCAGTTCTGGAACCAGGGAAGAACGCAGGAAATTAAGGAAAGGGTAATGCATCTGTAAATGAACTATGGAGAGATAAAAAAATGTGATATTGCCAATGGAGAGGGCGTGAGAGTTACCCTGTTTGTGTCGGGCTGTACCCATCACTGCAGGGGCTGCTTTAACCCGGAAACCTGGGACTTTCAGTACGGGGAGCCCTTTACACAGGAGACATGCGGGGAGCTTTTGGAGAGCCTGGCCCCGGAGTATATTGCGGGGCTTACGCTGCTTGGCGGAGAACCCTTCGAGGTGGGAAATCAGAGGGCTTTGACCCCGTTTCTGAGGAAGATGAAGGAGCTTTATCCCCGGAAGGATATCTGGTGCTATACAGGGTATACGCTGGAAGCGGACCTGCTGGGAGCCGGCAGCGTGCAGTGGGAAAGCGCAGGGGATAAAGACGCGGATCGTGAGGAGGAAGACGGTGCGCATACAGGCTGCGGACAGGCTCAGTGCATGTACCCGAGGTGCGAATGCACGGATGAGATGCTTTCTCTGATTGATGTATTGGTGGACGGCGAGTTCGTGGAGGAGAAGAAGGACATCAGTCTGGTGTTCCGGGGGTCTTCGAATCAGAGACTGATTGATCTGCCGGAGACCCTGAGGACGGGGCGGATTTCTGCGTGGAGGAGTAAGTGATGAATATACTCACAAAAAGACATAAAAAAATGATAGAAAAGCTTGATCGGCTGGTCGAAGAAGCGGGACTTGCAGAGGAGTTTTCCAGGTTGTCAGATTCTCTGTCGCAGAAATATATGATACAGGGAGAAGAGACGGAGGATCTTAGAGAAGCGCTGCGCAGAGCACCCGATGAACTTCTGAGTATGATCTGGGATGAGATCGTAGACAGAGAAAAGACGGGAGAGGCGGATCGCGGCCGGAAAGAGGAACTCCTATACGAGGACATTCAGGAACATCTCCGAATGCATATGACTATTATGGATCCTGTAAAACTCCGGCTTCTGATCAACGTTATGAGCAACTATCCTATCAGCACTATGGAAGCGGCCACCGTGCTGGGAGAGTTTGTCCCCCGGGGCTGGGTGTTTGCCTTTCTTGAGGATGGGAGCTGCACCTATGTGGTTATGAAGGAGCTTCAGGATATTCTGATAACGCTTGAAGAGGATAAGGTTAAGGAAGAAATGAGCCTGGCGATCATGGTGCGCTTTATCGTGAAGGCCTGTCTCGCACTGTACGGTGTGTTCCGGATGGATCAGTTCCGAGATTTTTATAAGAAGTATATGGTGGCAGACGGGATGACGGAGGAGGAAGTGTCTGCCGCAAAGCATTTGGATGGTCTTTTCCGGTCTTTGATTCCTATCTTTGAGAGGGAGAATATGCTCTGGCAGGATGCGGAGTATATCGTCAGCCCGTATTTCCAGACCAGAAAGGAATACAGAGAGCTGTTGCGTAAACAGAAAGGTGAGTATTTTATTCCCATGGATGAGAGTCTCCTGAAAGGATATTTCATGGAGGATCCGGTGGTCAGAGACGAAGAGTATAAGACGGTGCTCCGCCTGCTTGGCCGGGAACTCAGAGACCGGCATGCGGCGGAGGAAATGCTGAAGGAAATTGCGGACGGCGTGACGAAAGAGGACTGGGAAATCCCACAGGTGATGGAATGTCTGTATGAGTGGGATGTGGCGTTTGACAGCCCCAAGACTGCGAGCAAGCTGGTGGCTGCCCTCAGTGAATGGATGTACGGGATCCGAAGATGGAGTGAGTGCGGATTTTCCAGGAGAGAGCTGGGCAAGGCAAATAAAGACCTGAAGTATCTATCGCAATCTGTCAGAACGAAGCCGGAGAGAGAGGCGGCACAGAAGATTTATCCTAATGATCCCTGTCCCTGCGGTTCTGGAAAAAAGTACAAGAAGTGCTGCGGCAGACAGTGAAGATAACAGAAACAGAGCGGAAAGATGACCATGCTGTCAGGGTTCTCCGCTCTGTTTTTGATTCATGACAATAGAATCCTTACAAAGCATGGATTCTATTGTTTTGTCTATTGTTGACAAAAATTAATATATATGTATAATTAAATGTTAGAAAATAAATGTATGTGCAGAGCGTACATATGTTTTTACAGCATTAAAAGGATAACCGAATGATTAAAAACAGATTCAGGGACGACTATTCGCAGTATACAAAGCTGAATGGCAAGGGAAGAGTGGTAGATGATATCTGCTACACGGGAGATTATTATATCCTGCCCTTTGACAGAGAAAAGAAAAGGAAGGCGAATCTGGTCAATCTGGGGTTTGCCCTGGCGCTTATGGCGGTTCAGACTGCCGCGGGAATGGTGAATCAGGATTCCTCGAGAACCTTCTGGATTGTGTATCCCTACTTATTTATTTTCCTGCCAGTCGTCTATTTTCTGATCGGGGCGGTAAGCTTCCTGGGGCATCCCGTGCGGATGCAGCAGGTGCAGTACGAGACCGGGATTGCCAGAATCCGGCGCTCCTGCGCAGGGGCCATGGTGATGGCTGGAATCTGTATGGTGCTTGAGCTTGTGTATATTCTGATTCATCACGGTGAGGTGCGCATGGACAGAGAGCTTCTCTATCTGCTGTGCCACGGGCTGCTTCTGGCGGCGGGATTTTTATACGGCAGATATTACAACAGAACCTACAGCGGGCTCATCATAGAGCCTTCCGCAAATAAAGCGGAGTGAGATGAGGTTTTTCCCTTTATATGGAAAGCTTAGGATTTTCCACATAAGAGGTTAAGCATAAAATTTTATAAGGAGGAAGTATTTGTTATGAAACTGAAAACAACAAAGAGACTGCTTGCCGTTCTTCTTGCAGGTGTCATGGTTGCAGGTACTCTGGCAGGCTGCGGCGGCTCAGGCGATACCGGCAGCGAAACAACCGGTGAAGAGCAGACGCAGGAGCCTGCCGAGCAGGAAGAGGCTGCAGATCCTGAAGCGGATGCACAGGAGGAGCAGGAGCCTGCCGGGGAGAGTGCGGCGAATGAGGACACGCCCCTTGTCATCGCAAATGATGCCGTGAGCGAGAAGTTCAGCCCGTTCTTCGGAGAATCCGTGCCGGATCGGCACGTGTGGCTTCCCACCACGGTTTCCCTGCTTGACATTGACCGTAAGGGTGAGATCGTCTATAAGGGAATCGAGGGCGAGACAAGAGAGTATAACGGAACCGAGTATACCTACACGGGAATCGCTGACTGCGAGGTGACGGAGAATGAAGACGGTACGGTATACTATGACTTTACCATCCGTGATGATGTGAAGTTCTCTGACGGAGAGCCCCTGACTATTGACGACGTTATCTTTTCCTATTATGTATATCTGGATCCGTCCTATGACGGAACCACATCCCTGTACGCTCTGCCCATCGAGGGACTTGAGGAGTACAGAAGCGGTTCTTCCGTTCTGTATGATCTGATGCTCCAGAAGGGCGCGGACAACACGGATTTCGCTTTCTACACAGAGGAGGATCAGAAGAAATTCTTCGAGACAGACCTTCCGGCAGCCGGCGAGGCTTTCGCAAAGAGCATCTGCGATTACTGCACCGCTGCAGGCTATGTGGAAGAGGGGCTTGACGAGGTTTCCAACGGTATGGTGAACTGGGGCTTCGCAACTCTCAATGAGGACGGATCCGTTACCGGTAATGCGACAGGCACCACCTGGACGGCGGACAGCGCACCTACTCTTGCAGATTACTTTAACGAAATGCTGGAGCAGTACGAGTTTGATTATCAGGCTCTGTCCGATGCGGAGGCGGCTGATTCCGCATTGTTCGCATTCCTGGACGACAGCTACAAGGTAACAGTAGAGACCGGCGATTCCGTGGACTATGTCAGCGGCGTTCAGAAGACCGGCGACAATTCCTTGCGCGTGGTTCTCACAGAGATCAGTGCACCGGCTATTTACACTCTGCCTGTATATGTGTCTCCTCTTCACTACTATGGAGATCCCGCACAGTATGATTATGACGCTCACAAGTTTGGTTTCCCCAAGGGCGACCTTTCCAGCGTGAGAGACAAGACCACGGCTCCTCTTGGCGCAGGCCCTTACAAGTTTGTAAGCTATGAGAACAAAGTGGTATACATGGAAGCAAATGAGAATTTTTATAAGGGAGCGCCTGCTACCAAGTATCTGCAGTGGAAGACCACATCAGAGTCTGATAAGCTTCCCGGTGTTATTCAGGGAACCACGGATATTTCAGAGCCCTCCATCTCCAAGGATGTTATGGCTCAGATCAAGGGCGAGAACAGCAACGGCGAGCTGACCGGTGACAAGCTGGCGGTTGACCTTGTGGACTATCAGGGATACGGTTATATCGGAATGAATTCCCAGCTCATGAAGGTTGGCGATGATCCGGCAAGCGAGGAATCCAAGAACTTCAGAAAAGCGATTGCGACAGTTATTTCCGTATACCGCGACGTGGTAATTGATTCCTATTACGGCGAAGCGGCTTCCGTGATCAACTACCCGATCTCCAACACCAACTGGGCGGCTCCTCAGAAGTCCGATCCGGATTACAAGGTGGCGTTCTCCGTGGATGTTGACGGAAACGATATTTACACAGACGGAATGAGTGATGATGAGAAATATGCGGCAGCTCTTGAGGCGGCTCTCGGCTTCTTCGAGGCAGCGGGCTATACCGTGGAGGACGGTAAGCTCACAGCGGCTCCCGCAGGCGGAAGACTTGACTGCACCATGACGATTCCTGCGGACGGCAGCGGAGACCACCCTTCCTTCGGTATCGTGACAGGGGCTTCCGAAGCGCTCAAGACCATTGGATTTGACATGGTGATCAATGACCTTTCCGATTCTTCCATCCTTTGGGACGGCATCAACGGTGGTACGATTGATATCTGGTGTGCAGCATGGTCTACCACACCTGACCCGGATATGTTCCAGATTTATCACAGTGACGGCGGAAGCGCCAAGAACTACAGGATCTATCAGGAGGATCTGGATCAGCTTGTAATGGATGGACGTACCAGCACTGACCAGACTTATCGTAAGGCTGTTTACAAGGAAGCCCTCGATTATGTTGTGGACTATGCAGTAGAAATCCCTGTTTACCAGCGTCAGGAATGCGCCGTATACAGTGCGGAGCGTATTGATCTGGACACCACGGTAAAGGATGCAACCTCCTTCTATACTTATATTGCCGAGCTTGAGAAGATCGCAATGAAATAGGAGTTAAGCAGGAATAAGAGGGGATAGAAATATCCCCTCTTATTGTTACAAAATAAGTGGAATGCGTTTGTTGCGGAGGCACTTCGCGAGAGAACGGTCAGCCTTTGGCGAAATGCCTTCGACAGGCAGTGATAAGGAGGAAAGCGAATGAAAAAATTTTTGATCAGAAGAATATTGATTTCCATGATCCTTCTGGTTTTTGTGTCTATGATTATTTACGGTATCATGCGCTGCATGCCGGCTTCCTTTGTGGAGACGAAGGCCATGCAGCTGGCCGAGAAGCCGGGAGCCAAGAGCTACGAGGAATGGCTGGAACAGCTGAACGCATCTTACGGTCTGGATACCGGTATCATACAGGGGTATTTTACCTGGGCATCCAAGGCGGTGAGGGGACAGTTCGGAGATTCCTGGAATTTTAGCCAACCGGTGCTTCAGAAATTTTCCAGTGTGATCTGGTATTCCTTTGCGCTCAGCCTTGCAGCCTTTATTCTGGAAATTATCATAGCGATTCCGGCAGGTGTGGCGGCTGCGAGGAAGCAGTATTCCATGACAGATTATTCGATTACGGTGTTTGCACTCATAGGAATTTCCCTCCCCAGCTTTTTCTTTGCGACGATCCTGAAATGGATATTTGCCGTGAAGCTGAACTGGCTGGATCTTTATGGGATCGTAGGCCGTATGCATCAGCAGCTGAGCCCGGTGGGGCAGATGCTTGACATGGCCCAGCACATGATTATGCCGGTAATCACGCTTACCATTGTGAGTGTGGGGTCGTTGATGCGATATACCCGTACGAATATGCTGGAGGTGCTGAATTCGGACTATATCCGGACGGCCCGGGCGAAGGGGCTTCCGGAGAACAGGGTGATCAACCGACATGCCTTCCGTAATATTCTCATCCCCATTATCACTCTGCTGGGAGGCACTCTCCCCAGCCTGTTCGGAGGTGCGATGATCACGGAGACATTATTCCAGATTCCGGGAATCGGCTATACCTCCTACCAGTGTATCGTGGCGGGAGACATTCCCTTCGTCATGTTTTACATGCTGTTCAGCGCGGTCCTGATTCTGGTCGGCAATCTGATCGCGGATATCCTGTATGCGGTGGTTGACCCCCGTGTCAGAGTAAACTAGAAAGGAGAGAGGACATGGCTAACGAAGAAAATACAAATGTGGAAGAGTTAAAGCTGGACGATGCCAGGCGCGTCAAGGTGCTTTCTCCCGGAATGCTGGTGGCGAAGCGTTTTTTCCGAAACCGTCTTGCGATCATCGGTATGGTAATTATTATCATTATGTTCCTGTTTTCCTTTCTGGGAGGCGCTCTCATTCCTTATTCCCAGAGCCAGGTGTTCTACCGGACAGAGGAGATGAAGAAGGATTATGCGGGGGCGACTTATATCAATGATTATCTGCTTTACGAGGATAAGGATGCAGAGATTCCAAGTGATCTGTATTCCAAATCCATTCTGGCAATCACTAAGAAGCAGGCGGTGGTGGAGACCAGGGGCGGCGGATCTCTTGCCTTGCGGCCTCTTGCCGGGGATTCCTATATTATCTACAGTGCGGAGGAGATCAAGAATCCCAGGGCCATGAAGTCCCAGGAGCGCAAAGATGCCGCTGCGGAATCGGATAACTATTTCGAATATGATGATGTTTCGTATATTTTTGATGATGCCACGGGAAAGGAGCTGCTCTATCGGGTTTCCGAGATGGCGGTCATCTGTAAGCTCTCCTTTACGCCCTTTTCGGAGGAAACAAAGCTTGGCTACGATTTCTATAAGGGCGCGCTGCTTGCCATGAGCGAGGATGACAAGAAGTTTGAGTTCGACGGAGCGTCCTACACCATCCAGCAGGACGGGGAAGCCACAGCCATGGTGCTGGCGGAGGACGGTTCCGACTATGTGTATATCTCAAACATGAATATGAACAGCGTGATAGGAGGCGTGTTCCTGACTCCCGACTTCAAGGAGACTGCGGCCCTTGCCATTGAGGAGGGGAAAGAATCCTTTGAGTACACGAATGCGGATGGAGAGACGGACACCTACCTTCTCTCGGAAAAGAGCGGACAGCATCTGATCGCCCGCAATCAGGAGACCCGGGTGATTGATACCTATGCCAGCCCCTCTAAAGAGCATGTCATGGGAACGGACGCAAACGGCATGGATCTTCTGGCGCGTCTGATGTACGGCGGTCGTATTTCCCTGATGATCGGCTTCGTGGTGGTATTTATTGAGATGCTGCTTGGCGTGATCGTGGGCGGTATCTCCGGTTATTTCGGCGGATGGGTGGACAATGTGCTGATGCGTCTGGTGGACGTGATTTACTGTATTCCCTCCATGCCATTGTACCTGATTCTCGGTTCCATCATGGATCACTACAGGGCAACTCCCACGGTTCGTATTTATATGCTGTGTGTTATCATGGGCAGTATCGGCTGGGTGGGAATCGCCCGCATCGTGAGGGGACAGATCCTCTCGTTGCGCGAGCAGGAGTTTATGGTGGCGGCGGAGGCCACGGGCGTACGCGTGAGCCGCAGGATCTTCCGGCATCTGGTTCCCAATGTGGTGCCTCAGCTCATCGTGTTTGCCACCATGGATCTTGGTGCCGTGATTCTGGCGGAGGCGACATTGAGCTTCCTGGGACTTGGAATCAAGTATCCGGCGGCTTCCTGGGGAAGTATCATCAATGCGGTAAACGATTCCTATGTAATGACAAATTTCCTGTTTGTGTGGGTGCCGGCGGGTATTCTGATTCTTCTGACGGTGCTTGCATTCAACTTTATTGGCGACGGTCTGCGCGATGCGTTTGACCCGAAAATGAAACGGTAGGTGATACGGATGGCGATGGGCGAGAAGAAAAAGAGTTCAAATTATATATCGGCAAAGGAATCCCGGCAGATTTCCAGAAATAACCGAAGGATCACCAAAGAAATAGAGAAAAAGAGAAACCGGAAGAATATACCGGAATCCGAATATATCACGCAGATGAAGAATCCGGACAACTGTGTGGAGTTTGACAATGTGCACACCTACTTTTTCACGGATATCGGAACGGTAAAGGCGGTAAACGGCGTTTCCTTCGAGGTTCCCCAGGGCAAGACGGTGGGGATCGTGGGAGAGTCGG
Organism: uncultured Lachnospiraceae bacterium; assembly: GCA_910586025.1. Lineage (GTDB taxonomy): Bacteria > Bacillota > Clostridia > Lachnospirales > Lachnospiraceae > Suilimivivens. The sequence continues at coordinate 29,287 of CAJUIO010000023.1, forward strand.
GCTGCGGCAAGTCCGTGACCAGCCTTTCCCTGATGCAGCTGGTACAGAGGCCCTCAGGACAGACCGTGGAGGGAGAGATCCGGTTTAATTCCGGAGAAAAGGTATACAATGTGGTCAACACGCCGACATCCGTGATGCAGCAGCTGCGGGGAAACTATATGTCCATGATTTTTCAGGAGCCCATGACCTCCCTGAACCCGGTATTCCGGATCGGGGAACAGGTGGATGAGATCATCACGCTGCACAACCCGCAGATGACGAAGGAGCAGGTGAAGGCCCGGACGCTGGAAATGCTGGATGTGATCGGGATTGCAAACAAGGAGGGCGTGTATCGGATGTACCCGCATGAGCTGTCCGGCGGTATGAGGCAGCGTATCATGATCGCAATGGCTCTTGCCTGCAATCCCAGGCTGATTATCGCGGACGAGCCGACGACGGCCCTGGACGTGACCATCCAGGCCCAGGTGCTGGATCTTCTGCGCCACCTGAAGGAGAAGATCAACAGCTCCATCATGCTGATCACACACGACCTCGGCGTGGTGGCCGAGATGGCGGATTATGTTGTGGTTATGTATGCGGGGCGCGTGATCGAGAAAGGAACAGCAAGAGAAATATTCAAGGATCCCAGACATCCTTATACGATAGGGCTTATGAACTCCAAGCCGGTGGTTGGAAAGCATATCGACAGGCTCTACAGTATTCCGGGCAGCGTGCCCAACCCGGTGGATATGCCAAACTACTGCTACTTTAAGGATCGCTGCGAGATGTGTGTGGAGGGATGCCAGGGAGAATATCCCTCTGTGTATCAGATCACTCCCACCCATTCTGTAAGCTGTTACCGTCGGAAGGAGGCACAAGAATGAATCAGACAGAAAAAGACAATATCCTGGAAGTGTCTCACTTAAAGAAGTATTTTCCCGTAAAGGGAGGAATGTTCGGCGGTGTCACGGGAAACGTGAAGGCGGTGGACGATGTGTCCTTTACCATAAAGAGAGGAACCACCATGGGGCTGGTGGGAGAGTCGGGCTGCGGCAAGTCCACCACGGGGCGGACGATCCTGCGCCTGATCGAGAAGACCGACGGAACGGTTCTCTTTAATGGGGAGGATGTAAACAGCGCCAGCCGAAAGAGGCTCCGGGAGCTTCGGACCAAGATGCAGATCATCTTTCAGGATCCCTATTCTTCCCTCTCTCCAAGGCTTCCCATCGGTGAGATCATCGGCGAGGCGGTGAGGGAGCACAACCTGGTTCCCAAGGATCAATATAACGATTATATCACACAGGTGATGCTTAACTGCGGCCTGCAGGAGTATCACAAGGACCGGTATCCCCACGAGTTTTCCGGCGGCCAGCGGCAGCGTATCTGTATTGCCAGAGCCCTTGCCCTCAAACCGGAGTTTATCGTCTGTGACGAGCCGGTTTCCGCCCTGGACGTGTCAATACAGGCACAGATCATCAACCTGCTGAAAGATCTTCAGGAGAAGATGAATCTGACGTATCTGTTCATCTCCCACGACCTTTCCGTGGTGGAGCATGTTTCGGATACCATCGGTGTCATGTATCTGGGCGGGCTGGTGGAGACAGGGAACACGGCCGATATCTTCAAAGAGCCGCTGCATCCCTACACGAAAGCGCTGTTCAGCGCAATTCCCATGCCGGATCCGGATGTGAAGATCAACCGGATCATTCTGGAAGGAGATATTCCCTCCCCGGCTAATCCGCCTTCGGGCTGTAAGTTCCACACCCGCTGCAAGGAGTGCATGGGCATCTGTAAGGAGCAGGAACCGGTGGCAAAGGATATGGGAAACGGACATATGGTGAAATGTCATTTGTATGATGATAAATAAGTGATAATGGAAAAGCACGGCCTGTGAGGGCTGTGCTTTTTCAGGATTTTACAAAACCTGTTCTCCTGTGATGCTGTCAATCATTGCTCAGATTTTATCACTTGACAGAATTTTTTAAATCGTCTATACTGATTTTCAGAATAAAAGAAACGGAGGGGATGTATGTTAAGCTTGGTGGAGAGGGAAAAATAAGACAACTGAACAGTTGCAGGGGATAGCCGGATAGAGCTATACCCATTTTCTGCCTTGTAAATGCTTATCATACACTTCTATTTTATTTTAGATTAATAGGAAGCATAGCCATGGATCAGGCTGTGCTTTTTTATGTAAGCCCGCACAGAGGAAGTAAGCCTCTGAAGCGGTGCACGGGTGGCGCATCGAAATTTGCTGCCTGTGCAGCGCGCGCCTTGCAGTTGGAACCAGCCACGGAAGCAGTATGCCTTTTACAGAGGGCAGAACAGGCAGTGGCTGGTTTTTTTATGTACAAAAATCGGTAGAAGAAAAGGAGAATCTATGAAAAAAGTGGTAAGGAAAGAGGGCTGCGGCATCTGGAGCAATCTGATTTATCTGATGAAGGGGATATGGGACAGCGACAAAAAGCTTATGGCTTTGATAATTCTGGAAACACTGTGTATGGTAATCACTCCCTATGCTGCGATGTATCTTCCAAAGATGGGTGTTGATCTGGTAATGGAAGGCGCAGACGCAAGGAAGGTCATATTGATTCTGGGATGGATGACGGCGGTCATTATGGCGTCCCAGGCAGTGGGAAATATGGCGCTGCGGGGAAAGAATGTGCGGCAGGACCGTCTCAGAAGCTATTACAGGATACTGCTGTTTTGCAAGACACTGCATTGCGATTATGAGCATGTGGAAAGTGCCAGATGGCAGGACAAATATAATGAGGCGAAATTAATGAGCGTGAACTGGGGGCCATGGTCCGCCACGACGCTTATGTCGGAAGGGGCCATCAAGGTATGCGGAGCCGTGATCAGCTTCGGGCTTTACGGGCACATCATCGGGGCAGTCAATCCGTGGATCCTGTTATTTATCATTGTTTTATCCCTGTTTAATTTTGTATCCCTGCGCGCGGCACAGAGATATGAGATGAAAAGGATTATGGAGCGCAGTGCGTTGCAGAGACGGCGGTACTATATAAAGGACTGCAGCTCGGATATCAAATTCGGGAAGGATATCCGGCTTTATGAGATGGCCGGATGGATCAGAGCGTGCTTTCAAAATTATAATGACGCACATTTCCGCCTTCGCAGGGACGTGCAGAACAGGTATTTTTATGCGGCCTTTACAGAGGCGGTGACTACGTTCGCAAGAGACGGCGCTGCTTACGCATATTTTTTGTGGATGGCGGCCTCGGGGAGGATCACTGTGGGGGACTTTGTGCTGGCATCTGGTGCGGTCGCATCCTTTTCGGCGCTGGTAACGCAGACCTCGGACAGTGTGGGGCAGATGATGCAGGCGGTCCCGCCCCTGAACCGAATGAGGGATTATCTGGCTGCGGAGGACGAGAAGGAAACGAAACAGCCTGTACCGGCTCCTTTTGGGAAAGAGCCCGTATCCGTGGTTTTTGAGGATGTCAGCTTTGCCTATGAGGGAAGATATCAGGTACTGGATCACTTTAACCTGCAGATCGGAGCGGGGGAAAAGATAGCGCTGGTGGGTGTGAACGGGGCCGGCAAAACAACGATTATTAAATTACTTTGCGGGTTTTATAAGCCTGATCAGGGAAGAATTCTTATAAACGGCACAGATATACGGGAGCTTCGTAAGGAGGAGCTATACCGTCTGATCGCACCTGTTTTTCAGGAAGCCGTCATCTTACCTTTTACCGTGGCGCAGAACATATCTCTTAAGGAGACGGATACGGACAGGGAAAAGGTCAGGGAATGTCTCATTCAGGCGGGAATGTGGGATAAGGTCAGCACTCTTGCCCAGGGGATGGACAGCATGATGATGAATCTTGAGGAGGGCGGAAGCGTCTTTTCCGGGGGCCAGCAGCAGAAGCTTCTGATGGCCAGGGCGCTCTACAAGGATGCGATGCTTCTTTTGTTTGACGAGCCAACGGCGGCGCTTGATCCCATTGCGGAAAGCGAAACCTATGAAATGTTTCACAGTATGTCGGGGGAGAAAACAGCGGTGTTTATTTCTCACAGGCTTGCCAGCACCCGCTTCTGTGACAGGGTGATTTTTCTGGAAAACGGCAGGGTGAAAGCACAGGGCAGCCATGAACAGCTGCTGGAAAACTGTCCCGAATATGAAAAAATGTACAGAGTGCAGAGCCACTATTACAGTAAGGAGGGAGTGCTGTGAAAGAAGGAGGATTATTTGTGAAGAATAAAACAGACGGGGCGCTTTTGAAAAAATGTCTTGGCGAAATCCGAAGGTGCGAGCCGGCCGCATTGTGGATGGCGGTGGGACTTGGCATAATGGAGGCATTCATTCCTCTGGGAACGTCGCTTCTTGCCGCATTGCTTGTGGACGGACTGGAAAGGGGAGAGGAATATACAAATCTGATATTCCTGGCAGCTTTGGGTGTGACGGTTTTGTTTGTCATGAATGCGGTCCGAGGCTGGACCTACCGCTGCGGACTGCCGCATTCGGAATACTGCAACGATCTGGTGGAATGGAAGTTTGACAATAAGAACATGTCTATGGATTATGCCCAGTTAGACAGCGCCGAGGCGGCGCAAATCAGGGCAAGGATACAGAACGATTATGACTGGGGATGCGGCGCTTACTACATGATTCCGCAACTTCAGCGCTGCTGTGCGGGTATTGTCGGGATTGTCACGTCCTTCGGGCTGCTGCTTCCCATTCTGCTGCGAGACGGTTTCTGGAAGCACTGGTCAATCCTGCTGCCTGCGGCCGGCGTTCTGATTGTCACGTTTGCTTCCGAGGCCTTTGAGAGGCATACCTACAGGGAAAAGGAAAAGCTGAAAAGCCGGTATGACGCATGCAGCGGCAGAAGCAATTATCTGATGTGGGGCGGAATCACTTACCGGGAAGGAAAAGACATCCGGGTTTATGGGGCCCAGGATTTGATCCGCAGCGGTCTGCAGGAAAAGGAACGCGACAGGATGGTGGAGGGAGAGAGCAGGCTAGAGCAGCATGCGGGCATGTGGGATGGCGCGGCATCGGGGATTCTGATGGGAGGAGCCTATCTCTTTATCGTTCTGCGGGCAATCGTCGGAGACCTGAATGCGGGTTCTGTCGTATTGTTTGCGTCCGCTATTTACCGGTTTTCGGAAAGCGTGAAGGTCTTGTCAAAAAGCAGAAGCGAGATCAGGATGAACGCCAGACGGATGGAAAGCTCCTTTGACTATCTGGAATTGCCGGATCTGATGACGAAGGGACACAGAAAAATCGGTAAAGAGACTGCGGAAAAGGAAATCGAGGTGAAAAATGTTTCCTTCCGGTATCCGGGAGCGGAGCATATGGCGCTGGAAAATGTTTCGTTCAAATTTTCGCCGGGCAGGAAGCTGGCGGTCGTCGGTATGAACGGGAGCGGAAAGACAACCCTGGTAAAGCTGCTCTGCCGTATGTATGACCCGGACGAGGGACAGATTCTGTTAAACGGCGTGGATATCAGGGAATATGATTATGCTGAGTATATGAGACAGTTCTCCGTGGTATTCCAGGATTTCAAACTGCTGTCCCGCTCGCTGGGGGAAAATGTGGCCGCCTCAGATCAATATGATGCGGACAGAGTGAGAATATGTCTGGAAAAAGCGGGCTTTGGAGACCGCCTTTCCAGAATGCCGGGAGGAATAAATGCCACCCTGTACCGGGATATTGACGAGGAGGGAATCGAGATATCCGGAGGCGAGGCACAGAAAATCGCCCTGGCGAGAGCTCTGTACAAGGACGCTCCCTTCGTGGTGCTGGATGAGCCGACAGCGGCGCTGGATCCTGTTTCCGAACATGAAATCTACAGCGGCTTTCACCGGCTGGTGGGGGACGGGGCGGCAATCTTTATCTCGCACCGCCTCTCATCCTGCCGGTTCTGCGATGAGATACTGGTCTTTCACGAGGGAAGGCTGGTGCAGAAGGGAGCCCACGAAGCATTGCTTGAGGATGAAAAGGGACAGTATTTCAGGATGTGGCAGGCGCAGGCAAAATACTACGAGGACAGCGGAACGCCTCTTTTCCATCTGCAGTAAATATATTACGATAATAGTACTATGCACTTGTTGTATGGAAGCTATCGTATGGAAAGGAGAAAAATGGGAACGACAATACCAATCAGAAATCAGAGGGATATTGAAATTATAAAGGAGTACTACTTGAAAAGGTGTCAGTATCGGAATTATGCTTTGTTTGTTGTGGGAATCAACACGGCGCTTAGGATCAGTGACCTGCTGTCTCTGGAATGGCGGGACGTGTTTGATTTTCACAATGAAGCGTGGGTGAAGTATGTGGAGGTAAGGGAGAAAAAAACCGGCAAGCAGAATGTTGTTTTTTTGAATCAGAATGCCAGGCAGGCGCTGAAACTGTATAAAACAACGGCAGGGCCTGTTAATGGTAATGATAAAATATTTTGCAATAACAGGAACCGCAGAGTTGCGATTACACGTACCCAGGCGTATGCGGTGATTCGCAAGGCATGTGCTGACAGCGGAATTGAAGGAAAGATAAGCTGTCATTCCCTCCGGAAAACCTTCGGGTATCATGCGTGGAAAAGAAACGTTCCGGAGATTATGCTGATGAACATATTCAACCACTCATCCTTTGCGATTACAAGGTGTTATCTGGGAATCGAGCAGGATGACAGGGACGAGGTTTTCAGAAGGCTGAATTTATAGGCCGGCGGGGTGACTCCCGGCAGCAGAGCGAACAGTAACAGGGACTAAATGTGACAGGTGCATAGAGTTCGATTATTATTTACTTGACCTTTAAAATATATTATAATATTGACATTCTGTACAGAAATGTCAACCTGGAAAAAGAAAGTGATTTGATTTCGGCATATTATACATAATGACAGGATGATTTTTGTGTACTATCACATATAGACCCGAAAAGGAGTGGAGAAGATCAGAATTTCCACTCCTTTTTCTATGCGGACAGAGAAAAAGATACTTGACGCATCATGCGCCTTTTACGCTTCCTGGCGGGCTGATTTCGCCCTGGCGGTGCTTTCCCTTATGACCAGTGAGGGCTCCACAATCTGAAGCTTTGGGGAAACCGCACCGTCGAGGCGCCCGATTGCGGTTTTTATCAGCACAGAACCGTAGTCTTCATAGTTATAATCAATGCTCGTGAGAGCGGGAACCGTGGTTTCCGCTATATAAGTATTGTCATAGCTGATAACAGATATATCCTGCGGAATCTTCTGACCATGTTCATGAATGCTCTGTATGATGCCAAGGGCCGCATAGTCGTTGATGGCAATCACTGCCGTCGGCATTTTCCGGAAAGATGCACAGGAATTCCCGCTGCCTGTGTACAGCTCGTTCATCTGGGTATATCCGGAATGAATATCATAGGAGCCGTTTTGGCCGATCAGCTCCGGGTGAAACGGAATTTGGCTCTCTTTAAGGAGCTGCTTGTATCGCATGATCTTTTCAAAGGTTGAAAGTACATTCATTCTTCCTCCCAGGATTGCTATTTTTTTATGACCCAGACTCAGAAGATGCTCCATGAGCAGATCCATGGTTTTCCTGTGGTCGATCCTTACCATATCGCAGTCCGTCCCATCCAGCTTCCCGGTGATAATCACCGGCATCAAAGATGCCACATGATTGACCAGCTCCACATATTCCATATCCGTGTGAAGCTCGTCCTCGCGGCCGCCCAGAAGAATGACGGCATCCATGCGCTGCTGATGGAAGCCTTTCAGCAATTCTTCTTCCAGCTGCATATCGCTCAGAAAATTATGAAGGGATACGGAATAATTTTCCTTTCTCGCCGCCCATTCGCAGGCGATAAACAGGGAAGCGTAGTAGGGATTTCTGACATCCGGCATCAATATGCCGATATTGCGGCTCCTTGCGTCCGCAAGCCCTTTGGCAAAGGTGTTCGGCCTGAAGTTGTATTTTTCCACTAATGCAAGAATCTTCTGTCTTTTTCGCTCATTTACCTTCACATTGTTTGTCAAAACTCTCGATACGGTGGAAGCGGACACGCCCGCCTCCGCCGCAATATCATAAATGGTTATTTTCCTGTTGTCGTTTGCTTTTGAGGAACTCATACCGATTCGTCCTTCCTTTGGTGAGGGGATTTAACATTTCTGTACAAAATGTGTTATTTTTTTAGAGACGAAACCGGTTTCAAAAATAAAGTACTACAATTGTCATCAGGAAGAGAGTGAGGGTGAAGAATGAAAAAGCGTAAAAGTGATCTGACTTTCTGGCAAAAAATCGTAAGGAATCGGACACTGCTTCTTATGTGCATACCGGCAGTGATCTTTTTCTTTCTGTTCAACTACATGCCGCTGCCAGGGATCTATGTGGCGTTTGTAAAGTACAATTACCGTGACGGCATCTTTGGGAGCAGATTTATTGGTCTGGATAACTTTAAATTCCTGGCAACCTCCGGGGAGTTATGGCACCTGACTAAGAATACTATTCTGTACAATATTGCATTCATCTTATTGGGGAATGCGCTTGCCGTGTTCGTGGCGATTCTGCTTAATGAATTGCAGAGCAAAATGTTCAAGAAGGTATCCCAGACGATTCTGTTTCTCCCTTACTTCATCTCGCAGGTATTGGTAGGACTTCTGGTATTCAATCTGCTGAACTTTGATACCGGTTTTGTAAATGGGATTTTAACAAGCCTGGGGCTTGAAAAGTGGCAGCCCTATTCAGACCCGAATGTGTGGCCGGTGCTGCTGGTGATCATCTATCTGTGGCAGCAGACGGGATATAACTCAGTAGTTTACTTTGCATCCATCATGGGCATTGACGGCGAGATGATGGAAGCGGCCAAGGTGGATGGTGCGAACGGCTTCCAGAGGATCCGGTACATCATCCTTCCATCCTTAAAGCCTACCATAGTCATCCTGCTTTTGTTCGCACTTGGCGGCATCGTGAAAGGGAACTTCGGGCTGTTCTACAACATCGTAGGTACGAATCCAATCCTTTACCCCGCCACGGATATTATTGAGACTTATGTATACCGGGCTACCATGACGAACTTCAACTTCTCCACTGCATCGGCAGTCGGTCTGTACCAGTCAGTGGTAGGATTTGTGATTGTAATGACGGTCAACTATATTGTCAAGAAAATAGAACCGGATTACTCCCTGTTCTAGGAAAGGATGGAGGTCAATAATGGCGAAGAATAATGATAAAGACTTAATGGAATCAGGCGCTAAGGTGAAGCTTGGCACATCAGACAAGGTCATCCGGGGATTTGGGTATGCATTTGTTTCGTTTTACGCAGTCTGCTGTATTATCCCGTTTTTGATCATTGTCAGTTCCTCGTTTACCAGCGAGGCGGTGATCCGGGCGGAGGGCGTACAGCTGATCCCGAAAGATATTACACTGGAAGCGTATAAGATGGTTACCAAAAGCGGCGGCATCTGGAAATCCTACATATTGACAATTGTAATGACGCTGGCGGGAACTGGGGTGGGGCTTTCCATCATTTCCATGACGGGTTATGCCCTGCAGAGGAAGGACTTTTTCTTCCGGAATGCAATCTCCTTCTACATTTACTTTACCAGCCTGTTCTCGGCAGGGCTTGCACCTTACTACCTGTTGATGACACAGACCTACCATTTGCAGGACAGCTACCTTGCGGTGCTTTTCCCGCTTCTGATGTCACCATGGCTGATCATCCTGATGAAGAACTTTGTAAAGGCGATTCCCCACGAGATCACGGAATCGGGCAAGATTGACGGGGCGGGGGATATGAAGATTTTCATCTCGCTGATTCTGCCCATGCTAAAGCCGGCACTGGCGACCATCGGGCTGTTTCTGGCCCTTGGTTACTGGAACGAGTGGTACCAGTCATCCCTGTTCCTTGGCTCCAAGGTAGCGGTAAAACCTTTGCAGTATACCCTGTATGAGGTGGTGAACAAGATTGATGCGTTAAAGAATTCCGTTGCCGGGCAGTTTGTAAGCATTGCCGATATCCCTCAGGAAAGTGTGAAGATGGCAAATGCGGTACTGGCAACAGGACCTATCGTACTTTTGTATCCTTTCGTACAGAAATATTTCATTAGCGGTATCACCGTTGGCGCGGTAAAAGGTTGATGCTCTGTTTGGGGTTTTCCGGTTCCTGTGCGATACGGGGCCGGGAACCCCGAAGGAGTTCAATATAAAAAATAAAAAAGTGGAGGTAAGACATGAAAAAGAAACTTCTTGCAGTTCTGTTGGCAGCGGCTATGACAGCAAGCCTTGCAGCTTGCGGCGGCAAATCCGACACGCCATCAGACACCGGCACACCCGCAGCGGATGACAGCTCTGCGGCAGACGACACATCATCAAATGATGAGGCAACCGATAATACGGTATCTGACGATACCGAAGTATCTGACGATACCGAAGTATCTGACGATACCGAAG
>CAJUIO010000023.1:39760-41337 GCA_910586025.1 uncultured Lachnospiraceae bacterium
CGATACCGCTGCGGCATCAGATGACCCCTGGGCAGATGTAGACACATCCGAGCACGTAGTGATCACCTACATGACCACCGGTGACGCCCCTTCGGGAACCAAGGAAAAGTATGACGAGATGATGGCGAAGCTGAACGAGATCCTTACGGAAAAGGTGAACGCAGAGCTTGACATCAACTTCATCTCCTGGACGGACTATCTTTCCAATTACAACCTGACATTGGCTCGTATGGACGGCACGGTTGATCTGGTTGGTACGGCATCTGACTGGCTGGATGCATGGCCGAACGCAAAGAACGGCGCTTTCCTTGAGTTATCCGAGGAAATGCTCCAGAAATACGCGCCCAAGACATGGGCAAGCGTCCCTGCTGAGAACTGGGAGCTTTGCAAGTACAACGGGGAAATCTACCTGATGCCGGAAGACAACTATGCACAGTGGACCAACCATGGCTTTATCTACCGTCTTGACTGGGCGAAAGAAGCCGGCCTTGAAAACGGTGTCCACAGCTGGGAAGACCTGACAGAGTATTTCCGTTATGTAAAGGGCGCTTATCCGGATATTATCCCCTGGGATTCTGACGGAACATCCCTGACTGCAGGTGAATATATTCGGTCACACACTGATTATGTTTCCATTGACGGTATCAACGCAGGCGCTATGTGGGGCGGCAGCAAAGATGACCTTTACACAATATATTCTCCCCACATGACAGAGACGGATCTGCTGGTAGAATATGCAAAACTGATGAAGGAATGGGATGAGATTGGTGTATGGCAGACGGATGTGCTGAACAATAGGACAGGATCAAACCGTGACGATTACAGGGTTGGCAAGGTGGCGGCAGAGCAGCATCATACGCAGACATGGACTGACCTGGTAAGCCACACACCGGCAAACACGATTTATCAGGATGATCCGGATGCGGAATCAGGCTTCTTTTACTTTGGTGAAGAGAGCCAGAATGTAGTGGCACTCTCTATTACCCACGGTGCTATGGCAATTTCCGCAGGAAGCGCTAACCCGGAAAGGGCGCTGATGGTTTATGACCTGTTAAGAAATGACCCTGAATGTTACAAGCTGTTCTGCTATGGTATTGAGGGTGTGTCCTATGAGATTACCCCTGACGGCCTCAGGACAACTCCGGAGGGCTACAATCAGGATACGGATAACATCAACGGAACGACCAACTTCTGGTGGGGCCGTAACGATGACCTTGAGATCAAGGACGCAAGCCGTGACTGGGAAGCAATTGATAAGCTTTATGCTGAATATGATAAGCTCAAGATTGAATACCCTTACGGCCAGTTCGTAGCGGACGTTGACTCGATTCAGTCACAGATCCAGAATATCAATGAGATTTATGACAGATATATGAAACAGATTTGCTATGGTAAATATTCGGGAACAGCGGAGGATATCGTAGCGGAGTATCAGGCGGCTCTTGAAGCGGCAGGAATCAATGATGTTACTGCAGAGCTTCAGAGACAGTTTGATGAATTATACAAATAATGACATAACAACTCTTTCAAACGGCAGGCAGATGCGGGGAAATCCGTATCTGCCTGCCGTTTCCTGC
>CAJUIO010000024.1:0-36411 GCA_910586025.1 uncultured Lachnospiraceae bacterium
AGTATTTTTAACAGAGTGGATTTGCCCGCACCGTTTTTTCCCACAAGATGATAAATCTTCTTTTCCTCCAATACGAGATCCGGGTATTGGATTCCGGTATCGCCTTCCGCATACTTGTCCTGTACCGGTCTTAACAATCTCCTTCACACTCCGAATACCGATCCCATGCTCCATATGGTTCTTCTTGCCCGTTTGCCACTGTCTGACCCTCTTGGGATCCTCAATGTTGTTCTGTATTCTAATATAAACCACTCCCTTGTCTTCCGACACAAATAACCCGATGCGCTTGTCCGCCGTCCTCTCTTGCGCCTCTATGGCATTGTCCAGCAGGTTGCCAAGAATAATGCAAAGATCTATGTCGTCCAGTGCGTCATAGTCCCCCTCCTCCACTCTGCCCTCAACAGCAATTCCCAATTTTTCCGCATATGCCAGCTTGCTCCTGATCACCGCTTCCCAGGGGTATTTCCCGCCTTCGCTATTTTGATGCGCCGCCTTATATGCTTCCAGAATGTCGTCTATCTTTTTTACGCCTCCATCCACATCCCCGGAAACAAAATAGTGCCGTATCCCTAACAGCCTGTTTTTCATGTCGTGTTCTATCGTCCTTATCCTTGCCTGCTGTTCCAAAAGATTCTGATAGGAGAGCTTCTGCTCCCATACCATGGCGAACGCATTTTCTTTCTCCCTTTCAGCATTTTCTTTCTTCATCATGGCCTGATAAAAATACAGGATAACTGCCAGCAGAACAATGATCCCTGCCATAATCCCGGCTATCAGTCTTCCTCTCTCATCCTGATAATAAAGCTCAAACAGAAACTTGAGCAGAACAACAACAATCGCCAGCACCATGAGAGGGGCAAAAAAGAATACAAGAAACGCCTCCCCAGAGTGCCTGATCTGAAACCGCCGCTTCTGTCTCAGCATAAAAATGACATACAAAAGCAGGAGGCCCTTACTGACAGCCACCATCAGCATCCTCTCAGAGGATTCCGTATCCATCCACAGAAGAATGCCCGCTTTCTGTGCAAAGGCCATATACCAGATCACGGCAACAGCCGTTCCCATGATACCGACATAATAAAGGACGATACTTGCATCCTGTTCCCAGAATGTTCCCTGCAGGCAGATTCTTGTATACACGATCGTGATGATGAAATCAAGAATAACCGGAAGATAACTGAAAATAGCCACTCTGTCGGACAATATAATATTTGTAAGAAGCAATACGAAACACATGAATGAACACGCCAAGGCTCTGCCTCCGGTGAATTTTCTGTCATTGAACCGATCCAGAAAGATCACGAACAAAGCTGACTCAAAAATATCCGCACATATCTCGCCAAGCGGCATACTGACCCTCCTTATCTGAGAATGCTCATGACAATGAATAGAGATACTCAAACCACTCTCTGATACCCTGTTCCGCCTTCTTTCGGCAGGCTCTGCTCACGCTAAGAGACGAGCCGTCCTTCAGGATTACGATATCGCTCCGGGCTTTGCGTATGTATTCCAGGTTCACCAGATACCTGCTGTGGATTCTGATAAAATGGAAATCAGCAAAAAGCTCCTCCAGCTGTCCCAGCCGAATCCGGATCAACATCCGGCTTTTATCATCCATATGAAGATCCACATAATGGCCTGTACTCTCACACCAGCAGACCCTTTGCGGAAAAAGCTCGGTCTCTTTTCGATTTTCCATGATTTTTACACTGACATGCTTTTTCTCCCATATCTGCTTAAGAGAAACTACCGCCTCATACAGCTCTTTCTCCAACGAAGTCTTACAGAGGAAAGCCCTTGGCTTAGCAAGCATAGACGGTTTTATATACTTTTCGTGAGCACTCACGAAGACAAACTCCTTGTCAAAATTCTGCATCTGAAGGCAGGAAGCCAGTTCGATCCCTGATCCTTCCCCAAGCTCAATATCTATAAAGTCAACAACCCCGCAGCAAGCTGACGGGGCATCAAACTTGCAACGCAGCAGAGCTGCGGGGTATTGACCCCTGCGGCAGTCGCCAAATGTGCATGCAAGCATGCCCGCTTGGCTCGTTGCCCGCAGGAATAAATATCGAACGCCTCTTCCTTCTCCACAGCCTCCGCCATATCCTTACTGTATGACAGCCGGATGGGAAAAGAGAGCCGTCCTGTGACCTTTTCCAGCGCTTCTCTAAATATCGCTTCAAACTCCTGCTCGTCATCCACAAGCAGCGCCCCCACCCGATACCCGCTGCACATATCCTTCACCTGTCCCGCCTTTCATGTATGGTAGAGCGCCGCAAAGCGGCGCATAAACGTTTAGTATCCGATCTTCCCGGTCTGCGCATCGATCTCCAGCTCCCCGCACTCGATCAGCCGCACCTGACCGTCCTCTCCGAACTCGAGAGGAAACCACACATAACGGGAATTGTGGTAATCCTTTCCGTCCCAGCGGTCTCCCACATAAATGTAGGAGGTGGTCTCGCTCCCCTCCACCTTCAGAATAAAGGCAGGCTGGGAACGGTAGGTGGTCTCGTCCCCGATTTCCTTTTGCAGGCCAAAGCCCTTTTCCAGGCAGTCCGTCCTTGCGTATTTTCCCTGGTTGGGAGCCCACCCGGTACAGAAGGAGGAAAAAATATAATAGAAATCATCCTTTTTCACAAGGGCCGGAGCCTCCCTGTATTCTCCCTGCCAGAAGCTTGCCGCAAGACGCTCCACATTCATCAAATCCTCCTGCAGAAGGTACATATGCATATCCGCATTGTCCCTGGATGCGGAGAGGAAGTACGCTCTGTTCCCGTCCTCGAAGAGTGTGCAGTCTCTGGACATCTCCCCGTAAGGATTGAAGCTGCCATGATAGACGAAATCCCCGTCCGGCGTATCACAGGTGGCCACCGCTGCCGCCGCACAGTGATAGTCCTTTCCGTTTTCGTAGTGCATCCACATCACGAACCGCCCCGCCTTCCGGTCATACAGAACCTTGGGCCGCTCAATGTTGACCTTTCCGCCCTCCTCGTTCCTAAGGCGCAGATCCGCGCGCACACGACTGTTCTCCGTTCTGGAATCCGCAGTCAGCACATGATTGCGGAAGGTCCAGTTCACCAGATCCTCCGAACAATAGCAGTCCACATAAAAATTTTCCAGACGGTTTTCCCCGTACCAGTAATACACACCCCCGTGCTTTATGATATAGCCCCCGTGGGCATGCAGCACATTTCCGTCCGTATCTCTCCAGATTGTTCCATTGGTTATCTTCATCTAAGTTTAACACTCCTTTCAATAAGCAATCATGGGAATCTCCTGCGCCTTCTCCTCCACAGGCTCCCTCTCTCCCGCTGCCACCGGATACAATCCCCGGCCGCAGGCCCTGACCTGCTCCATCATCTCCGGATAAGGCCGGGAGCACACGTCAAACAGGCCGATATTGTAATTTTCACCGTCAAAGCGTCCCAGCACAAACTGGTCATAGCACTGGAAATAGTGGCATCCCACTCCGTTGGGATGTGCCGCGACTCTCTCGCAGTAATAGCGGTAAGCGATTCCCCTGTCCTTCTGAGTGCGCACTCCCTCCAATCCCGTTGCTGACAGACCTGCGTCCAATGCCCCAAAGTGGAATTCCCCGATCATCACCGGAAGATCCACTCCAAGCTTTACAACATTTTCTATGTTGGAGGTAGGATCCTGTGCATAGCAGTTGATGGAGAACACGTCAAAATTCTCCCACCCGGATACCAGATCGGGATCCGAGATCCATGCCCAGCGCATTCCCAGAATCATATGATTCGGATCCACTCTCCGGCAGGCCCTTGAGGGAATCTCCACATAGGCCCGAAGAAGCCTTCTGGAAAATTCCTTCATATCCCGGCAGGCTGCCTGTGACCATGCGGATACCTTCTCCTGGGGCTCGTCAAAGCGCTCAAAGCCGTCAAGCCCGGTTCCCCATTCCTCATTCAGCTTCTCAATGCTTCCATAGCGCTCTTTCAGGAAAGAGATCAGCTCCTGCCTGCACACGGTCTTCTCCGGATTCCGCAGCACCTCGTCCGCCAGCACCAGATTGTCCACGAAGGCCCAGCTCGGCTCGTTGCGCAGGAAATACCCGATCATCCAGGGATCCTCACGGCGCATTTCCAGTGCCTGCGCACATCTTTCGGCATTCCGGGCATACTCAGGGCTCAGCACATCCGGAAAATCCCGGAAGATCTTTTTTTCCGTACCCGGAAACTCCGGAAGGGAGGTGACATAGGGGATATCCGTCACACCAAACAGCCTCTGGTCGCTCCAGTTTCCCAGCGTGTTCATCCCGAATCCTTTCAGCTGTGCCACGATCATCTGCTGCCACTTTTCATACCAGCCCTCTCCCAGAGCCCGGTATAGATTTGCCTGGATGAAGGAAAACATCACAGGCGTTCTACGCATTTCATCCTCCATCCTTCTCGAATCCGCAAACATGTCCGCATATTCCGGATCGTCCTGCTCCGGCAGCCAGTCCAGCCACTTCTCAACACCGTCCACTCTCGCTCCCGCAGGAAGCCCAACGCCGTCAGGCCCTGCGCTGAAAAAGGCATAGCCGTCCGGATCAGCCAGCCACCATCTCCCGTTTTCCTTGTATTTCGTGAAAAAGCCCGTGCCTTCTCCCAGCCGCTTCTCCTTCCAGCCGCCATACGAAGACCAATCCTCAAAGGGATAGCCGTCCTTTGGCCCCGTTCTCATCTGTTCCCTCAGAATCTCCTTCAGATCATCCAGATCCCTGGTCTTTCCCGGCCATTCCCTGGTCTTATTCTGCCCAAGCGCATCCACCAGCTTTCCCTCAGGAAGAGTAAAGCCTTCCGGAAACACATCACTCATGGCAAGCTCCGATATCCACAGGGTAAGGTCATGAAAAGCGGGAAGCGTTTTCAGCTCCGCCTTTGTGATCTCATCCCGGGAGATTCTGCTGCCGTGACAGACGATTTTCAATTCCCCCGGAACAGACTCCGGAAACAGCACATGTCCGTCCAGCCACTCCATGTCAAAATAAACCAGCGTCTCCACCTGCGGCAGAATGCCGAAGCGCACGGTCATAACCGGCTTCTCTTCGCTTTCCTTCCCGTAAAGCAGCAGGTTGAGAGCCACGCTGTGTGTCTCCTGCGCCTTCAGCTTCAGGGTGAAATATCTCTCCCTGCAGCCCGAAAGCCAGGGCGTACAGATTCCGGCTCCCTCCTTACCCGCCTGCAGCAGATATCTTTTTCCTTCCTCCTGTGCAAGGCTCTCCTGTCCTAAGAGCTGCGCCCCTTTTGTGAGCAGCTCCGGTACGATTTCCAGTTTCCGCATAACAATACCTCCTCCTTCTTTTTGGCTTCGCCATATCGGGGACAACCGGCACCTTATGAATTCCATTTCATCATTCGGTATTCCTTCGGTGTCATCCCGTATTTTTCCTTAAAAAGCTTTGTAAAATGCTGCCGTTTCCTGTATCCCAGCTTATCCATCACCTCATGGACCCTCAGATCTGTCTCCTCAAGAAGCTTTGCCGCCTTCTGCATTCTCACATCGGCTATGTAAGCTGACAGGTTCACGTCCGTGACCTCCTTGAAAATCCTGGAAAGATAGACCGGGTGAAGGTTTACCGCCTCCCCCAGAGCATCCAGGGACAGATCCTGGCTGTAGTTCTCATTGATATAGGCCTTCACACTGGAAACCGCCGCATATTTATCCCTGGACGCGCCCTGTCCCTCGCTCTCCATCCTCTCTCCGCCTCCGGGACACCCCGGCAGAATCCTCTCCAACGCCTCCACCAGATCCTCCCGCAGAACCGGCTTCACCAGATATTCTGACACTCTGTAGCGCAGCGCCTGCTTTGCATACTCAAAATCACTGTAGCCGGAAATGATAATCACCCTGGTCTGATATCTATTTTCATCAATCAGCCGGGACAAATCCAGACCGGAAATCTTGGGCATCTTGATGTCCGTGATAAGAAGCTCCGGCCGGTGCTTTATGAGAAGATCCCTGGCAAGGCCTCCGCCTCTTGCGGTGAGCACCTGGTCAAATCCGTAAGACTTCCAGTCCACCAGGTTTTTCATATATTCTACCATGTAAGACTCATCATCCACAATCAATACTGTCATCTATTTTATCTCCCGGTAAAAAAACAAAGGAAACCAGCAGACCGCCCCATATACTTTTCCCGAAATTCAGTCTGGCGGATTCGTCATAATAATTGATCAGTCTCTGGTTCACATTCCAAAGTCCCACGCTCTCGCCCTCAATACGCTGCTTCCTTGCAAGCCGCCTGGTCAGTCTCTCGCTCTCCTCCTCCGACAGGCCGTTCCCGTCATCCGAGATTTCCACTCTCACCGTCTGCTTTTTCCAGGGATGTACCTTGATATAAATATGTCTGGCATTCTCCCGCCCCTCAATCCCGTGTTCAATGGCATTCTCGATCAGAGGCTGCAGGATCAGGGGAATGATCTTTACGTGATAAAGGCTTTCCGGCACGCTGAGGCTGTAATCAATATTCTTGCGCATGGCCATGATCTGCAGATAGGATTTCGCATAGGAGATCTCCTCCCCGATGGTTGCCATGGACTTGTTGCCCGTACAGTACCTGTAATATCTGGAAAGATGGACCGCCATGTCCGTCACGGCCTTGGGCTGACCGGCCACTGTCACAATATAGGACAGACTGTTATACAGAAAATGAGGATTGATCTGCAGCTGAAGCTGGCGCAGCTCCGCCTGGCTGCGAAGCTGCTGCTCCTTGAGCGTTGTGCTGATCAGTTCCCGGATCCTGGTCACCATCCTGTTAAACTGATCAAACACATAGGAAAACTCATTATCTGGCAGCTCTGTAATCTGTGTGGTAAAATCTCCGGACTCCACCTGGCGGAGCTTTTCCGTGATGGTCTGCAGCTGTATCAGAATATTCTTATTATACAGAACCATAAAGACAAAGCCCACTATCAGCAGAATCCCCAGGGAAATTCCCATGATCCACGTAATCCTGCCCACCGGCTCCATCATCTTGTCAATCGGATAATAGGTCAGGATGCGAAGACCGCATTTTGAAGCGCTTAATCCCAGGATCTGGTAATCCGAGTGTCCCACCGTGATCTTATAAGCGCTCTCGCTCCAGGGGCGGACAGCCGTCTGAAGCACGGTCTCCACTCCGTGGACGGACAGAAAGCTCCTCTCGTCCGGTGTCAGGAACATGGTGCCGCCGCCTCTCATTCCGGAGGCCATGCCTTTGAGGCCGTACAGATAGTCCCTGTCCATCCGAATCAGCAGATAAGGCTCATCATCATGCCTGTCATAGTCCGTCTCCAGGCATCTGACAAAGTAAATTTCGTTTTCCCATATCATCCATTTATTCGTC
Source organism: uncultured Lachnospiraceae bacterium (assembly GCA_910586025.1). Classification (GTDB taxonomy): domain Bacteria; phylum Bacillota; class Clostridia; order Lachnospirales; family Lachnospiraceae; genus Suilimivivens. The sequence continues at coordinate 7,331 of CAJUIO010000024.1, forward strand.
TCAATCTCCTCGAATATCTCCCTGTCAAATTGGGACGAATTCAGCGTGCTGACAAGGCGCTCCTTTTTCGGCCAGTACAGGATGAATTCTCCCATTCCCACATTGCTTTTCTGACGGCTTTCAAGATATTCCTTCATGGCGTTTACACTGGTCACATAATCGTAAGCGTCCCATCTGGCATTGATCACGCCGTGCAGAGTCTTGAGATCGTCGCTGCTTAAGATCCCGTCAGCCTCGATCTCAATCTCCTTCACCTTCTGATCCAGCAGAGAGTCGGAATGCTCCAGCTGAACCAGGGCGGTCTCCATGAGCAGACTCTCAAGACTGATTCTGCTGTATCCGTACAGGAGCAGAAAGCCCGCTATGATCATAATCAGAAATACTACGAATATCATGTAAATGGATTTTATTTTCTTCATCGGACAGTTTCCCACCATACAGCTATAAGGGGCTGTCACACGGATGCAACAGTCCCTTATGCTGTTCCAGTTTTTCAGATTTTATTTCACGGTCTTATACCATTCGTTGACCTCTTTGGTGATCTGCTCGCCGCCCTGTGCCAGCCAGTCCTCCACGAACTTGTCGAAGGCATCCACCGGCTCCTTCCCATAGACAATATTGGTGTAGATCTGCTTCTCCATGGTCTGAAGCTGTTCCCAGTTCTTCTTCATGGTGTCCGTAGGCTCTGTATTGAAAAGATTCGGCAGCAGCTCATCCATGTGCTCATGAGCCACCACATAACCCTCCGACATTTCGGGTGCCGTCACAAAGCCTGCCGCAACAGACAGCTCCGCTCCTGTCTCCGGTGTCTTCCCTGACGCGATATCCGCAAAGGTCTGAGTTGACTTGAGAGCGGGCGTATTCTTCAGCACTGTGGATTTACCGGGCATGAAGGGATCGGTCACAGGGGGATCAAACAGCTTGGAGTCGAACACCACCTCATCTCCCACTATATCATAGTCGTACCCTTCCAGGTATCCATATTTAAAATCTCCGGTGCCGAAAGCGTAGTCATAGAGCCAGTCATAATATGTAAAGAAGGCTTCCATGTTTGCAAAGTCTTTGTTGAACATCAGCCAGCCGTCGTTGATCTGAGCCGCCTGATAGGTGGGATCCCCATTGTCCTGCAGAATATTGGGATACGCCTTGATCACCGCATCCGGCGCAACGGAGGTAACGTCCGCAACGGAACCGATGGACCAGGGTCTTCCGATGAAGATACCGGCCTTACCCTCTGTAAACTGCATCATGGCATCCCATGCCCCGGTAGCTGCCGCCTCCTGGAAGATCCAGCCGTTTGCATGCCACTCGGCCAGTCTGGCAAGAGCTTCCTTGTTGCCCTCGTGGATGGAACCGTACATCAGCTCCCCATTCTCGTCCTCCTGCCAGCTTCCCGGATAATGCTTTCCGGAATAAGCGGAGAAGAGACTTACGGGGTCCGCAACCCATCCTGTATTATAGATATCGTTTCCGCTGTAAGCAAATCCATAGGTATCATCCTGCCCGTTTCCGTCCGGATCATCCTCCGTGAAGGCCTTAATCACCGCCTCAAACTCATCCATGTTGGTGGGAGCCTTAAGCCCCAGTGCGTCCAGCCAGTCCTGACGCATGATCATGACCTGGCCCTCCGTGAGGCAGGGAGCGCAGGCAATCCCATAGATCTTTCCGTCCTTGGTCAGAGGATAATAGGTCTGAGGAAACTGCTCATAGATTTCCTTCATCCTCTCCGGCATATACTTCTCAATATCCTCCGTGATGTCCTTCACACGTCCGGACTCTATCATGTCCGCAATCATCTGTGTCCCGTATACCGGGAACACGTCGGGCAGCTCCTCGGAGCCTGTAAGAGCAAGGCGCAGCTTGGTATCATAGTTCGGAGCGTCTCCGCCAAGGAGCGTGGTCTCCATCTTGATCCCCAGCTTTTCTACCGCAAGATCCGTCATGGGGTTTTTGTTAATATCCTCTCCGTCTCCGTACCTTCCCGCATTCTCGTCCAGCTGTTTTGCCACCTTGATTGTGAGAACCGGGTCGTATTTTCCGTCTGCGTTCTTAGTTCCCGCCGCAGCTTCGTTTCCCTTTCCGGAACCTCCGCATCCGCCGATCAGCATGGCTGATGCCAGCACCAGTGAAAGGACTGCCTTTTTCAACTTCATTCTTTTTCTCCTCCTATAAGATATTTAATCATTAAGCCCTTAACCCTCTTCCAGAGGATATCAGGCAATTGATCCTGTATGGTTACTCCTTCACCGCTCCCATCACAAGCCCGGTGACAAAATATTTCTGCAGGAACGGATAGACCAGCAGAATGGGCAGAGCCCCGATAAACACCTGTGCCGCCTTGATGGTCCGCTCCGACATGGCCAGGGCCGAGGTCGGGTCAAGAGCCAGATCCTGCTGATTTCCCTGCACCACGATCACCTGCAGGAAGGAAGCCAGCGGATAGTTTTTGGTATCCGACATATAGAGGATACCTGTGAACCACTCATTCCAGTTTCCCACCATGATAAACAGGGCCACAGTGGCAAGCCCGGCCTTGGAAAGCGGAAGGAAAATCCTCCACAGTACCGTAAAAAAGCTTGCCCCGTCGATCAGCGCCGCCTCCTCAAGCGCCTTGGGTATGGACTTGAAGAAGTTCATGATCAGAATCAGGTTATAGCAGCTGAACGCTCCCGGAATGATATAAACCAGAAAGTTATTTTTTAATCCCAATGAGGTGTTTACCAGATAAGAGGGGATCAGTCCGCCTCCAAAAAGCATGGTGAACACGAAAAACCACATCAGCGGCGTTCTTCCCCGAAAATCCTTTGAAAGCGCATAGCCCGCCGTGGTGATCACGAACATGCTGACAAAGGTGCCCAGCGCAGTCCTCGCCACGGAGATCAGAATGGAGCGGATAAAGTTGCTGTTGTTAAAGGTCTTCTCATATGCCATCATGGTAAAGTCTATGGGCCAGAAGGTCACCGCCCCGCTGTTGGCCGCCGCCTTTCCGCTCAGGGAGATCGCAAACAGGTTTACCAGCGGCAGGATGCACAGCAGCGCCATGATAATCAGAAACGTGGTGTTGCATACCACAAATATCTTTCTGCTCAGTGATGTACGTCTCATCCTTACTACCTCCTAAAATATTCTGTATCCGGCGACTTTGTAAGCGATTCTGTAGGAAATCACCGTGAGGATCAATCCGATCCCTGACTTAAACAAGCCCACCGCCGTACCAAAGCTGTACTGTCCGTTTACCAGGGACTGCCGGTAGACGTAGGTATCAATGATATCGCCCGTGCTGTAGGTGAGGGGAGAATACAGGTTAAAAATCTGGTCAAATCCGGCGTTCAGTACATTTCCAAGACTCAGGGTCGCCATCACAATAATCATGGGCATGATCCCGGGCAGCGTGATATACATGGTCTGCTGCCACCGGTTGGCTCCGTCCATCTCCGCCGCCTCATACAGGCTCTGGTCAATGTTGGAGATGGCGGCCAGATAGACGATCATGCCGAAGCCGAAGCCCTTCCACAGGTCGGATATCACCGCGATCTGCCGGAACATTCCCGCCTCTCCCAGAAAAAACACGGGATCCATGCCAAAGCTCTTAAGCACGCCGTTCACGATACCGTCCAGACCCAGAATATCCCTCAGCATACCCGCGACCGTCACCCAGGACAGAAAGTGGGGCAGATACACCAACGTCTGGATTCCCTTTTTCAGTCCCACGTGCTTCACCTCGTTCAGCAGCAGAGCCATGATAATGGGTACGATCAGTCCCAGAATGATTTTGCTTACCGCAATGACCAGCGTATTGATGATGGCCTGGTAGGACTCCTTAAAGGCAAAAATCTGTCTGAAATTTTCCATTCCCACAAACTCCGAACCCGTGATGCCAAGCCAGGGCTTATAGTTCTGGAACGCCATAACCAGGCCTCCCATAGGTACATAACAGAAAATAATCGCCAGCACGAAGCTGGGCAGCAGCAGCACATAGAGCGGCCAGTTATGCTGCACCTCCTGCTTCCAGGTCTTCTTAGCGATCACGTTTTTTACCGGTTGATTCTTTTTCTTCACATCTTGACCCCCTTAACATTATTTCTGTAAAAAGCTTACAATAAACCGCTCTCCAAAAATACACCCCTATCTCAATATTGCGTCCCCAATCTTAACTTCTTTGTGACTTATTACCATATTTCTCTGTATCTTCCCCCAAAAACTGTCCCTTCTGTATATTTTGAAAAAAACGGCTGACTGCATTTCCTGCAGTCAGCCGCCTTCGCAATATTCCTTTGTATGGTTTACGATATCTTTCCTTCCAGAATTTCAATGGCCTTTTCCACCTGGTTATCGGTGCCGTCCTTCTCGTAAGCCTCATAATCAAACTCAAGCTCAATATCGGGCTCTATCCCGATCCCGTGGATATTATTTCCAAGAGGCGTGAAGTATGCACTCACCGTAAGCTTCACCGCGGTTCCGTCTTCAAGCCGGTTGATCCTCTGTACAATCCCCTTTCCATAGGTGGTGGTTCCGATCAGAGTCCCCTTGTTGTAATCCTTGATGGCACCGGAGAGTATCTCGGAAGCGCTGGCCGAATACTCGTTTACCAAAACCGCCACGGGAATCTGAATCTCATGCTCTCCGTCGCAGGTATATTCCTTGCGTTTCCCGGCCTTATCCTCCGTATAAACCACGAGCCCCTCGGGCAGGAGACGCCTTGCCACGTCCACCACGGCAGTGAGATCCCCTCCCGGATTGCTTCTCAGATCCAGAATCAGGGCCTTCATTCCCGAAGCGTTCAGCTCGGCCATGGCCTCGTTAAACTGATCCACCGTTATAGTGTCAAACTCCGTGATACGCAGATAGCCGATCTGGTTCGTCTCCTCCAGCATGCCGCTCTGCACGGTTTCCGCCTCGATCAGCTTTCCCCGGACAATATCCATTTCCAGCAGATCCGCTTCCCCTTCCCTGTAAATAGTCAGATGCACCGTGGTGTTTTCCTTTCCCTTCACACGGCCCACCACCTGGCTCAGGCTCATGCCGAAGGTTTCCTCGCCGTCCACCTTATAGATAATATCCCCGGCCCGAAGCCCCGCCGCCTCGGCGGGAGTGTCCTCGATCACGCTGTTGATCATGGCGGTGTCCATCTCCTTATTCAGACTGATGGCCGCTCCGATTCCGTAAGAAATTCCCTGGTTGCTGTTTAACGTCTCCTCCAGCTCATCCTTTGTGAAATACTCGGAATAGGGATCTCCCAGCGCCTTCACCATCCCCTTGTAAATACCGTCCTGCAGCTCTCCCGAGGAGGTCTCCTCGCCATAGTAGTAGTTGGCTATCACTTCCTCAATGGTCTTCATCTTCTGCATGGTATCCGCATTTACCACGCTCTCCTCTTCCTGTGCGTCCGCACTGGCCTGCTCGTTCTGCATCCGCAAAAGAAGATAGAAATTCCTGGCAACACAAAAGCCTCCCACCGCCAAAGCGCTGATCAGCACTCCGACTGACAGTCCGGTGATAAATCCCCGGAAATTTCTTTCCCTGTTAAAGGTGTCCACTGTTATTTCTCCAATCCCTGCCTATCTTTATATTTTGATTTCCAAAAAATCATCCTCCCAGATAATTCCGGGGATTCACATAATTCCCATTCAGTCTGACGCTGAAATGAAGATGATTTCCGGTAGAGCGTCCGGTGCTTCCCACCGCCGCGATTTTATCTCCCTTGTGCACCTCGGCTCCCTTGGATACATACAGAGCCGACGCATGCATATAAATCGTATATAAGCTGTCCCCATGGTCAATCATAATATAATTTCCCATGCTCCCGCTGTAGGCCGCAGCCACAACCTTGCCGTCGTAGGCTGCAAGAATCGGGCTTCCTCCCGGGGCTGCCATGTCAAGTCCGTTATGGAACTTCTGGACTCCCAGGGTCGGATGTATTCTGTTTCCGTATTCATCCGATATTCTGGTATAGGAAGGTGCCGGCCATGCGAAAATACCGCCGTCATATTTCCGGCTCTGCTCCTCGGCCAGCTTCGCTCTCTCCTCCGCAACAGCCTTTTCCAGGGCCGCTATGGTCTCATTCTCAGCCGCAATGGATGCCTCATACTCCGCAATGGCCGCCTCCTTGTTCTGGATGTCATTGGACACAGCCTTAATCTCCTGTTCCTTTGCCGCAATCAGCTCGTTCAGGGATGCCTCCTCGGCCTCCACCGATTTTTTTGCCTCGGCGAGAACCTCCTTTTCCTCCTCAAGCCCTTCCTTGCACAGAGCCACATACTCTGCCTGGGCCACATACTGATCCAGCATTTTTCTGTCATAGGCGGAAAGCATCTCAATATACTCAGCCTTATTCAGCATTTCTCCAAAGCTGGCGGATTCAAAGAGCAGTTCCATATAAAGACTGTCGCCTCTTTCATACATAAACTTGATTCTGGCCTTCATGGAAGAATACTGCTCCTCCTGAACAGCCACCGCCTCCTCAAGCTCCTGGGTTTTTTGTACGATCTCCTCTTCCTTCTGCGTAATCATCGTCTTCAGCTCGCTGATCTTGGCCTGAATCGTTGCAAGATTCGCATCCAGCTGCTCAATATAGTCGGCCAGACTCGCCTTGGAAGCCTCCAGCTGTTTTTTCAGCTCCTTCACGTTAGTCAGTCCGTTCTGAAGCGACTTTTTTTCTTCCTTTGCCTTTTTGATCTCGTTTTCCTTCTGCTTGATACTGTCATTGGTCAGTCCGGTCGCAGAAGCCGTTATCTGATATTTATTTCCCGCTGCCAGCACCAGAATCAGGCAGAGTACCAGACCGACCGCATTTTTCCATCTCTTCATATTAAAATGCCCTGCCACTCCTTTATCACTCTATACTCGCAAATGCTTTCTTACCGTTACAATACTTCCCAGGAAACCGATTCCCACACCGATAGCCATGGAAACCGGAAGGAGTCTTGCAAAAATCGTTTCCACAGGTACAAAGGAAAGCAGCTTTGTGAGCATGGAAAACTTTGTCAGTATAAATTCAAGCACCTGATTATAGACCACATAAATAATCCCCAGAGGGATAACCGCGCCGACGGCCCCGATCATCATACCCTCGATCACAAAGGGAGAGCGCACGAAGAAGTCGGTCGCACCGATATATTTCATGATCGTGATCTCCTCCTTGCGCACCGCAATACCTATGGTTACGGTATTACTGATCAGGAACACGGAAACGGCAAAAAGAATCGCTATAATTCCCAGGGAGATGTAGGCGATCAGCGCATTCACGCCGGTAAGAGTGGCCGCCGTGATTTCGGAGCGGTTTACCTCTCTTACTCCCTCCACGCCCTCCAGATAGGTCACCAGTGCGGGCTGCATGGAAACATCCGCCAGATAGATCTCATAGCTGGCGGAGTTTTCCAGCGGATTCTCGGTAAAGCCGTCCTGGTATTCTCCCAGATACTCGTCCTTAAAGCTCTCCCACGCCTCATCGGCCGAAATAAACCTGGTATGGGAAACCTCCGGCCGCTTCTCGATCAGGGCTCCGATCTCCGCAATCCGGTCATCGCTGATCCCCTCGTCAAAGAGCACCGTGATGGATATATTTTCCTGTGCCGACTTTACAATGCTCTGCACATTCATCAGCACGGAGTAAAAAAGGCCGAACAGAAAAAGGCAGGCTCCGATGGTGGCTATGGATGCCAGGGTAAACCATTTGTTCCGAAAGATATTGATAACACCCTGTTTGATCGTATAAAAAAATGTACTAATCCTCATCGTCTATATAACCGCCTCTTTCCTCATCGCTGACAATCACTCCCTTTTTCATTGTCACGACTCTTTTCTGCATGGCATTTACAATCTCTCTGTTGTGCGTGACCACAAGCACGGTGGTTCCGTTCTCGTTGATCTGTTCCAGGAGCTTCATGATCTCCCAGGAATTCTTGGGATCCAGGTTTCCCGTGGGCTCATCCGCAAGCAGAATGCTGGGGCGGTTCACCAGGGCTCTGGCAATTGCCACTCTCTGCTGCTCCCCTCCCGAAAGCTGGCGGGGCTTTGCCTTGTACTTGCCCGCAAGGCCCACCGTGGCGAGTATGCTCGGAACGTTCCTCTTGATCACCTTGTTGGGCATCTGTATGATTCTCTGGGCAAAGGCCACGTTCTCGTAAACGTTCCTGTCCTTGAGAAGACGGAAATCCTGGAAAACGATTCCGAGATTTCTCCGGAACTTGGGAATTCTGCCGTGGCGGATCCTGACAAGGTCGTAGCCCATAACGTTGATCTCTCCCGATGTGGGAATCAGTTCCCGAAGGAGCAGCTTGATCATGGTTGATTTTCCCGATCCGCTGTCCCCCACGATAAATACGAATTCTCCCTTTTTGATATGTAAATCCACACCGTTTAAAGCAGGCGCTCCCGTAGCATACGCCTTGCTCACATTATTCAGCGTGATGATCTCATCACTCCCCGTCTGCAAGCCCCTTCTTCTTCTGCCTCTAACTTCACTCTTTGCCAAACTCTCCACCACCTGTATCTTAATATTCGAAACTCTCCATGTAATCCATATACTTAACCACCATAAGGGCAATCCTGAAGGTGATCGCATCCTCAAAAATCCGGAGGTCAAGCCCCGTGCTCTTCTGCAGCTTATCCAGACGGTAGACCAGCGTATTCCTGTGAATAAACAGCTGACGCGACGTCTCGGAAACATTCAGACTGTTCTCAAAAAACTTGTTGATCGTACCCAGTGTTTCCTCGTCAAAATCATCCGGGCTCTTTCCCCCGAATATCTCCCGGATAAACATCTTACACAGGGGAATCGGAAGCTGGTAGATCAGCCTTCCTATTCCAAGCTCGCTGTATGCGATGATATCTCTCTCATCAAAGAAGATCTTACCCACATCCAGCGCCATCTTGGCTTCCTTGTAGGAGCGGCTGACCTCCTTGATCTCCTTTACCACAGTGCCGTAAGCGACACGCACTCCGCTCATGCCCTCTCTGCGCAGATAACCTCCTACTGCCTGGGCCGTCCTCTCGATTTCCCTGGGGCTGTCCCCGTCGGAAAGATCCTTGACGATTATCACATTGCTCTCATCCACCGCCGTGACGAAATCCTTCCCGTTGCCTGCCAGAAAGGTTCTCATCATCTCCAGAATGTTGCTGTCTCTTGCATTGTCGGATTCCACAATCATAGCCACACGATTTGCGTCCGTCTGAATATGCAGCTTTTTGGCGCGGCTGTAAATATCAATGAGCAGCAGATTGTCAAGGAGAAGGTTCTTAATGAAATTATCCCTGTCAAACCGCTCCTTGTAGGCGATCAGAAGATTCTGTATCTGAAAGGCCGCTATCTTGCCCATCATATAGGAATCCTCTCCCGCACCTCCGGCAATCAGCACATACTCCACCTGCTGCTCTTCAAATATCTTAAAATACTGGTACCCTTTGATTTCCTGCGAATCGGCAGGAGATCTTGCAAACTCCGCCGCCTGCGCACCGCCTGCGCTCATATTCTCTGTTGTGGAAGCCACTTCCTTTCCATCGGTATCCATCACACAGAAATCTACCCTGGTAATCGTTTTTAACCCCTCAATTGTGTTTTGCAATATCTGATTAGAAATCATATCCCATCCCTTCTATTGCACATACTCCCACATACTATGCAATTTTCCCAACGATTTTTTTGTGCATACCTGACTACAAAAGAAACTTCCTTTTCATTTTAAAACATGCCCACAAATAAATCTACCTGTTTTTGCAGAATATTTGTGTAAATTAAGTGATTTCCTTTTTTTGCATTTCATGATATAATACTTAAGTAACGGATAAGGAGGGATTTTTTATGGATATACCAGGATTATCAACCGCTCTGGCCAATGTAAGCCTTCAGAATCAGGTTAGCACGGCTGTACTCAGCAAGGCTCTCGACAGCAACGAGAATCTGGGAGCAAGCCTCATCAACATGATGGACCGCTCCATGGAATTATCTGTCAATCCGGCTGTAGGCGGCAATTTTGACATGTATATCTGACCGGATATCCGGATCAGATGATTCTTACCAGCCCAGATGGTCTACCACCAGCTTTATCAGCCACTGGGACATGGCGGTTAATATCATAACCGCCCCACAGAGGATAAGCGCAAGTAACAGTGGAACTGTTACCAGCTTATCCTTTTTCTTTTCTGTCACTGTCTGTGATTTTTGGCTCTCCTGCACTGTCCCGCTTCCTCTGTTCTTCCTCTCTCTCCACAATTCCAGAAGCACGCCTCTTCTTCCCTCATGGCCGCTCATCCAGACAAGAATCGCCCACGCAACAGGAAGGCTCACTGCCGTAATGACCAGATATCCGGCCAGTCCGTATACCAGCATATCCGTATTCAGCGCTGATGCCGCCTCGCTGTAGGCGGAGGGATTTACCCGGAGCATTCCGTACATGAGAACGATCTGACTGCTGTTGATCAGCCCATGATAGAGAACGGACGACCACAGGCTTCCCGTCGCTTCCACCAGAAGGACGGAAATAATTCCCATCACGAAAGCATACATGGCCTGGTTGATGTTCATGTGCATCAGTGCGAACAAAAGCGCCGAGAGCAGCATGGCATAAAAAGCGCTTCCCGATTTTCTGTAGCCTCTGTAAAAGATCCCGCGGCAGGCCAGCTCCTCACAGAAGGGCGCAAAGATTCCCACGGAAAACAAAACCTGAAGAAAGGGCATTTCCGCCACCTGATAATTCTCCATCATGGCCGCAGACGTGTTCTCCACAAAAAACTGAGAGATCAGGTTTACCAGCGTAATGGCAGACATACTGAACATGGTGAAGGGCACGATCATCAGCACGGTTCCCGGCTTCATCCTTTTAAAATGAAGAAACCCTGTAAGCTTTTCCCCGGAAAAAAGCATAAAAAGGAAACCCGGCATTACCATAACCGTCTCGCAGATCAGGTTATTGACCACCAGATTGGAGAACAGCCGGGGCAAAAGCAGCGGAAGAGCGAACACACATCCGATATACAGCAGGACAGATATTAGAAACGCGAGATTTACTTTCCTTCCATTCATGTCTGAGCGATACTCCTTTCTGCAAATCCATGGACTCTACAGCTTGCGGATGCTGTCCTTTCCGATCTCTACCGCCCTCTGCTTATAGAGACTCCCCGCAGCCCTCTTAAACTCGTTTTTACTCATTCCCGTCCTCATCCTGATCTGCTCCGGATCCGACTTGTCGCCTATCGGCAGCTCTCCTCCGGCCTTCTCGATCAGCGCAAGAAGCTTCTTCGCATCCTCTCCCATCTGGATATGCGCCTTCTCCCGAACGCTCAAAGACAGCTTGCCATCCGCCTTTACCTCCGTCACTCTGGCATAAATCCTGTCTCCCGCCTGGAGCCCTTCCGCCGGCTCCGTCTTCGGAATCAGTGCGGAAAAGCGGTCGTCCACTGCCACGAAGATTCCGAAATTGGGACTGATCTCATACACAATCCCTTCCACCTTGTCGTCCTTTTGATAGGGACTGTCCGTCCTCAGATAATGGTACACCTTCATGGTTGCGCACAGTCTTCCGCTCTTATCCACATAGAGCGCGACAAGGCACTGATCTCCCTCTTTCACCGGAGCCGTCTGCTCCCGGAACGGAAGCAGAAGATCCTTCTCAAGCCCCCAGTCCAGAAATGCTCCGAATTTCCCCAGCTGCTTCACACTAAGGAGCGCAGTCTGCCCCAGCTCCATCACCGGCTCCCTGGTCGTGGCTATCATCCTGTCCTTAGAGTCCCGGTACACGAAAACCGTCAGACTGTCATGAAGCTCCACATCCTCAGGCACCTGCTTTAACGGAAGAAGAACCTTTTCTTCCGGATTCTCTGCGGAAGAATCTGTCCGCCCCTGCGCAGAAAGCTCAGTGGTATCAGCCAGATACACACCGAAATCAACTCGTTTAACGACTGTCAAAATCTGTTTTTTCCCTACTTGAATCACGGTTTTTACCTATTTCCTTTCTCATCAGAATTCAGCGCCAGTCCCGCAGGACCTCACTTTTGACCCTGGCATCTTTTCAAAATTATAACATGAACGGTTGCAAAGAAACAGCTTCTTATTGTAAAATAAAATTATTAAGAAAGCTTAAGATTTCTTTAAGATATTCTTAACCAGACGGGAGGTGCCGCGATGAAAACAAGGAATGCGAATCTGGACCTGATTAAATCTCTGGCCTGCGTCAGCGTGGTCGGCCTCCATGCCGTGAGTATGAACAATTATACGATCTACTACCTCTGCGACTGCGGTGTCCCTCTCTTCTTTATGGTTAACGGCTATCTGCTTCTTTCCAGGGAACATGCCGGCTATCCCTATGTGCTGCACAAGATCGCCCGCATCCTTAAAATTGTGCTGTCCTGGAATTTTCTGATTGCCATCCCCGTGCTCCTTTTCAGACAGAAAATGATTAATCCCCTGCGTCTGGCCTATGACAGCCTGCTGCAGAGGGGCTATCTGTGGCATTTCTGGTTTTTTGGCTCCCTGATTATTATTTACCTGTTTCTTCCGCCTCTTCACAGGCTGTTTTTTGAGAAGGCGCATTATCACAGACTTGCCTGCCTTGCCTTCATGAGCGTGTGTCTGTGCATGAGTACGCTTTCCATGATCAAGGGATATCCCCTTGGCATGTTCGTCCCCCAGCCCCTGCGTCTGTGGACCTGGATGTTCTACTTCCTCTCGGGCGGGCTGTTCGCCTCCCAGATTCAAAAAATACAGCAGATTCCCTTCCGTATCCACGGAGTCGTTCTGCTGCTTTTTACACTGATAAACAATGTTGCGGAAAAAAGAGTGGGACTTTATCTCATACACAGCAGGCTTGCGGAGCATTTCTATGATAATCTTTCCTCCATCATCTGGTATTGTCTGCTTTTTACCTTCCTGATAAGGCTACCGCTGAAAGCCTCCCAGGGCGTTTGGGTCAGCCGTTTTTCCCAATTTACAATGGGAATCTTCATCATTCATCCCATCCTGCTTTTTGTCATGAACGCACTCTTTATACCCTCAAAAACGATTACCGTCCTTCTGTGCTGGGCCGGGCTTACCCTAGTTTCCCTGCTTGTCAGCTACATAATCTCCAAAATTCCCGTGGCCCGGGAGCTTATCAAGCTATGAATTTTTTATGACAGTCCGGCTTCCGCATATAACCGTGTTCTATAGCCCCGGTCAGAAAGGGCCCTCCTTAAATCATCAAGCCGTCCTCCCTCGATGAGAGACTGCGCCAGGCTGGCAAAAAGCTCTTCTCCCTCAGCTCTTCCCTCGATTTTTCCTTCCGCTCGTCCTGCGATTCTGCCTTCTGCCTTGCCCCTGGCCAGTCCCCGCCTTTCATACTGATCAAATAATTCACACACTCTGATCTCATCCTCCTCCCTGATTCCCTGTTCGTGCATCCATTGCTCCACGTCTTCCGGATCGTTGTCTCCCGACAGCACCCGGATCATCCGGATCAACGCCGCTTTATGAACGATTTTCCTGTCGGAGCGGTAGCCGCTGCCTTCAGCCAGAAAATCTACCACGATCCGCATGTCGCTATGGAATAATTTCCTGGTCTCCTCCCGAAGATGCCTCATCTCAAACACGTGAAGCTTCATCTCATCAATATAGTTCCAGGTATCCTCCCTCCGCCAGGCAGGAGAATACCCAAATCCGCATCCGCTTACCCCTGCCCTATTATTGTTTCAAATGGTAATAAAAGCAAGGATTCTAAAACAGATGACATCTCCCAGACAGGAGCGCCGGTCAGATACTCAGATGATTGAATGAATTTCCGTTAGAATTTCTGTGCTTTGTTTTATTGTAACAAATGCGTGAATAAACCGTCAATAAAATACTTCTAAAATTTTGATAAAGTAACTCCAGCATCTATACCGATTCGGATGTCAAAAGCCTCTGCTGAACACGATTTACGTTTTCGCAGGCTCACCGGAATGCTCCGCACAATGGAAGGCGCACAGCTTTTTTGAGCCAATTGCCAGGCGCAGTGCGCAGCCGGGGCTTCTGACATCCGAATCCTATACCGCAAGGCCGCAGCTGTCCTTCTCAAGCTCCACAATACAGCAGACAGCGTCATCCTCTCCCCTGAGCACCACCGTCTGCCTCCCATCGCCCGAAGACGCCACGTAAGGAATCAATACATCTCCCAGATACACCTGCTTTCTGTACTCCGCCCGCAGCTGCCGGATCCGTCCCTCTTCCTGAAGCGCATCCATAGCTATCCGGATATATTGTCCGTTATTCACATGATGATTCATATCCAGATGGTGCTTGCGCACCACAATAGGCTCACCGGCCCCGCTTTCCCCGGGAACGGCAATTTTCCTGGGCGCATACTCCATCTCAAGCCTGGGTTCTATCACATATCCCTCCAGCATTTCCGCAGTCGGCTTCACCGGCCTTGCGCTTTCTGTGTCAATCAGACTCCAGATCGTGTTGGCACAGGCCAGCCTTTCGCCAGCCTCGTCTGACATCAGAAAGTTACGGCTTCCCATAAATCCCCTGAAATCATAGGGTGCGGTCCCCACCGTCACCCTCTCGCCAAGCCTGGGATATCTTGAGACCACGATCTGCCAGGAGGACATGACCCATACCATGTGCCTCTTTCGCAAATATTCCACTCCCAGCCCCAGATCCTCGGAATGAAAGGTGGAGCAGTCCTGAAAATAATCCAGCAGTGACTCTATCTTTAAATGGCCTGTCTCATCCAGCTCGCTGTATCTGATTCTGCTCTGATAACTGTACATATCGGTATCGATCCTTCCTGCAGGATTAAACCTCCTGCGGATTCCGGGCAGAAGGCCTGCGAACTTATCTGCGGCGGTTCTGATCTCTGCCCGCCATTGATATTTTACGCACATCCTGCAAATAAGTCAATCCCCGGCTCGTCCGCTAACAAACCCTGAATCCGCCTCGGGCCGTCTGCCCTTCCGTCCTTGCTCTCCACCGGATCAGATATACCTTTTCATTTTCTCTCCTGTGGCTCCTGTGAATGTGTTCCTCCACATGAATCTGCTCTGCACAGGCTCCCTTTGGAATAACGATGCACCGGGGTTCTCCCCGCCCCAGAAGAATCCCCTCCGGGGTTATAACCGGCTCTATCTGCGTGATGAGGCTTTCCTCCGCCACCGCCCCGCCCCGGGTACGGAACCGGAAGAAATCCTCCACCTCCAGATGCCCCGTCCTCAGATCAAAATGAAAGCATCTGCGAAATGAGGACAGCATTCCCCGTGGATATGCATCGCAAAGCTCCATCTCCACCCTGCCTGTCGGGTCCGCCCGGAACTGTCTGCACCCGTGTTCCTTCCCCGCACACTGCCCCAGCCCGTCGATTACGGGAACGCTGTGCCCGAACGAGCTGTTGCACAGAATCGAGTATCTGTTTTCTCCGAAATACTCCTTTGTATATTCCCCGGCCCCCAGATCCGTCAGCAGAAGCACTCCGTCCCTCTCATAAATAAAATGTCCGATATCGTTGTGGTTATGAGGCTCTCCATTGTGTCCGCCCTTGCAGGCGAAGCCGATACCGGAGGCCGCATTTCCAACGCACCACTGTGCCTTTGGAAAAATACGGAAGCTTTGGGATTCCTCATGCGATATCGAAGCCTCCCTTATTGGCAGCTCCAGATAACGCCGGGTTTCCAGCAGATCCATTTTAAGCGCCGCAAAGCGGTAGCAGAAATCCGTATGCAGTCCCGCTGCCCGCATAACGGGAGGAAATTGCAGGCCCGGATATTGCGCAGCCATTACGCAGTGCAGCCCAAGCCGGAAGGTATCCTCACTGGAATCATCGGAAAAACGGATCATTCTTCCGTCACGGAAAAAGCACTTTCCCAAAAACTCCGCCATACGGCGAAGCTTACGGGCCCGTTCTTCCTCAAGCACACCCGGCTCCCATTTTCCTGAGAACAAATTCCTCTCTCCACCTGAATACTCGTACAATTCCTGCGCAAAATTCACGAAGTAGGTCATTCCATAGGTATAATAGCCCGGCCCTTCCAGACAGGCTCCGTCCCCGGAAAACCCGTCAATATAATGCACAAGAGCCCTTACAATACGATTGACGCAGCCGGCAAGCCTTTCCTTTTCTTCCCGGAGCAGGTGCAGGCAGGCGCTTCCGATGCACCCGGCGCATACCGCATTCCAGTTGGTATCGCACACCTCCCACCAGAAGGACGGAGGCTCCTGCGAAAAAAACGGCCGGAATATCCTTCTCTCAATGTTTTCCCTGACCATGCTCCTCACGACCCCGGGAAGCTCCTTTGAAAGCCGGTCCGAAAGCTCTGCCAGCGTCTGTGCGGTTTCGCAGGCAAACAGATCCGCCGTGATCCGCCAGTCCTGACGCAGCCGGTCCACATGGGCCGGAACCGCCCAGCACTCCTCCCGGCAGATTTCCTCCATAATCCCGGAGAGAATCTCTACGTCCCTTAAAGGCACGGATCCCTCCTCACTTTTGTGCATCAAAGCCGACAATCCGAATACCGCCAGATATTTTCTTCTGGTAAGATACACCCCGTCGTATTCCTTTCTGTCTCCGGTTTTCTCATACAGTCCAAACAGCTCCATAGGAAGCTCCGGCATCCTTTCTTGTGAAAGCTCTGCCGCCGATCTTTGCACCTCCTCCTTCAGCCTTTCCAGAAAGCTGCTGATTTCTTCTTTTCTCATACGCCTTTCCCCCTTAATTACCCGGTTTCATTAACCCTTTACCGATCCGATCATAACGCCCTTTACAAAGTATTTCTGAATAAAGGAATAGATCAGAAGAACCGGCACCATAGTTACCACAATCAGCGCATACTTGATCACCCCCGCCATCTGAGCGATCTGCGCCTGCAGCTCCGGATCGGAAACCGTGGAGGGGTCTATCTGATCCGCCATGAGAATTTCCCTTAAATAGATTGTCAGCGGATACAGCTCCCTGTTATTCAGGTAGATCATGGCGTTAAAATAAGAATTCCAGTATCCCACCGCATAGAAAAGAACCAATACTGCGATAATCGCCTTCGACAGCGGAAGCACTACCCGCAGGTAATACATGATATCAGAGCATCCGTCCATCATGGAAGCCTCGAGCAGCTCCGAGGGTATTGTATTCTGCATGAAGGTTTTGGCCATTATCAGATTGTATAGTCAAAGGACGCGACACTCAGAAACTGTCTGTGTTCCTCTCTGCTCTCAAAAAAGAATTCCTTTATCCGGGCCGCATCCGTGGAAACGTGCTCCCCGCCGGTATCAAGCTTCATAAATCTTCCATAATATGAGTCAAAATCAAAGCTGCACTGGCTGCTGGAAAGATAAAGATTATTATCCCGGAAAAGAATGAACATATAGGGAATAAAGTCTGAAATATAGGCCGTCTTCATCAGCGCCTCATTGCTCTCCCGCAGCTGAAGCACATCCTCCCTGGAAATCGTCTCCTCGCTGTAAACAAGAGTCGTGAACGCCTTGTTGCCATAAATCAGCTGATTGATGAGATCCATTCTCTCTATGGACTCGCCCGTGGTCTTCATTCCTTCCCGCAGTCCGTTTTCCGCTCTCTCAACAATATAGTTTTCTATGCTGCCCTTTGCCACAGCCGCCACCAGAACGCTGCATATAAAAACAGCAAGAAATCCCAGAAAATATTTCGCAGTATATTTCGCCGCCACCCCTGCAAGCTTCATAACCCGTTTTTCTCCCTATCCGTTTTTCTTAAACCAGAGACCGCCCCTGCACCCAAATTTCTTATCATTATAACAGAAAAGGCACCCCTGTTAAAGAGGTGCCGGATCCAGTCTGGTTCTTAAATGCCGAAAATTTATTTCACGGTTAAGGAAGTAATATGGGGATTCACACCCTCATACCAGTAAAGGAAGCCTTCCATATCAACGGTATCGCCGATATTCAGACCCTTAACCGCATTGTAAACATCCGTGGTATTGTCGCACAGATAAGATTCCACCGTGAAGGTATAGGTATTTCCGTCGAGAGAAACATCAAAATACAGATCGTCTCCGTCCTGTCCGGAACCGTCCCAGTTGTACACGAAAGCCACGGAATTGCCATCGGCATCCTTCATTTCATTGCCGTCGGCATCCTTTTTCGCCTCAACAGTCATTCCCTTGAAGGAAACGAACTTGTTCTGATGGTTGATCAGCTCGTCAGAGCCAAGCAGAGCCGTCACATCCTCCGCCTGGGCAATATAATTTCCATCCACGATTTCAAAGGTTGCGTCAATGATCTCAACCTCGCCGGACCACTCAGCCTTGTAGCCTGTAACCTTGATCTTTGTTCCGGGAGTCAGCTTCTCATAATCCTCCTCGGAGCATGCCATGTTGTATACGAAATAAGCGCCGTCCTCATCCTGTGTGTAAACAGTTGCCTTGTCCTCCCACCAGGACTGCTTTGCCTGAACATAAGTCTCAACCACAACCTCAGTGTCGAGGTCTGCTGCCATATATTCCGCATAAGTCATGACTCCCTCTGACTTCTGTGCGCCTGCGGCCTGCGTATCATCCGTAACCTCAGCGGCCGCTCCCGTCTCAGAACCGGTCTCCTCGGTATTCACCTCGGGTGCCGCCTCCGTCTCGTTGTCCTCTACAGGCACTGCCTCCGCCTCGGGTGCGCCTTCTGTCTGCTCAGCCGCATTGTCAGCCTCAGCGGCAGGCTCGTCCTTCTTTCCGCCGCAGCCCACAAGAGCAAATACCAGCGCAAATGCCAAAAGTAATGATGTAAGTTTTTTCATTTTCCTCTCCTCTTTACTGTTTCTTTCCTGCTTGGCCGGCAGAACCGGCCATTAATAAACTTCGAACTAATTATACCCGAAATCCCCAGGAAATCAATAGTATTATTGCTGATTTCTCCTCTTTTTTACTTCCTTAACAATAACAGAAAGAACAATCAGCACCCAGGCCGCAGCCAGGGATGCGAGCAGAATCACGGATGTGGCGGGCAGCTTCCCCAGATCCGTCTTTCCCGTTCCGGAAAGCCCCTCCTCTGCGCCCGGCTGGTCAAGACGGTAAAGGGCTGTAATGTCGCCGTAAAGCTCCTCCACAAAATCCCCGTTCACATCCTGCCCTCTTCTGACTGATTTTACCGTGTTTTCTATGAGCTGTCCCGCACTGTCCCGCAGGGAGGCGGAGCCGCTGAACACCGGTGTCACAAAGGTGTGATCCACATTGTCAAGAAGCAGGTTTGCGGCCTTTATCTTGACCTCGTAATAAAGGCCGTTGTCCTCTCCGCATCTTGACAGATAATCCTGATACTCGGCAGACTCCTGTGCCTTTATGGTCACAGGGACATAGCCCTCCGTCTCCGAATAGGCGGTCTGTACCTCGTTGGTCAGCAGATACTGCATGAACAGCCAAGAGGCTAAAACCTCTCCGGAATCCTTTTTGTTGAAAATGCAGACCGAAGGCCCCTGGGAAATCATCTTCGGATCCGCCGGGTCAAACTGCGGGATGGTCATGACCTCCGTCTCAAACCGCACCAGCTTATCCTTGCTGATGTCGCACAGCGGCGCATCGGTTCCCATCCAGGTGGCTCCCGCCGTGGAGTCTATGGCAAAAATACACTGACCGGCGTTCAGGAAGTTGGCGGGATAGCTGGAAATCTTAAAGGTGGAAAACGCACCTGTTTTTGCATGCTCCGCAATAGTCAGCAGCAGCTCCTTCGTGGTATCGTTAAAGAGCCGGATCTCCCCCTCCGCGGTAGAATAGCCCGCCCCCTTCTGACGCAGCATCTGAATCATCATATTGTCCGTTGACTTATAGATAAAGGGAATCATCACCTTCTGTCCGTTAACCAGAAAGTTGTCTTCGACGTCCTTTTCCATGGCCGCCTCCGACACCTCCCAGACAAAGTCCCAGGTAAGAGCCTCCGGAAGCTTGAAGCCGAGCGCCTCCACATAAGTTTTATTGATATAGCAGGCCTCCGTGGATCTCATGTAGGGAAGCGCATAATAATGACCGTCAAAGGAACATTCCTCCAGAAACTGGGGAATAATCTCCTCCCTCCCGGGCGAATCGAACCTGATCCCGCTTCCCCCAAGACCGTATTTTTTATCCTCAAAAAGTCCCTCCAGGGGAACCACGAGATTGTCCCCCGACAGGTAGGTGGCGATATGATCCGGATAAGTAATGCAGACATTGGGCGTGGTATTCGTGGCAATATTCGTTATCACATCATTATAAATCTTGCCATAATCCGTATACAGCCGCATATTCACCGTAATATTGGGATAAAGCTTCTCAAAATCATCAATAGCCTTCTCATAGATGGCTGTCTGAGTCTTGTTCGTGTCGTTCTTAGCCCAGAAGGTAATCTCATAATCCCTGGAATCGTCAAATTCCTCCGGAATCTCAAAGGCCGCAAGTCCCCTGGAGCCATGGCACCCGGCCAGGACAAAAAGGCTTGCCGCAGCGGACAGGGCAAGGAAAAAGCGCATGAAAAATTTTGTCATCCCTTGGTCCCTCCTTTGGAAACTCCCTCCATAATCTTCTTATGGAAAATCAGAAACAGGATCACGAGAGGAACGGAGATCACCACCACGGCCGCCATCATAGCCGGGATATTCTCCCGCCCGAAGCCGTTTTCCCGGATCTCCTGAATTCCGTTTGAGACAAGGAAATAATTTTCATCATCCGTGATCAGACGGGGCCACACATAGGAATTCCAGCACTCGATCACCTTCAGAATCGTCACCGTAATCAGTGTCGGCTTCGAGATGGGTATCATCACCTTAAAAAGATATTTCAGATCCGAGGTTCCGTCCACCTTTGCCGCATAATAAAGACTGTCCGGTATCTGCTCGAAATTTTCCTTCAGCAGATAAATGTAAAAAACGGACGCAACAGACGGCAGAATCAGACCGGGAAAGGAATTGCGCATGTTCAGATTCGTCACCGTCACAAAGTTGGTTATAATCACCAGCTCATTCGGAATCATCATCAGGGACAGAAAAAGCACGAACAGGATATTTTTTCCCCTGAATTCAAGCCTGGCAAAGGCAAAGGCCGCAAAGATAATCACTCCGAGCATGAGCGCCGTGGTCAGTACTGTAAATATGGTCGTATTTACGAGATATCTTCCAAGCGGCACCGCCGTGAAAGCGTCCACATAGTTCTGCATGGTGGGCGACAGGGTGAAAAACTTCGGAACGTATTCGGAGTTGTATGCACCGTAGCTCTTTACAGAGGTGAGAATCATCCAGTAAAAGGGGAACAGCACGATAACAGCCCAGAAGACGAGCAGGACATAAGTGAGCGCATTTACCGCCTTTTTGCGTATTCTGGCAGACCTTTCCAGTCTGCCGTAATCCATTTCATTTTCCATATTAATATCCTCCAAAATCCCGTACAGGGCCGTCCCGGACTACAGAGTAATCCGGCGCTTTCCCCTGACAAGAAGGTTGATGCAGGTAATGGTCAGCACAATGGCAAAAAGAAGAATCGCCGCCGCCGACGCATAGGACGGATAACCGCCGCTGTCCCCGTACAGCATGTCGTACACATATCCCACAATGGTATTCATTTCCGCCGCATTCAGGTTAGTTCCGAACAAAGCCACCACATCGCTGTACGCCTTGAAAGCCCCGATAAAGCCCGTGATCACCAGGTAAAAAATCATGGGGGAAATCATGGGCAGCGTGATCCTCACAAAGGTTCGAAAACGTGAGGTTCCATCCACCTTTGCCGCATTGTAATACATTTGATCCACGCTTGAAAGAGCGCTGGTCAGAATCAGAATCTTAAAGGGCATCACCACCCAGATCGTATAAAAGCACAGCACAAACATCTTTGCCCAGTAAGGCCCGTCAATGAAATCCACGCTTTTTCCGCCAAACCAGTTGATGAGAAGGTTGATCAGGCCGTCGGAGTACGCCGTCTTCTTGAAGAGAATCATGAAGACAAGCCCCACCGCCAGCGTGTTGGTCACGTAAGGCAGGAAATAAACCGTCTGAAACAGGTTTCTCAGCGGCTTTATGGAATTCAGTCCCACGGAAATCAGGAGCGCAATCCCGGTAGACAAGGGAACAGTGATAATCACCAGGATAAAGGTATTCTTTACCGCCTGCAGGAAATAGGGATCATGCAGGACATAGGAGTAATTATACAGACCCACGCCGAAATACGTCTGGGACGCGGAATTATAGCCCTCCTCAAAGGAATAGATAAACACGTCGATCAGAGGATAGACCAAGAAAACACCCAGAAAGAGTATCGCCGGCAAAAGATACAGCCAGGCCTTCAGGCCGCCGCTTTGCAGTTTCTTCTTCATCATTTTACTTTACCTCGCAATAAATTCTCTCTTCCGCTTCCTTATTAAATAGGAACACCTTGCGGGGCTTTAAGGCAAACCGCACATGCTCCTTATCCTCCACCGTACTCTCCGTGCTGATGATGGAACGGACTGTCGGATTCAGGGATGCTTTATTTGCGGACACCACACTGATGTCGCGCCCCATCACCTCCACGCCGCCAAGCCGGCAGCACAGCGGGCCGTCCTCACTCAGAATAAATCCCTCCGGTCTCACAGCCGCATATACGCTCTGATCCGCAGCGCCCCTCACTTCCAGGACACAGTCTTCTCCTATATACAGTCTCCCGTTCTTTATCTGTCCCTCAAATACATTGATAGGAGGAGTTCCGAGAAATCTGGCAACAAACAGATTCACCGGATCATCATAAACCTCCTGGGGTCTGCCGATCTGCTGGACAATCCCATCCCTCATGACCACGATCCTGTCGGAAATGCTCATGGCCTCCTCCTGGTCGTGAGTGACAAAGATGGTGGTAATTCCCGTCTCCTTCTGAATCCGTCTGATCTCCTCCCTGGTCTGCAGGCGCAGCCGCGCATCAAGATTGGAAAGCGGCTCGTCCAGAAGCAATACTCTCGGCATCTTTACCAGGGCGCGTGCAATCGCCACTCGCTGCTGCTGTCCTCCGGACAGCTCCCTGGGCTTTCTCTCCATCAGCTCCTCAATCTGAACCAGCTTTGCCGCCTCCATGGCCTTGCGCCGCATCTCGTCCTTGGAAAGCTTGTCCTTTCCCTTCAGATTCTCCAGAGGAAACAGGATATTCTGTCTCACGCTAAGGTGTGGATAGAGGGCGTAATTCTGGAACACAAGGCCGATTCCCCGATTCTCCGGCGGCAGGTCCGTCACGTCGTCCGCCCCGAAAAAAATCCGCCCGCTGGTGGGCTTTATCAGTCCGCTGATCAGATTCAGCGTGGTGCTTTTTCCGCATCCGGAAGGTCCCAGAAGGCCGATCAGCTTTCCGTCCGGAATCTCGAAGGTAAAGTCATTCACTGCAACCACGTCCCCTCGGTTCTTCCTGTCCCGGCTCGGGAACTTTTTTGTCAGATTCTGCAATACAACTTCCATGCTATAACCAAACCTTTCTTAAGTTTATGAAATGATCATCAGCAGTCCCACTCATTGTACTCCTTTTTTCGCATAAATGGAACAAAAAACTTGAATTATCATATCAGAGACAACATGCGACTGAAGCAGACGGCCAAAAGGCGTTTTCCCTGATTGATCATAAGAGCCAGGTGGATTATAATATATCCATGCGGTGCATGGTATGCATCAGCAGTCCGGAATTTGCGTATTTGACCCTTTCCCACACGGGAAGGGGTCATTCGGGAAAGGTATGGGTATAATCATGAAAAAACATTTATTGCTCTTAAAAGCCATTTTACTGTCACTCCTCCTTACAGGATGCGGTATCACAGTGCCGCCGGAAGTCGCAGAAGCAATTCCGGAGATTGTCTATGAGGCTGAGGAATTTGCGGAAATTGATGAGGAAGAGGCAGTGCCGGAGACAACGGCAAAACCTGAGACTGAGACAGACACAGAAGCCGAAACATACACAGAGACTGCGGCGGATCTAAATGACAAAACAGGTTCGCCTTCCGACGAGGCCGCCCTTTCGGAGGACGGTGTATACACCGCCAAGGAGGATGTGGCCCTGTACCTGCATCTGTACGGCCATCTTCCATCAAATTTTATAACCAAAAAAGAGGCGGAAAAGCTTGGCTGGAAGGGAGGTTCCCTGGAACCCTTCGCACCGGGCATGTGTATTGGCGGAAACCGCTTCGGCAATTACGAAGGACTTCTTCCGGAAAAGGACGGACGCTTTTATACGGAGTGCGATATTGACACGCTGGGTGCCGACAGCCGGGGCGCGAAAAGAATTGTATTCTCCAATGACGGCCTGATATACTATACGGAAGATCACTATGAATCCTTTGAACTGTTATATGGGAATGAATAGCTTTTAATTACGGAGGTTCTTATGCATATTTGTGCCTTAGACGGCGAAAAAATCACAAACCGGCAAACGCTCCATGATATCCTCTCCTCCTCCCTGGGCCTTCCGGAATGGTACGGCAGGAATCTGGATGCCCTGTACGATTGTCTGACGGAGATTCAGGAAGAAACAGAAATTTGGCTTTTGAATGAGGCCTCCCTGGAAAAAAATCTGGGCAGCTATCTCAAATCCTTACTCCGGGTACTGCACACAGTGTCTCAGGAAAATCCTAACGTGCGGTACAGAAGAGCCGAATAAGTATTCTATATATAGGTAATTTGGAAGGAGCAGCGGTTTCCCGCTGCTCCTTCTTACTGTTCTCTATTTCTTACCGTTTCCTCAGGTCCGGCTGTCAAGCTTCACCGTGTCGTCTGCATACAGCTCCGAAATCTGGTCTTCCAGTTCCCTCTCCTGTTTCTTCATGTCATGATGCTTCCATACGCATGCCACCACTACAACGATCAGCACGATGGCCGCCGGAAGATCCCACCAGCAGAAGCCAAGGACGGTATGTTCTAAAATATATGCCATATTCTCTCCTCCTTTTTCCCTACGCCGTGGCACTTCCTTGCGATGCCCCATCGGCAAGCTCCTTCAGCCTTTCCTCTCTCTCTTTGTCGAATCTCTCTTCGCGCTTCTTCTGTTTCACGCTGTGCACTGCCAGTTCCACCACGGTCACGATCCCCGCAATCAGTGCGGGCACTTCCCAGAAATGCATCCCCAGATTGTTGTGCACATATTCATATAAATTGTACCACATAGGCTCTCCTCTCTTTCTTATGAACGCATCCTGTTACCGGTTGTTCTCACTGGGCAGCCCCAGCTCCCTTCTCAGGATTTCCGCCTCGTACTGGTCTCTCAGCTTTGCAATCTTCTTCTGGCGCTTCTTCATGCTGCTGGTATAGCATGTATACACGATCATGGCTGCCAGCATCAGCAGGAAACTCAGGATACAGCAGGAATGGTCATCCAGCTGCCGGTTAGTCAACGGTACTTCTTCATCCTCTACCGGCAAAATAGTCAGGTTTCCGTCATCATCCGCCACCACGGCTCCGCCTGTGGGTACGGGTTCTTCTTCTACTGCCACCAGGCCATCGTCAGGTGCCGGAACCACAGGTGCCACAGGACCTGCAGGTACTGCCGGAGGCGCAGGAGGTGCGGGAGGCACCACAGGGGTATCATCTGCCGGAGGCACCACGGGTACGGTGGGCGGTGCGGGAGGCGTGTCGTCTGCAGGTGTGTCGTCTGCAGGAGGTGCGGGAGGCGTGTCATCTGCAGGAGGTGTCACAACCGCCGGGTTCGCCGTATAGACAACCGTCAACTCCACATCCTTTGCGGGCATTCCCTGTACATCAGTTCGCAGGAACAGGAAATTCGGTGTATAACCTTCAATCGTGGGCGATGTATAGGAGAAGGATTCCCCTTCCAGATACTGTGCCGTCACGTCGGGTGCCGCCGTGGTCCCGTCTGCGTATACGTAATGAATTGTTAAGTTGTAAATGTTCTCTACGGGGGTCACGTCAGTCTCGTCATCCGAAGGATCGTCTCCCTCGTCCGAGGTCACTTCCACCCTGTTTCCAATGGAGGCATTTGCGTCTCCCCTTGCCACAGTGTATTCACACCGCAGGTTTGCAGTCTCTCCCACTGCCAGTTCCGGAAGCACTACCGTACTGTTCTCCAGGATTCCTCCTGCCAGATCTGTAAAAGTCACTCTTCCCTCTGTCCCGTTCAGGACATCCTCCACTCTGACATTATGGAGAGTTACATTTCCCGTATTGGTTACGGTAATCTGATAGTTAATGACACCACCCACGTTGTACTGCGTCCGGGGATTAGTCACGGTCTTCACCACGTTCACGCTTCCGTCCAGAGCATCTGTAAATATCTCTTCCTCCGCAGCTGCATCTACCGGATTTCCATCAGGTGCCGTACCGGATGCTGATGCCACATTGAGAATTCTTCCCGCCCGGATATCATCCTCTGTCACCGTGTAAACCGCTTCAAAGCTTCCGCTTTCGCCCGGTGCCAGGTTTGCGGTCGTCCAGCTGTCTCCCGTCAGGTCGTCTTTCACTTCGATATTGCTTATGGTTACGTTTCCGTTATTCACTATCCGGATTGTGTAGGTCACTTCCTCACCAAGCCCGTAGGTTCCGCCGTCAACGCTTGCGGATGCCGTCTTCTCTGCGAAAAGGCTGGGTTCCGGCACTGATGTAGGATCTTCTTCCATACCCGGTGTTACCGGTACATCCGGTTCATCAGGATCCGGACTGGTTCCGCTTGCCGTTACCACGTTCACCACACTGCCTGCCAGAATATCCGCTTCTGTCACCGTGTAAGATGTCATCATTGCCGTGCTTCTCTGGCCCGGTGAAATCTCACTGATCGTCCAGCTGTCGCCCGTCAGGTCATCCGTCACCACCACGTCTGTCAAGGTCAGATTTCCGTCATTCAAAGCCCTGATCTCGTAGGTAATTGTTTCGCCAAGGGCGTAAGCTGCTCCGTTTGCCGGTGTGCTCGTGGTCTCCTTCGTCAGGGTCAGGTGTCCGTTTGGTTCCTCAATATCATCAACCACATCTGTCTGATCAATTGTTGTTCCTCCACTGTAAGATACGCTTACGGTATTACTGAAGCTTCCTCTTACAATATCCGCATCTGTCACTTCATAGGTTGCGGTCGTTTCCACCATGTCTCCAGGCTGTACATTTTCAAATACGGAATCGCCCGTAATGGTCACACCCGCCTGCTCTGTAATAGTAATGGTCTTTGCTTCATTATAAATATTAACTGCTGTGATGGTAAAAGTAATCGTGTCGCCACGTCTGTACTCTCTGTCATCATGCGTCTTGGTTACTACTCCATCCGGTCCTATCGGTTCCTCAGTGCTTCCATCAGTCACGGTCAGGATACCATACTCATACTGGATGTTGTAGTTTGCCAATTTTACTTTCTCATTGTTCGTGCTGACAGCAGTAAATGTATTGTCGGATTTCCCTACCCATTTCTGTTTTCCGGTGAAATCATACGCTATATTTACCTTTTCGCTCTCTACCCATCCAGTCTCCTCAACCAGTTCTGGCATATCATATTCGTTGCCAGTATACCTTTCCGTCCTGTCTGCGGATTTGAGCAACACTGTTCTGGGATCAATCCTTACAGCAATATTTTCCTCAAAAACATCCGTCCCACGGGTAATACGCACGGTTACAGTCTGATCGGTTACATCCTTAAATAAATTATCCACCTTTTCTCCATTGACGAAGAATTCAGCCTGGTCACCGCTCAGGATTCCATCCAGCGGAATAGTATAAGTTTCTCCACTGTATATTTCCATGATCTTGCCTGCTGTGATGTCACTGAAATCAACCTCCCAGGTACCGGTGATTTCCACAGGACTATTGGGCATCCTAAACCCATCAGCTCGATCCCATCCTTTAAACACATAACCTTCATGGCTGGGCTCTTCCGCTAATGTTACTGGCTGATTTACATAATAGATTTCATCCTCAGGCGGTATTTCTCCTGTTGGAACATTACCATTATATTTGTAGGTTACTGCATACTGCGGAACAGTAATATCCTCCAAAATCCATACTGCACTGATCGTCACGTCGCTTCCACCCATCACTCCGCCGTTCGGGTCATTCCACTCTCCCAGCGTGTACTTTGCATTCAGGTTCCCAAATGCGTCCTTCGTGTACACGTCACCATACCTCGTGCCGTCCACTGTGTAGCCCTGGCCTTTTACCAGGCCCATGTGCCCTTCCGGCTTCGCCGGTCTCTGCACTGCGTTCCCGGCCGCGTCATACAGCTGCGCATCCGGAAGCCCGCTCCAGCTGTAAACCGCATTGTGTGTCGCAACCGTCGTCTCTCTGAATATCCACTTACCCGTAATCGTCAGATCCGACGTGATGTTTCCGTTCTCCGTGTCCCAGCCGATGAACGTGTACGCTCCGTTTATGTTCCCGTACTCGTCCGTCGTGTTGAACGTGTAGCCTTCTTCAAACGTCTCATCTACAGTGTAGCTCTCGTTGTTCGTATAGATCTTGCCGTCAGTCGGCTCTGTCTGAGTGTAGCTGCCTGTCGGCACATCGCCGCTCCATTCGTATTTGATCTTCCAGGTGGGTACTGGGATCTTCTCGGACTTCCACTGCGCACTGATCGTCACGTCGCTTTCGCCCATCACTCCGCCGTTCGGGTCATTCCACTCTCCCAGCGTGTACTTTGCGTTCAGGTTCCCAAATGCGTCCTTCGTGTACACGTCACCATACCTCGTGCCGTCCACTGTGTAGCCCTGGCCTTTTACCAGGCCCATGTGCCCTTCCGGCTTCGCCGGTCTCTGCACTGCGTTCCCGGCCGCGTCATATAACTGCTCGTTCGGCAGCCCACTCCAGCCGTAAACCGCATTGTGCTTCGCAACCGTCGTCTCCTCAAAGCTCCACGTTCCCGTGATTGTCAGGTTCGACGTGATATTTCCTTTCTTCGGGCTCCAACCGCTGAACGTGTACGCTCCATTTATATTTCCGTACTCGTCCGTCGTGTTGAACGTATAACCGTCCACATATTTCGTGTCTGCGGTGTAACCCTCATTGTTCGTGTATGTCTTGGGATCCGTCGGCTTTACCTGCGTGTAGCTGCCTGTCGGCTCGTCCCCGTCCCACTCGTACGTGATCGTCCAGGTGGATACCGGGATCGTCTCGGAATTCCACTGCGCACTGATCGTCACGTTGCTTTCGCCCATCACTCCGCCGTTCGGGTCATTCCACTCTCCCAGCGTGTACTTTGCGTTCAGGTTCCCAAATGCGTCCTTCGTGTAC
>CAJUIO010000024.1:36511-40483 GCA_910586025.1 uncultured Lachnospiraceae bacterium
CCACTCTCCCAGCGTGTACTTTGCGTTCAGGTTCCCAAATGCGTCCTTCGTGTACACGTCACCATACCTCGTGCCGTCCACTGTGTAGCCCTGGCCTTTTACCAGGCCCATGTGCCCTTCCGGCTTCGCCGGTCTCTGCACTGCGTTCCCGGCCGCGTCATACAGCTGCGCATCCGGCAGATCGCTCCAGCTGTAAACCACGTTGTGTGTCGCAACCGTCGTCTCTCTGAATGTCCACTTGCCCGTAATCGTCAGATCCGACGTGATGTTTCCGTTCTCTGTGTCCCAGCCGCTGAACGTATACGCCCCGTTCACGTTGCCGTACTCGTCCGTCGTGTTGAACGTGTAGTCCTTTCCGTATTTCGTGTCCACGGTGTAACTCTCGTTATTTGTGTAAGTCTTGGGATCCGTCGGCTTTACCTGCGTGTACTTGCCCGTTGGCTCGTCCCCGTCCCACTCGTACGTGATCGTCCAGGTGGATACCAGGATCTTCTCACACTTCCACTCCGCACTGATCGTCACGTCGCTTTCGCCCATGATCTGTTCGCCGGTCTTATCCCACTCTCCCAGCGTGTACTTTGCGTTCAGGTTCCCAAATGCGTCCTTCGTGTACACGTCACTGTACTTCGCACCATCCACCGTATAGCTCTGGCCATTCACATATTTGCCATCATCTACAGGACAATGAGGTACTGGTATTTCTCTTCCGTTTGCGTCATAGAGTGTTGCATCGGGAAGTCCGATCCAATTGTAAGTCACTGTATGTTTTATCACGTCAACTGGTGTATATTCCCATGTTCCTACAATGGTTAAATGATCGGTAACTATTCCATTCTGAGGATTCCAACCAGCAAACGTATATCTACCAGTCACATTATTATAATTATCATATGTTTCTACAGCCTCATACTCCGTATCATCCGCTGTAAAAGGACTTTCATAGAGGTATGTATTATTATCCTGCGGTACAGAACGATTATCTTTTACTATCTGTGCAGTATCTTCTGCCCAAATATACGTAATCGCATACCCGCTTCTACTATAATACAATTTCAGCACAAGTTCTTCATCCGCCGTTATAATACCGCTCTTCGTTTCGGCACTTGTATCTGCATCATACTCAAACCCGGTAAACGTCGTTTTTGGTATGGCATTAGCTATTGAATCGGTTCTTCCACTTAGTTCTTCCGTCTCAGCCAGATCATATCCATCGCCATTAAGATTCTGCTTATAATGTTCTACCCTATATTTTGTACTATTTTTAGCTTCCCACTTTGCATAAAGCGTAACACTTTCATTAAGGGTAATCTCATTTCCTTCTGTATAAGTTGTTCCAGTTCCATCCGCCTTTGTATTCCATCCAACCCAGTTATAACCCATTTTGGCAAGACTATATGGATTGCCGGCAACTTTTACAGTTGAACCTACAGAATACTGATTGCTGTCAGGCACCAAACCGCCTGTAGCTCCATTTCTGTCGTAGGTAAGATTTACCTTTTCTTTATCCCTTACTACACCGTCAATATGCCAGCGGCTATCATTGCCTTGATACTTAATTACATACCACTCGACATACTGTGTTTCTGTATCCCAAAAACCTTTTTGATTGTTTTGACCCTCAATCCAATTTTTGAATTTATCTGTCAATCTGCTGTTAACAATACTCCCGCTAACTGTATGTGCCGGGCTAAAATATTCCAGGACATTAACGTCTGTCAGAAGGTCGAAATAACTATAATCCGCATTCTGAATACTGGGTTCATCCGGTACAGTGCCGTCTTTACGGATTGCCGCCTGTATTTTTCCTATCTTGTCTCCACTTTCCTGTGCCCATATCGCATATAGAGTCTTGTCGGAGGTAATTTCATACTCACTTCCCAAGTTATAGATTGCCGCCGCACTTCCTTCTGAAACCGTATTCGCATCCTGGCTCTCAGACCAGCCAAGGAGCTTATAACCGTCACGGCTGATCCCTTCCCCGGAGGGTAATTCAATTATAGTTCCTGTTTCTCCGGAGATTTCTTGTGGCAATGTTCCTTCCCCACGATTTAGGCTAAACTTAATCGTGTGCATCGCCGGAATAACTTTTATCGTCCAAGTCTCGGTATGTTTCGTATATTTATTTCCCGATTTAGTAAAATATATATGCGTAACGGTTGCTATTCCTAAGCTTCTCCCTGTAATAGTTGCTGTTTGTTTATCTCCTCTAACTTCGACCACATCCACGTTATCAGATGTCCAACTATCCTCATATCCATTCCAATTATATTTTGTAGTTCCAGTGCCTGTAAGCGTTTCTGACTTTCCAACCTGAATCGTCACATCCGCAACAACATCCGTTCCCTCATCCGCCGCCAGCGTATCCGCACTCTCTCCTGTCACATACGTCCAGACCGAAAAGTGATCGGTTTGAAACCCGGCAGCCGAGGCCTCCGTACTCACCTCAGCAACTTTTTCTGCGGCATTACTGTCCGTATCCACATGGAATACAGCCGCTGTCTCCGCATTCTCAGATGCAGATATATTTCCAAATGTCACGCTCAGCTCGCCCTTAGGCTGAATTTCATTTCCGTCCTTATCATAAAGAGTAATGTCAACAGCCACGATATCAACCGCTTTCATTCCCTCTTCCGCAAGCTTTTCATTTACTGCGTCTTCCACTTCCGATCTGCTGACCGGAACCGCCTTCACCGTCGTACCCTCCGGAAGAACTCCCTCCGGTGCGCTGATCGTAATACTGATACCGCCCGCACTCGTCTCAAATGTCTGGGCCGGCATTTTAACTTCTTCCTTTACTTCCTCAAAAGTAACCGTGACCACCATATCCTCTGTCATAGTTACGGCATAAGTAGAGATACCCTCTTCCTCGGAATCCGCTTTAAGCTCTTCCTCATCCTGATTTTCAACGGATAAAAGCTCGTAGCCTTCCTTTGCGGATACCTCAAAGGTTACCTCTGTATCTCCCTTATAGGTGTTACTTGTATCTGTCTCCTCTGCTTTGGGGGAAATCACTTCCACCCTTCCACCCTCAGAAGGAACTGTCTTAAATTTGAGAGAATATGCTTTTGTCGTCTCCGGTTTCTCCTCACCTGCGGAAACATAATATACCTCTACCACATTATCTTCCGCATTTTCGGTGATCTTACCGTT
The DNA here is from genome assembly GCA_910586025.1 of uncultured Lachnospiraceae bacterium. GTDB lineage: Bacteria > Bacillota > Clostridia > Lachnospirales > Lachnospiraceae > Suilimivivens. The sequence continues at coordinate 39,662 of CAJUIO010000024.1, forward strand.
TTTATTGACAATCTTATCCAGGGTATATTCTTTTCCGTCCCTGATTAACTTCTCCTTCACGGTGTCCGCATCCAGAATCGGCTCATCCGGCACACCGTCCTCTTTGACCACTCTGGACTCTTCATCCTCCACTCCGTCATAGTAATAACGGATCTCATAGCCGAAGCTCTTCGTCTCTTCTTCCCCGTCCGGTGTCGCCGTGGGCGTGGGAGATGCGCTGGCCGTCGGGGTCTGAGTCGCAGCAGGCATCTCTGGTGTCGCTGCCGGCGTAGACGTTGGGGCAGGTTCCTCTGTCGCTGCAGGCTCCTCCGCCGCAGGTTCCTGGGTAGGAACTACCGTTTCCTCCACAGCGGGTTCCGGGGTGGGAACTATGGTTTCCTCCGCAGCGGGTGTTTCCGGTGTCACTTCGATTTCATCCCCTGCGGGCATGTCACCGGCAGGTTCTTCGGGTTGCACGGGCTGCGTTTCCTCCGCAGGCTCCTGTACCGGTGCGGGCTCTTCCTCCGCAGGCGCAGGCTCCTGGACCGGTTCCTCCGGCTGGGGAACGATCAGTTCCTGTGTCTCCATTGTCTCTTCGACTGACTCTTTTGCCGCTTCGCCATCCTCGGACGCTCTTAAGAACGAATCCGATGAAAACAGGCACGTGGTGGTAACAAGTACCACTGCCAGCAGAAAGGCAATCCATCGCTTGAAATGTTTCTTCACTTGATCTCCTCCTTCATAATTCAATCACTTAAACTGTTTAGATACCAATTAAAACCGTTTAAAAGGCATTAACAATTAAACCCCGTATTAATTATTTATCCCTTTATAATATAAGAG
>CAJUIO010000025.1 GCA_910586025.1 uncultured Lachnospiraceae bacterium
CCCTTTAGCATATCCCAGCTGAAATTATCGATGGGCTGTCTGGAAACCAGAAAATTTCCCGCCCTCTGGGTCAGCTGCGCAAAGTTAACCACATAATCCTGTGTACCCCCGGCATAAGTATAGATAGTGGACTCGCTTCCCATGAAGCCGATGTCGGCCTCGTCCGTGAGAACTGCGGTCATGGTCTTGTCAGCGCCAAAGCCCGTAACCAGAGTCAGGTCAATGCCCTCCTGGGCAAAATACCCTTCCTCGATTGCCACATACATGGGAGCGTAAAAGATACTGTGGGCAACCTCGTTCAGCGTCACCTTCACCGAGGAGCCGGACGACGAGCCGGAGTCGGTACCGGCATTTTTCCTGCCGCAGCCTGCCGTAAGGCCAAAAGCCAGGAGAAGGCACAGCCCCAGGCTGAGCCATTTGCGTATCGCTTTCTTTTTCATAAAAACCTCCGTTTTCTGTTTGATGCTTTATTCTATGAAGCGGGAGGTGAAGTGTGATTCCGGCAAAAGGCATTCCGCATGAAGGCAGGCGGCTTCGGTAAGACGAATCATACGGCGGCCGGTTGACTATAGACAACGATCGACAAAATGGATATAATGGGAGACAGTAAAAGATCGGGAAACGATTAATGAAGCGGATGGAGGAATGACAGATGGGATTAATCAGAGCGGCAGTGAATGCGGCGGGAGGCGTACTTGCGGATCAGTGGAAGGAATATTTTTACTGCGATTCCATGGATGCGGACGTGCTGGTGATGCGCGGACGCAAAAAGACCAAGGGGCGGGCCTTTAACAATAAGGGAGAGGACAATATTATTTCCAACGGATCCGTGGTTGCTGTCAATGAGGGACAGTGCATGATCATCGTGGATCAGGGCAAAATCGTGGAGTTTTGCGGAGAGGCGGGGGAATTTACCTATGATACGTCCTCGGAGCCCAGCCTGTTTACCGGCAATCTGGGCGACAATGTGAAAAAGACCTTTGCGCAGATCGGCAGGCGTTTTACCTTTGCCGGGGATGCGGGCAAGGATCAGAGGGTCTATTTCTTTAATATCAAGGAGATTCTGGGAAATAAATACGGAACCGCAAATCCGGTTCCCTTCCGGGTGGTGGATCAGAATATCGGTCTGGATATTGATATTTCGATCCGCTGCAACGGCGAGTATTCCTACAGGATTATCGACCCGCTTCTGTTTTATGCCAATGTCTGCGGAAATGTGACGGATGATTATGTAAGGAGGGAGCTTGACAGCCAGCTAAAGAGCGAGCTGATGACAGCTCTTCAACCGGCTTTTGCCAGAATTTCCGCAATGGGGATCCGCTACAGCGCCATTCCGGCTCATACCATGGAGCTGGCGGACGCTCTGAACGATATTCTGTCGGAGAAGTGGGCGCAGCTTCGGGGAATCGAGATTGTCTCCTTTGGAATCAACGCCCTTAAGGCTTCCGAGGAAGACGAGGCCATGATCAAGGAACTGCAAAAGAGTGCGGTTCTGCGCAATCCTAACATGGCGGCGGCCACTCTGGTGGGAGCCCAGGCCGAGGCCATGAAATCGGCTGCCTCCAATACGGCGACAGGTCCCATGATGGCTTTTGCGGGCATGAATATGGCAGCTCAGGCAGGAGGAGTGAATGCGGGGCAGCTGTTCCAGATGGGAGCGCAGATGGACGCTGCCGCAAATGCCAAGGCGGCTGCGGGTTCGGCACAGGCTTCCTCCCGGCCGGCTCAGACGGGATGGACCTGTGCCTGCGGAAAGGCGGACAATACCGGGAAATTCTGCAGCGAGTGCGGAAGCCCCCAGCCTGCGGCGGCAGGATGGAAGTGTGCGTGCGGCGCACTGAGCAAGGGAAAGTTCTGCAGTGAGTGCGGTGCGAAGAAGCCTGCGGGCGAGCCTCTCTACCGGTGCGACAAGTGCGGCTGGGAGCCGGAGGATCCCAAGAACCCTCCCAGATTCTGTCCGGAATGCGGGGATCCCTTTGACGAGAACGATATTCGAAACTAACGGCTGCAGGGAGACAGACGGGTATGAGCGAGTTTGATACGAATCTGGATGCCGGGACGGTATCCACCATGCAGGAGACAGATAAAAAATGCCCAAGCTGTGGCGGGGTCATGGACTTTGATCCCGCCACAGGCGGTTTGAGCTGTCCGTACTGCGGACATGTACAGGCGATTGAAATGTCTTCTGAAAAGGAAGCGGCGGCAGAGGAGATGGATTTTTCCGAGGCGGAGAATGTGGAAAACCATGACTGGGGTGCACAGAAGAAGACCGTATTGTGCAAAGCCTGCGGTGCCGAGACGGTTTATGACGCTTTGGAGATCGCCTCGGAATGTCCCTTCTGCGGCTCCAATCAGGTCATGGAGGCCGCTGACAGACAGACCATGGCACCCGGCGGAGTGGTTCCCTTTCAGGTTACGGATGAGAAGGCGGCTTCTCTCTTTCGGGGCTGGATCCGGAAAAAATGGTTCTGCCCCAAGCTGGCGAAGGAGAGCGCAAAGGCCAGACATTTTAAGGGAGTATATCTCCCCTATTGGACGTTTGACGCGAAGACCGAGTCAAAATACCGGGCGGATTACGGAAAAGAGCGCAGGGTGAAGAAGGGGAACGAGGTAAAGACCGTCACGGACTGGTATTCCACCAAAGGAACCTATAAGGAGAGCTTTGACGATGAGCTGGTATGCGCCACTACCAATCACAATCAGTCCATGCTCATGGAAATCGAACCCTACGACACCGCTGCCAACAGGAGCTATAAGCCGGAATATGTGGCGGGCTTTGCGGCGGAGCGCTATGCGGTGGGACTTGAGGAGGGCTGGGAGATGGCAAAGGAAGCCATTCACTACAAGCTTTCGGACGGTATCGGGCAGACAATCCGAAAGCGGGAGAATGCGGACAGAATCCGGAATCTGAGCTTCCAGACAGCTTACAGCGCCGTCACCTATAAATACCTGCTTTTGCCGGTATGGATTTCCAGCTATAAGTATAAGGATAAGATCTATCAGTTTATGGTAAACGGACAGACCGGGAAGGTTTCGGGCAAAACGCCTGTTTCCGTTCCCAAGGTAGTGATCACCGCGGCGGCGGTGATTGCGGCAGCAGCCCTCATGATCTGGCTGTCGTCTTACTGATAAAAGAATGGGAGTTTGCAGATGAGCATATACGATACATTGAACGAGAGACAGAGGGAAGGGGTATTTACGGTTGACGGTCCTGTCCTTCTCCTGGCCGGGGCAGGAAGCGGCAAGACCAGAGTCCTCACCCACAGAATTGCCTACTTGATAGAGGAGATGGGAGTAAATCCCTGGAATATCATGGCAATCACCTTCACAAACAAGGCGGCGGGAGAGATGAAGGAGAGGGTGGAGAAGCTGGTGGAGTTTGGAGGCAGCATCTGGGTGAGCACCTTTCATTCCACCTGTGTGAGGATCCTGCGGCGTTACATAGACAGGCTTGGATATGATAATAACTTTGTGATCTATGATTCGGACGATCAGAGGGCGGTGATGAAGGAGGTCTGCCGGCGGCTTCAGGTGGATACGAAGATGATGAAGGAGCGCAGTATTCTTTCCGCTATTTCCTCCGCAAAGGATGAGCTGATCTCGCCGGATCAGTACCGGTTAAATGCCATGGGCGATTATCATGCGCAGAAGATCGCGCAGCTTTATCAGGAATATCAGAACGCTCTTCGGAAAAACAATGCGGTGGATTTTGATGATCTGATCATGCTGACCGTGGAGCTGTTCCGTTCCCGGCCGGAGGTGCTTGAAGGCTATCAGAACCGTTTCAGGTATATTATGGTGGATGAGTACCAGGATACGAATACGGCCCAGTTCGAGCTGATCCGCCTTCTGGCGGATGCCAGTCATAATCTCTGCGTGGTGGGGGATGATGATCAGTCCATCTACAAATTCCGGGGTGCCAATATCAGGAATATTCTTGACTTTGAGAAGGTGTATCCGGAGGCGGTGGTGATTCGTCTGGAGCAGAATTACCGCTCCACCCAGAATGTGTTGAATGCGGCAAACGCCGTGATACAGAACAACAGAAAAAGGAAGGAAAAGACCCTCTGGACCAGGCAGGAGGAGGGAGAGCTGGTTCATTTCAGGCAGTTTGAGACAGCTTATGAGGAGGCGGAATTTATCGCCGAGGATATCGGGAGAAAAAAGAGGCAGGGAGCCTTGTGCTACAATGACTGCGCCGTGCTTTACAGGACCAACGCCCAGGCGAGACTTCTTGAGGAGCGCTTTATCATGGAGGGAATTCCCTACAATGTGGTGGGCGGCGTGAACTTCTATTCCCGCAGGGAGATCAAGGATCTTCTCGCTTACCTGAAAACAATTGACAACGGAAGGGACGACCTTGCGGTTAAGAGGATTATCAATGTGCCCAGAAGAGGAATCGGAGGCGCCACCATCACACGGGTGGAGGATTATGCGCAGGAGCAGGAGCTGAGCTTTTATGATGCCCTTAAGGATGCCGGGGAGATTCCGGGTCTTGGAAGAAGCAAGGCAAAGCTGGATTCCTTTGTGACCATGATACAGACCTTCCGCAGTAAGGCTCCTTACTACAGCTTAAGGGAGCTGATCGACGATATTATTGAGACGACGGGCTATGTGAAGGAGCTGGAGGCCTCCGACGAGGAGGATGCGGGGGACAGGATTGAGAATATTGACGAGCTTGTGAGTAAGATCGTGGCCTTTGAGGAGAGCCATGATACGCCTTCCCTCAGTGAGTTTCTGGAGGAGGTTGCGCTGGTTGCGGATATTGACCAGGTGGATGGCGATGCGGACAAGGTGCTTCTCATGACCCTTCACGGGGCCAAGGGGCTGGAATTTTCCAGCGTCTATCTGGCCGGGATGGAGGACGGAGTTTTTCCCGGATTCATGAGTATTATGGGGGATGATCCCGATGAGATTGAGGAGGAGCGCCGTCTTGCCTATGTGGGGATTACCAGGGCAAAGCAGTCTCTGACTCTCTGCTGTGCAAAGCAGAGGATGATCCGGGGAGAGACCCAGTACAATGCGGTAAGCCGGTTTGTCAGGGAAATCCCTGTGGAGCTCATGGATAACAGGCCTCTGATGCCGAGACGTTTTGCGGAGAGTGCGGTACCCTTCAGGGAAAAACCCTCGGCGGTGCTGGCACCCAAACGCACAGCGGCGGAAAACAAGCCCTTTATCGCGGGCGGCATGGGTTCGTTTGGGGCGATGGGAATCACGAAGGGCTCCGGGAGCGCACCGGGGACGAAGCCTGATTATGATGCGGGAGACAGGGTCGCCCATATCAAATACGGGGAGGGAACCGTCACGGCCATGGAGCCTGGCCCCAGAGACTTTAAGGTGACGGTGGATTTTGACGAGGCGGGACGAAAGGTCATGTACGCCGCTTTCGCAAAACTGAAAAAATTGTAAAATTTTTCAAAATCAGGTAGTAAATTTTTGGCTGAAGTGTTATATTATATATTAGATTGTTTCGGGTGTGTCTGGCAGAAAGAATAAATTTATCTATTTACGGTTTTTTATGTTAAAAAGATAAGGATGAGGCATACTACTATTTTAAGGAAGGAAAGAGAGAGGTATAGGCTATGAATACATGGAACAAGATCGAGGAATTAATGGAGTTTGTGAGGACGCATGATGTCAAGGAGTTAAAGGATTACTGGAATAGAAGGGACGAGGAAAAAAGAAATAACACCCTTTTGTGGGTATTTGCCATTATCGGCGCTGTGGCGGCGGTAGCAGCTATTTCCTATGCGGTTTACCGGTATTTCACTCCTGATTATCTTGAGGATTTTGAGGATGATTTCGACGACGATTTTGAGGATGACTTCTTTGAGGATGAGGACGACGAGAAGAAGCCCGAGGAGGCTGTCGTTCCCGAGAAGGAGAATGCCGCAAACGAGGAAGATTTTGCGGAGTAATTCCGGTCGGTGGTATCAGCTTCACATGGATAAAAGTAAATTACAGGATGTGCAGATAACATTGTACATCCTGTTTTTCTTGCATTATTTACTGTGAAAGCCCCGGACAGCGGCCATGTGGATGGGCGTGTTTACACGCACAGCCACATGGCCATTGGACGGGCAAGGCGGTATGAGTAGGTAGGGCGATAGCCCGGAATACGAATACCGCGGCGATTGCAGGTGCAATCGGCTTTCATGGGTGGTGGAGCGCCGCAAATCGGCGCATGAATGTTTAGGAAAGGAAACAGATGAAAAAGGGTGAGATCGTAACGGGAACAGTGGAAAGGATTGATTTTCCCAATAAGGGAATCGTGGCTTCTGAGGACGGTGTCTGCGTGGTAAAGAATGCGCTGCCGGGTCAGACGGTGAAGGCCTGCGTGAACAAGGTCCGGAAAGGGAAGGCGGAGGGAAGGCTTATGGAGGTTTGTGAAAAATCACCTCTTGAGATCGGAAGCCCCTGTCCTCATTTTGGTCTGTGCGGAGGCTGCGTTTATATCTCCCTTTCTTACGAAGAGCAGCTTCGGATCAAGGAGGGGCAGATAAGAAGGCTGCTTGAAGGCGTGCTGCATAAACAGGACGTGCCCTGGCATTTTGAAGGGATTAAGGGGAGTCCGGCCCGGTATGAATACAGGAATAAGATGGAGTTTTCCTTTGGGGACGAGGTCAAGGACGGTCCTCTTGCGCTTGGCATGCACAGGCGAGGGAGCTTTTATGATATTGTGACCGTGGAGGGCTGCCGGATCGTGGACGGGGACTACAGGGCGATTCTCGCCTGTACCAGGAAATACTTTGAGAGGGAAAAGATATCCTTTTTTCACCGTCTCCGCCATACCGGCTATCTGAGGCATCTGCTGGTGAGAAAGGCATCAGGAACCGGGGAAATTCTGGCGGCGCTCGTGACCACGTCCCAGGAGAGTCATGATCTGGGCCCCTGGCTTGAGGAGCTGCTTTCCCTGGAGCTGAAAGGGAGCTTTGCGGGTATTCTTCATATTATCAATGATTCCGTGGCGGATGTGGTACAGAGCGATAAGACGGAAATCCTGTATGGAAAGGATTACTTTTTTGAGGAGATTCTTGGCTTGAAATTCCGGGTATCCACCTTTTCCTTTTTCCAGACCAATTCCCTGGGAGCGGAGGTGCTCTACCAGACAGCCAGGGAGTATATCGGCAGTCTTGGCTCGAATCGGGATGACGGTGCGCCTGACAAGGTGGTATTTGATCTTTACAGCGGGACCGGAACCATAGCGCAGCTGATGGCGCCTGCGGCAGGGAAGGTGATCGGGGTGGAGATCGTGGAGGAGGCGGTGGAGGCCGCCAGGGAGAACGCACGTTTAAACGGTATTGAAAACTGTGAGTTTATTGCCGGGGATGTGCTTAAGGTGCTGGATACCATTGAGGAGAAGCCGGATCTGATTATCCTTGACCCCCCAAGGGACGGAATTCATCCAAAGGCCTTGCGGAAAATTATCGATTACGGAATCGACAGGCTGGTGTATATTTCCTGCAAGCCCACGAGTCTGGTTCGGGATCTCGAGGTTTTTCTTGAGAATGGATACGTAGCGGAGCGGGTGGCTGCCGTGGATCAGTTCCCGTGGACTTCGGGGATAGAGACGGTTGTTCTTTTGTCCTGTTCCTAAGAAATATGTCACTCCTGATGGGTTTGAACCTGGCAAATGGATTCAGGAGCAGAGAAGAAAATATCTTGGGTTGTCAATATATGAGATCAGTGATGACAGGATTGATATGCTGGAAGAGATAGGGATGTTTTGGAAAGACCTTAAAAATGCAGAATGGGATTGGTTCGTAGGACTGCTCAGAGAGTGCTCTCAAATAAAAAATATGGGGAGAGTCCGGTGGGAGGGTGACAGCGAAGATTATTTCTTTCGGCATTTTCTTGATCGGATTAAGAATTACATCCGGCATTGTTACAACTTTAGTATAGCACTTCAAAGCCGAGTTTAGAAATTTTATTTTAGTCAAAGCTTAGTCCTTGCGGTACCAGCCTGTTTCATACCCATCAGCCCGGAGCGGTTTGCACTCTCTTCACTTTCTTCTTTTCGTGCCTGTTCCTGCCTGTATTTTTTCACGGCATGCTCCGTTACGTTCCCGACCATCGCCACATAGTACCCTCCCTCTTGCCCAAAACGCTTTATTCCATTTACTCTGTTGCTCCGGATGCCCGTCATAGATCATCAGCGTGCTCTTCCCTTTCAGGTATCTCTATAACAGAAATCTGTCTGTGGCATAAGAAGTGGAGCGTCCTGACCAGGGAATGACCATCTGCCTGTCCGGGAGAGTTAAGTCTTGATGAAAGTATGCATAAATACTATAATAGAGTTGAGCGTGATGAAGCGGGAGGTGGATGCCGATGTGGCTTCTGTTTGCAGTATTGTCTGCGTTGTTTGCGGCGTTAACGTCTATACTGGCTAAAATCGGCATAGAGGGCGTTAATTCAAATCTTGCCACTGCAATACGGACGGTGGTAGTCGTTATTATGTCTTGGGGAATGGTTTTTCTGACAAATACGCAGAGCGGCATAATGCAGATCAGCAGAAAAAGTTGGATTTTCTTAATTCTTTCCGGGCTGGCAACCGGCGCGTCATGGCTTTGCTATTACCGTGCGCTGCAGATCGGGGAGGCCTCTAAGGTGGTTCCCATTGACAAGCTGAGCGTCGTGATCACCCTTTTGCTTGCATTTGTTTTTCTTCATGAACAATTTACGGTAAAGTCACTGATTGGCTGCGTACTGATCGGTGCGGGAACTCTGTTTATGGTTATATGATTTTTAATACGGAGGGGGATACTGCCCTTTGAACAGGCCGTGCAGAACATGACAGGGAGATACCGGCACAAGCAGTGCGGGAGGGATTATGATCAGAAAGCTTATATGGAATGATATGAAACAGAACAGGCTCTCGTGCGCTGCGACCATTTTTTTCATGGCGGTCTCGGCTATGCTGCTTGCCCTTGCGGTTTTGCTTTGTTCCGGTCTGCTGGGCGCTATCGATAATCTGATGGATCGGTCCCAGGTCCCTGACTATATGCAGATGCATACGGGGAGCGATATTTTCGCAAAGCCGGGCGGGGGCCGGATGGGATCGGCGGCGGAGGCGCTGTCCTCCTTTGCCGAGGAGCGGAAGGAGGTCAGGCAGTGGCAGATCTGCCGTTTTCTGAATCTGGACAACAGCCGGATTACCCTGGGAAGCAGGAGCCTTGCGGACAGTACGCAGGATAACGGGCTGTGTGTGCAGGGGGAGGGATTTGACTATCTGCTGGATACGGAAAACAGGATGCCAAAGGTACTGCCGGGGGAGGTCTATGCCCCGGCCTGCTATCGGTCCCTGTATGAGCTTGCGGAGGGGGATATCATGGCGATAGGAAGCCATGAGCTGGTGATTGCGGGTTTTATCAGGGACGCGCAGATGAATTCCATGATGGCCTCTTCAAAGAGGTTTCTTGTGAGTGCCGAAGATTACGGGAGAATAAAAGAATCCGGCATTACGCAAACAGACGGACTGATGACAGATAGTCCGTCACAGGGGTATCTGTCTGAGGAATACCTGATCGAGTTCCGGCTGTCTGAGGGAACGGACATCAATTCTTTTGCGGCCGCTTATGCAGCATCTGGTCTTCCGGCAAACGGACCGGCGGTCACGAAGCCTCTGGTTCGGATGATGAACGCTTTGGCGGACGGGACAATGATTCTCGTGATTTTTCTGGTGAGTGCGGTGGTCCTGCTGATCTCTATGCTCTGCATCCGTTTCCTTTGCCTGACACAGATGGAGCGGGAGCGTAGGGAGATGGGAATGCTGAAAGCTCTCGGGGTGGGAAGAACCGGCATCAGGAGAATCTATTTTGTAAAATACCTTCTTTTTTCCGGCTGGGGAGCTTTTGCCGGATATTCTGCGGCCTTTCTTCTCAAAGCTCCGCTTGAAAAGCAGATACGGGAGCTGTACGGAGCGGCCCCGGGCGGGATAAAGGCGGTGATAACGGCATTTCTGGCAGTGATTCTTGTGGAGGGGATTCTTCTTCTCTCTGTCCGGGGATCCCTCAAAAAGACAGAAAGGCTCTCGGCGCTGGAAGCCCTGTTTCAGTCTGGGGAGCGAAAAAAGAGCATGGGGCAGTATATCGTGATCGGGCTGGTGGCAGCAGCCTGTACCTTTCTGGCGCTTGTGCCCCGGAATCTGTACAGTACCATGTCCGCTCCGGAATTCGTGACCTATATGGGGATCGGAGATGGCGAGCTCCGAATGGATGTACGGCAGACGGATAATATTGATCTGGCAACGGAACAGATTGCAGCCGCATTGAGGCTGGATGCGGAGGTTGAGAGGTTTGCAGTGCTGCGGACCGGATCCGTAAGAGCGGTTCTGCCGGATGGAGAGACAATCAGTCTGACCGTGGAAACGGGCGATCACAGTATTTTCCCGGTCAGCTACTCGGAGGGTTCGCTACCGGAGAAGAGAGGAGAGATCGCACTGTCAGCCATGAATGCAGATGAATTGGGGCTGGATGTCGGCAGCACTGTACGGCTCATGATAGATGGAAAGCCTGAGGAGTATACGGTCTGCGGCATTTATTCCGATATTACAAACGGCGGCAGAACGGCGAAGGCCTTTGAGACGGGTAGCTCTGCGCCCGCCATGTGGAGTATCCTGTATGTTTCCCTCAATGGTTCTGAGGGGAAAGGACAGTGGATGTCTCACTACAGGCAGATGGGAGCGGATGTCACGGATATAGCGGATTACGTGAGGGATACTTATGGACAGACGCTGGGACAGCTCCGCCTTGCCTTTCTGGCGGTTCTGGCGATCGCAGTCCTTGTGATTTCGGTGGTGGTTATGCTGTTTATGCGTTTGATTGTGGAGAAGGAGCGCTATACGGTCTCTCTGCATAAGGCCCTGGGCTTTACCTGTATGGACATGAAAAGGCTTTACTTTTTCAGGGGGCTTATTCCGGTCATTATGGGTCTCATTGCCGGAATTTTAGTGGGGATTCTTTGCGGAGAGAGGGTTTGCGGGCTGGTATTGAGCGCCTTTGGCGCAGAAAGCTTCCGGTTCGTGATTTCCTGGGACTGGGTACTGGCCTTCATACCGGCTGTGCTTCTCGGACCTGCGGCCTGTGCGGTCCTTATGGGGATAGAGGGGATCAGGAGGATCGGAGCCTTTGAGTGCTGCCGCGGGAACGGCCAGACATGAGGGAGGGTGAGAAAACAATGTGCGAGGCGAAAGCTAAATCAGATACGGCGGATAAGCTGCTGAGAGTGGAAGGGCTGAGGAAAGGGGAGATATTGGATCAGGTCTCCTTTGAGATGAGTCAGGGCGAGCTGCTTGCGGTCATGGGGCCGTCCGGATCGGGAAAATCCACACTTTTATATCAGGTTACCGGCATGGATCAGCCGTCCGGGGGCAGGGTGTGGCTTGGAGGCACGGAGGTCACCGGACTGACCGAGGATGAAAAGGCAAGGCTGAGGATGAAACGCATGGGGTTTGTGTTTCAGCAGATGAATATGCTGGCTAATCTGAATATCCTGGATAATATTCTTCTTCCGGCAGTGCAGGCCAACAAGGGGAAAGGCAAAAAGTCCGCGGATGAGCTCACAAAGACGGCAAGAGACCTGATGCGGAAGCTTTCCATTTCCGGTCTGGAGGATCGCAGGATCACTCAGGTTTCCGGAGGGCAGCTGCAGAGAGCCTGTATCTGCAGGAGCATGATGAACAGGCCTGAGATTTTATTTGCCGACGAGCCGACAGGATCCCTGAATAAAAGAGCCGCATCAGAGGTTATGACAGAGCTTGTGAGACTGAATCGCGAAGGGACTTCGGTTCTGATGGTGACACATGACGGCAGAATTGCCAGCTGCTGTGACAGGATTCTGTATCTGCTGGATGGCCGCATCTGCGGGGAACTGGTACTGGGAAGAGCGAAGGAGGGAACCGGGAGGATGCGGGAGGAAAAAGTGAACAGCTGGCTTATGGAGATGGGATGGTAAGGATAAGAAAAAACGGCTTTCTGTAGAAAGAGAGGCATATATGGACAACGAAAAGGTTTATGCGATGAGCTTTGCGAAAATTTATCCCTTGCTTACGGCCAAAGCGGAAAGGAAGGGACGGACCAGAAAGGAGGTGGACGAAATTATCTCCTGGCTTACAGGCTATCAGGCGGGAGAGATAGAGGAAGCCGCTGAGAGCACCGTCAGCTACGGAGATTTTTTCAGAAATGCGCCAAGGCCAAATCCCGACAGAGAGCTGATTAAGGGAGTGGTCTGCAAGGTCAGGGTGGAAACCATAGAGGAGCCTTTGATGCGGGAAATCAGGTATCTGGACAAGCTGGTGGACGAGCTGGCCAAGGGAAAGCCCATGGATAAGATTCTGCGCAGGCAGCGGGAGAAAAACTGAATGCGTCGGTATCCCGATAATTAAAAGAGGAGGAAACCATACATGAACGAACGAATCAAGGTTAAGAAGCTGAACTCTTATATTTATCTGCTGGACGATAATCGCGAGGCCAGCGGGTATCTGGTGCTTGGTGAGGAAAAGGCGCTTGTGATTGATACTATGAATGGCTATGAGGATCTGAACGCGGTGGTACGAAAGATCACGGATCTTCCGGTCATGGTGGTCAACACTCACGGTCATCCGGATCATATTTGCGGGAACGTGTATTTTGACAGGGCTTACATGAATCCGGCGGATCTTCCTGTGGCGGAAGAATTTATTACAGATCCGCAGTTTGTGAGTAACTGCAGAAAAAATAATCTGAGGATGCCGGAGTTTTCCCCTATTTATCACGGGGAACAGATTGATCTGGGCGGTGTGCGGCTGGAGGTTATTGGCGTACCCGGACATACGCCGGGCGGAATATGCCTGTTTATCAGAAAGGACGGAATTCTGTTCACCGGTGACAGCTTGGTGGAGCATACCTGGATGCAGCTTGACCACAGCCTTCCCATGGAGGTGTTTCTGGAAAATCTGAATCGTCTCAAGCCGGTGCTGGAGGAGACGAGATATCTGCTCACCGGACATAATCAGGATTTTGTGGATGCTTCTTTTGCCGGAGAACACCGCAATGCGGTGGCAGAGGTTTGTGCGGGAAAGAAGGAAAATGATATTGATTATGAATGGTTTGGCGGAGTCTGCAAAGCCCATCCTTATATGTCCGGAACAAGGCTGATCGTATACAGGGATAAGGCGGACGACAAAAAGGACTAAACCGGGGAAGGAGCTTCGGGTATGCGGGAATGAGGAGAGAAAAGTGCGGCAGAGATTATTGATCGTGGACGATGAGAGCGGCATTGTGGATATGATGAAGGCTTATTTTGCCGCAGAATATGAAGTCCTTGCGGCTTACAGCGGACAGGAGGCGGTGCGCAGGGCACAGGAGAAGCCGGATCTGATCCTGTTAGACATCAACATGCCCGGTATGGACGGTCTGACTGTCTGTGAGACGATACGCAGCCATGTCTCCTGCCCGATTCTCTTCCTGACAGCAAGGGTGGAATCTGCCGACAAAATCACGGGCTTCCGGGCCGGGGCGGATGACTATATCGTGAAGCCCTTTGATCTGGACGAGCTGAATGCCAGAATCGCCGCCCATCTGCGGAGGGAGCGGCGGCATCAGAAGGATTCTGCCGTGCGGTTCTTTGGGGAGCTTGCCATTGATTATGCGGCAAGGACTGTGACGGTACAGGGAGAGAAGGTAGCGTTTTCCAGGAGGGAGTTTGATATTTTGGAGCTTCTCTCCTTGCATCCGGGGCAGGTTTTTGACCGGGACCGGATCTACGAGAGTGTGTGGGGGATAGACGGTGCGGGCAGCAGCGACACGGTGATGGAGCATATCAGGAAGATCAGGGCGAAGCTTGCCGCATATGCGGTTTCCGGTAATGTCGAGACGGTCTGGGGGTGTGGATATAGATGGAACGGCTGAGAGGAATGGGACTAAGGAAGTCTTTTTTTCTGCTGTCCGCGGCATGTCTTTTGGCGGCGCTGCTGCTGACCCTGGGAATATATCTGCTTTGCGGAAGGATCGAGGAGGCATATCCCAAGGGCGGGGTCGTCATTGCCTCTGACGGAACGGTGACATGGCTGGATGAGCCTGACCGGGAACAGCTGCGCATCCTGCGCCTTCTGGAGGGTGCGAGGCTTTTGGCCGCCATTGCGCTTCCCGCAGGAGGGCTGGGAATGGCCGGGATCCTGTTTTACCGCCTTAAGCTGAAAAAGCCTATTGCCATTTTGAGGGAGGGAACGGAGCGTATCCGGAATCATGACCTTGATTTTTCCATTCCGGAGGTTTCATCTGATGAGCTTGGGCGGATTTGTGCGGCCTTTGAGACTATGCGGGCACAGCTCCTTAGAACCAATCGGGAGCTTTGGCACCAGGCCGAGGAGCGCAAACGTCTCAACGCCGCTTTTGCTCATGATCTGCGCAACCCGGTCACGGTTCTGAAAGGCAGCGTCAGATTGATGAAAAGCGGAAGGG
Source organism: uncultured Lachnospiraceae bacterium (assembly GCA_910586025.1). Taxonomy (GTDB): domain Bacteria; phylum Bacillota; class Clostridia; order Lachnospirales; family Lachnospiraceae; genus Suilimivivens. Next base: position 14,439 of record CAJUIO010000025.1, read on the forward strand.
CGGATGAACATGTACTTGACAGGATGGAAAGCTACACTCTGAGGATCGAACAGTATGTGGAGGCCATGAGCGGTATCCAGCAGCTGGAGCAGCTGCCGCTTAGAACCGCCAGGGTGAATGGTGCGCAGATACGGTCGGAGCTGGAAGAGACGGCGAGGTTGCTGGCTCCGGGGAAGAAGATCGTCCTGTCAGTACAGGAAGAGGAAGCCCTGTGTATAGATCATGGCATCTTTTTGACTGTTGCGGAGAATCTGATAGGTAATGCCGCGCACTTTGCAGAAAGAGAAATAGAGATTTTCCTGGCCCGTGAAGGTGATATGCTGTTCCTTACGGTATCGGACGACGGTCCCGGATTTCCTTCAGAGCTGGTCAGGAACGGACCTGCGCCCTTTGGAAATACGGAGAAAAATGCGGAGCATTTCGGCATGGGGCTGTATAGCAGCTCTCTTCTGTGTCTGAAGCACGGTGGGGAGCTTAGGCTGAAAAACACCCGGCCGGGCGGTGCCAGGGCTGTGGCGTCTTTTGAATTGAATATGAAATCTTGAGGGTTTCTTGAGATTTTTCCTTTACACTCTCCTTATACCATAGAAGGAGGGTGTATTTTTATGAAAATTGAGGCGAAAGAGCTTTCGAAGATTTACGGGGAAGGGGAAGGCAGGGTGACGGCTCTTGACATGGCTTCCTTAGAGATCATGCCCGGTGATTTTATTTCCGTCACCGGGCCGTCGGGCAGCGGGAAAAGCACGCTGCTTCATCTTTTGTCCGGGCTGGACCGTCCAACCTCGGGACGGCTGACCTATGATGACAGGGATATTTACAGCCTTTCGGACAGGGAGCTGTCCGCTTTCCGACGCAGGAGCATAGGATTTGTCTTTCAGCAATTTAACCTGCTTCCGGTTCTGACGGCCAAGGAAAATATTCTCATGCCCCTGCTCCTCGACAGAAGGCGGCCTGATCTGGCAGAGCTGGAAAAGCTGTCACGGCTGCTTGGCATCCATGACCGGATGGATCATCTTCCCTGTGAGCTTTCAGGGGGTCAGCAGCAGAGAGTCGCCATTGCCCGCGCCCTGGCCGCAGGTCCGCAGGTGGTTTTTGCGGACGAGCCTACCAGAAATCTGGACAGCAGAAGCGGCGGGGAGGTGATGGAGCTGCTTGAGAAGGTATGTACAAAGATGGGAAGGGCACTGGTTGTCATCACGCATGACAGCCGCATTGCATCGATGGCCCGCAGACGTTTGTCCATAGTGGACGGAATCGTGACGGAGGTGGCCTGCAGATGAAAAATTATCGTATTCTTGCTCTCAGAGAGCTATCCGCTCAGAAGCTGACCGCTTTCCTGATTCTGACCGCCGTCCTGTTATCAACCACGATGACTGCGGTGGTGGGACAGTCTGTGGGGGTGCTTTCCGCCATGCGCATACAGCAGGCTGCTGTCATTGGCGGTGACCGATATGTGACCTTCCTTCAACTGACAAAGGAAAAGGTCCGGATGTTGGAAAACGACAGCCGTCTGTCCTATACAGGACGTTTTGTTTCCCTGGGAGAAGAGAAGCTGAATGACCAGCTGTCTCTGGGGGTGGCGGAATATCAGGATGGAAGTATTGCCGCAAGGTCAGCCGGCTTTCGTCTGGCGGAGGGAAGGCTTCCGAAAGCGCCCATGGAGCTGGCTCTGCCCGAGAACGCTCTTGGATTTTTGGGCTTCGATGGGAAGATAGGGGATAAGATCTCCCTCTCTCTTTCCAAGGCACTGCGCCATGGGATTATGACAGAAGATTATGATTATAATGCGGAGTTTACCCTGGTGGGGATTACGGAGAGCAATTATCTGGGCTATACGGGCGGCAATATCCTTGGCTGTGCGGGATGGGGGACGGCGGATATGGTTTTGCCGCCGGAGTACCTCTATTATAATGTGGATATCCGTACGGCGGACCGTGATGATTTTCAGGAGATAATAAAGGATCTGTGTGTCAGGTTGGAGATCCATGAGCTGGATACGCTCTACAATGTTCCTCTTTTGAACGCTCTTGGAATCTCTTATGATCCGGAGAACGCCGAGTCGGATGGGATGGCGGATGACTCCGGTTTTTCCTGGGTTGCGCTTGCGGGAGTTCTGACGGCGGCTCTGGTTCTGACAGCAGCCGGGCTTGTAATCTACAACATCTTAAAGATCGCGGTCACACGGCGCATCCGTCAGTACGGAACACTTCGAGCCCTGGGTGCGGAAAAGGGCCAGCTCTATGAGGTGGTGGCAGCCGAGATCCTGCTTTTGTGCGCGGTCGGGATTCCCGCAGGTCTTCTGCTTGGCCGTCTGTCGGCGGAGGGAATTCTCGTTGCGGCCTTAAGAGGGCTTTCACCGGAGATATTTCTCGCAGGGGATCAGAAACAGCTGCGAGAGCTGATTGCGGCAAATAATCAGGGGAAATGGGGATATCTGCTGGGCAGCGCTCTTGTGACGCTGTTATTTGCTTTCCTTGCGGCTGCCCCGGCTGCCCGGTTTGCGGCAAGGGTCTCCCCCGTTGCGGCCATGTCCGGAGCGGGAGTCAGATTCAGACGAAGAAGCAGGAGCCCAAAAAGGATCCGGAATTTTGAGCGGTATTATGCGGGGCTGAATCTGCGCCGGAGCAAAGGACGGACGGCTGTCACCGTTCTGTCCCTGGTAATGAGCGTCACTGTTTTTATCACTCTTCAGAGCTTTCTGTCGCTGCTTGATGTCTCGGACTCCCTGACGGAGCATCTGGGAGATTACTCTGTTGTCAATCAGTACGGGGGAATTCCGCTGCCGGTGCTGTTGTCCCTTAGCGGTTATGACGGCTATTTCACTGTGGGAAACAGCGGATTTGTGAATGGAGTTCAGGTGCTCGTCAGTGACAGGATCTATTTTGGTCTTGCGGGCACAGAGGCCTATGCCGAGCTGCGTCCGCTTCTCAATGAGGATGCGGACCGAGAGGCCTTTGACCGGATTCTGGAAGAGCTCTGTGGGAGGATTCCGGGCACAACCGTGGTTTCTTATGAGCAGACGGATCGTCAATTTGAGGAAAGCGGGGCCCAGATCAGGCTTCTGGCCTGGGGGCTGATTCTGTTTATCGGCCTGATCGGGCTTTTGAATATCATAAACACGGTCTATACAAACATCCATACCCGGGCAGCGGAGATCGGAACCGGGAGGGCCATTGGCATGAGTGCGGAGAGCCTGTATAAAGTATTTTTGTGGGAGGGCTTCTATTATGGGATTATCGGAGCGGCGGCAGGAAGTATAGCCGGCTATGTGGGAGCGGTATTCGTGGAGGCTGCTGCGGCAGGAGAATTCCGGCTGATTTCCATTCCCGTTGTTCCCATAGCCGCGGCAACGGTTTTCTCCACGGGTGCGTGTATTCTGGCAACCGGCATTCCCTTGAGGAGAATCAACAGGATCAGTATTGTGGATGCCATGGGGTCTGTGGAATAGAAAAGGGGCAGACGGGAATAGCTGCCATTGCTGTGTATGTATTACATTTCGTGAAAAAAATGAAACATTTCGTGCGAAGATCTCCCATTTGGGGGATCTTCGTTTTAGAATAGACATATGGATCCAATGTTTTACGAAAGGAGCACACGGTTATGCGGCAGAAAAAACAATATCCCATCTGGGACAATTACCGCTATGCGTTTTATTATCTGAGAAAGAAGGAGGGGGCGGGAGCGCTCGCAGTCTGCGTTTTTGATGCGGTCTGCAGTATTCTTCTGCCCTTTTTGGAGGCGGCCCTTGCGGGGGCCGTGGCAGCCTGCCTGGTGAGTGAAAGGAAGCCGGAGGAGATTCTGATGCTGATCCTTGGGTACGTGGTCTTACTGCAGGGAGTCCGTTTTTTGCAGAGTCATCTGCGGGTTTTGAGGGACAGTCATCTGATGCTGTTCCGGGGCAGAATGGGAATGGAATATTTCAGGAAGACACTGGAAATGGACGGGCAGAGTCTGGAGAGCAGCACGGGACAGGGAAAAAAGGCGGCGGCAAGCAGGAACATATTTACGGGTAACAGCCTGGGGATCGAGGCTTACGTGAAAAGCTTCTGTGATATGGCGATCAGCTTTGGCGGCCTGGCAGCCTACAGTGTGATCATCGGAAGGAAAAGCCTGCTTTTGCTTCTGCTGCTGATCTTGCAGACATTTCTCGCAGCCGTCCTGCACACCCTGGCTGGCAGGCGGGCCTATGCCATGGAGGACGAGATCGAAAAGCACTGGAAGGGCTTTCGGTATCTGCGCCGGGAATCCATTCAGCCGCAGAGCGGAAAGGATATCCGGATTTACCGGATGGACCGGTGGTTTCTGAGAACTCTCCACGGGATGATCGACAGGATCGTGAAGCTGATTGACAAACAGGAGAAGGGATATATGGCGGCCGGGATTCTGGAAAAGCTGCTGTCCTTTGGGCGGAACATTCTGATCTACGGGTATCTGCTTTGGGAGATGTCGAAGGGAAGACTGTCTCTTGCGTCCTTTCTGCTGTATATCGGGATCGTGGCAGGATTTGGCGCATGGATGAGCGGTCTGTTTGATTCCCTGCAGCAAATCTGGCAGAACGAAAAGCTCATGGATTCTTACCGGGGTTTTATGGACTATGGAACGGTACAGGATAACGGAAAAGAGAAACCCTCCAGGGCGGGAGGACTCCATGAGATCCGTCTGGAAAACGTGAGCTTTCGCTATGAGGGGAGCGAAGAGGATACCATCCACAACATGAATCTCACGATCCGTCCGGGAGATAAGCTGGCCCTGGTTGGCCTGAATGGAGCGGGGAAGACCACATTGATCAAGCTGATCTGCGGGTTCTACCGTCCCACATCCGGAAAGGTATTTCTGGACGGGCAGGATATGGCCGGTCTGTCTCAAAAGGATATCTTCAGGGAATTTTCCGTTGTATTCCAGGATGTGTTCGCATTCTCCTTTCCTTTGGCGGAGAATGTTTCCTGCTGCGGCGCAGGCCGGGAGGATGGAAGAAGGCTTGAAGAGAGTCTTGAGGCGGCGGGGCTTCTCGAAAAGGTCAGAGAGCTTCCGGATGGAGCCGGGACTTATATGAATAAGGATCTGGACGAGAACGGCGTGACGTTTTCCGGGGGAGAGCTGCAGAAGCTGATGCTGGCAAGGGCTCTGTACAAGGATGCACCCGTGGTTATACTGGATGAGCCCACGGCGGCCCTGGATCCTATTGCGGAGAGCGGGATGTATGAAAGATATGATGAGATGATCCAGGGAAGAACCAGCATCTTTATTTCCCACAGGTTAAGCTCCACCCGGTTCTGCGACAGAATTCTCTTTATGGAAAAGGGACGCATCATCGAGGAGGGGAATCATGAGAATTTGATGGAAAAAGGGGGAGCCTATGCGGAGCTGTTCGCATTGCAGGCCAGGTATTATCAGAAAAAGAGACAGGAGGAAGAAAGCTATGCGTAACTTTATCGCAATTCATAAGACCGGGTTCAGGCTTCTGAAAAGGATCCATTCCGTGGATTCGGTGATTATCCCGATTCATCTTCTGAAAGTGTTTTTTTCCCTTGTCAGGGTTTATGCGGGCCTTTTTCTGACTGCGGAGATGATCGACAGCCTGCTTGGAGGAAATTACAGGCAGGCGGCAGAGATGGCTCTCGCGCTCCTTCTGGCGGAGTTGGCTGCGGGAGCGGCGATTTCCGCAATCAAGAGTAAGACAAAGGGATATGACCATAAGATCTGGCTTGTTTTTTATGTCTGGCTGCGGGAAAAAGCTTTTTCCATGGATTACGAGACCATGGAAAATCCGGAGGTGGCGGAGAAGATCCTCTACTCGGAGAGGACGGCCGACATGTACGGAAGCCTTGGAGTGCTGCTGTATCATTACTGTAATATTCTGGAGGCCATGTTGAACGTACTGTTTGCTTCTTTTCTTGTGATCGGCCTGTGTCTGTCAAAGCCGGTGCAGACGGGCGGATGGATGGAGAAAGCCGCCTCTCCCATCTTTTCCCTTTTGCTGTTTTTGGGGGTGATGGCGGGGATGGCGCTGTGCTGCGCAAGAGTGTTTGAGAAATTTGCCGCAAAGCAGATGGAGCTCTTCGGGTCTCATACAGGGGTCGAAAACAAGCTGAGCTGTCTGCTGGGACAGATCTACGAAAATCCCAGGGCGGCAAAGATCGTTCGGATTTATGACATGGCTCAGATGATTCTGGAAAACACGGCGGGATTTATCGAAAAGTCATTGGCCTTTTTTCGCAGTATGTATGACGTGCAGAGGAAGGAGGGGGATGCAAACAAGGTGGTGGGCAGTGTCTTTACGGTCTGTGCCTATCTGCTGGTGGCGGTTAAGACCGTCACAGGGGCAATTACGGTCGGAGCCTTTACCCGGTATGCGGGAGCGATGAATCAGTTCGGGAATGCCTGCTTTTCCATCATTGAAAGCCACGGCAGGCTGCGGGAGATCTGCACCTATATGCAGGAATTCCTTGCTTTTCTGGATACGGAGAACCTCCATGCAAAGGGCTCCATTCCTGTGGAGAAGCGCACGGATGGAGCGTACGAGCTGGCCTTCGAGCATGTGAGCTTCCACTATCCCGGGAGCGATGTGATGGTGTTAAGGGATGTGAACTGTAAGCTGAATATTCGTGGGAAGCTGGCGGTGGTGGGAAGAAACGGCGCAGGAAAAACCACCTTTATCAAGCTTCTGTGCCGCCTCTATGAGCCGACGCAGGGGCGTATCACTCTGAACGGAGTGGATATCCGCAAATATGACGAGGAGGAGTACCGCAGTCTTTTCGGAGTGGTATTTCAGGATTTCAAGCTCTTTGCCTTTCCTTTGTGGGAAAATGTCACGGCGGGATATCCCAGGTGCGAGGAGAGAATCTGGGAGGCTCTCCGCAGGGCGGACGCAGACAGGATGGTGGAGGGAATGGAGGAGAAGCTGGATACCTGGCTCTACAAGGACTATGAGGACGGCGTGGAGATCAGCGGCGGGGAGGCACAGAAGCTTGCCCTTGCAAGGGCTCTGTACAAGGACGCACCGGTTGTGGTATTGGATGAACCCACGGCAGCCCTTGATCCCAAGGCTGAGGCGGAAATTTACGCCCGCTTTAACGAGATGGTGGAGGGGAGAACCAGTATTTATATTTCCCACAGGATGAGCAGCTGCCGGTTCTGCGACGATATCATTGTATTTGAGGACGGACGGATTGCGGAGCGGGGGAGCCATGAGGAGCTTACCGCTGCAAGAGGGAGCTACGCCAGAATGTGGGAGGCCCAGGCAAAATATTATGCCTAAAATTAAAATGTTTGAAAAATCTATTTCTGTATAAGACGAATATCAAAGAAGAGAGTTGCACGCAGCTCTCTTTTTTTGAACGATGTAACGGCATCACTTTAAGTGGTGTCCGCAAAAAAAACAAAAAACGCAAGGTTTCCCATACAGACGGACAAATTTCACATAGATAAATTTGCGTTGGAACAGTACAATAAAGATAGTGGGAAAAGCTTGCTTTCAAAGGAGGAAGAAGGATATGAGAAAGCATTATGAGAGGATTGTAAGGGAAAATGACAAAAGAGTGAAGAGGGCGCTTCGGATTCAGGTGATGGACGAGAACAGTCCATATTACGGGGGATGTCCGGAAGAGACGGATCTGATGGACGCAAAATATACAATATACCGCATCTATGATATGACGGGAGCCTACAGCAACAGCCGCAGTGTATATTACCGGGACGAGGCAATAGCAAAGCGCATTGTTCTTGCCCTTGACTATGTGGCCAGGTTTCAGCACGAGGATGGCCTTTTTGACCTGATACGCTGTAATTTCCATTCCGCTCCGGACACGGCCTTTATCATAAAGCGAATGCTGCCCGTGCTCCATTATCTCAGGGATAATGAGAGAGATGCATGGCAGGAGAAAATTTACCGGAAGATGTATGATATCGCAAGAAAGTCTGCCAGCGGGCTCTTGGCGGGAGGCTTTCACACGCCCAACCACCGCTGGGCGATAGCGTCCAATCTCATGGAGTGTGCGGAGTTTTTTGAGGAGCCTGAGTTTATGGAGACTGCGAAGATTTATCTGGCGGAGGGGATAGACTGCAATGAGGACGGGGAGTTTGCGGAGAAATCCGCAGGCAACTACAACCGTATCAATAACGATGCCATGATCACCATGGGAAGATGTACGGGGGAGGATTTTTACTTCGAACATGCAGTGCGTAATCTGCGCATGATGCTTACCTACATAGAGCCTGACGGCACGATTTTTACGGCCAATTCCACCAGGCAGGATAATGGTAAAAGGATCTATCCCAGATACTATTACTGGGAGTACCTGACTATGGGAAAGGACAGGGACATCCCGGAATTTCTGGATTTCGCCAACTATATCTTTGAACTTGTGGAGGAGAATCATCTGGAGGCACCGGATATTCTGATTCATTATATGAACCGTCCGGATCTGATCGATTTTGAGTGGGATGGCTGTGCGGAACCTGCGGATTTTGAACGGGTCTATGAAGAGTCCGGAATTGTCAGGATGCGAAGGGGGGACATCACCTGTACCCTGATGAAAGGAAAAAGTAATTTCCTGTATTTTACCAATTCGTCAATAGACGTGGCGCTTAAAATCGGAGGCTGTATCTGCGAGCACAGAGCCTTTGTGCCGGAAACTCTGGAAAAGACGCGGGACGGCTTCCTTTTGACCCAGGTAATGCGGGGCTGGTATTACCTTCCCTTTCAGGAGAATCAGGGAACCAGCGACTGGTGGAAGATGGATCATTCCAAAAGAGAAAGAAAGCTGGGGCCCGATCTGACGATAGCGGTCAGAGTCCGGGAGATTGCGCAGGGAGTGGAGATTAACGTAAAGCTTGACGGGATAGAGAGAGCGCCCTTCCGGATAGAGCTTGCGGTTCTGGGGGCGCAGAAGGCAGATGCCGATGCGTTCAGTATGTTTGGCCTGAAGGGGAAACGGATTCTGGTGAAGCAAAAGGACGTGTATCTTACAAATGAGCAGGATGCCATTGTCATAGGTCCCGGTTTCGGAACCCATGGATTTATCGACGGCATTTTCGGAAGTGAGGAGAGTGATGACAGAAGCTTTACCATGTACTATACGGATTATACAAGCTTTGACCATACTTTCCGTATTGCTAACGCTACGAAGTAGGAACGTGTGTTTGTGCTGAGGGGGGGGGTAAAAAGTGAGGCGTTCTTTCCTGCTTTTTCCGCCTTCTCAGCCTGATGCTCTCCGGCATGGTTTTTCCGGTATTCGGAGGGGGATTCTCCGCAGAATTTCCGGAATACCCGGTTGAACTGGGAAAAGCTTACAAAACCGCATTCCATGGCAATATCCGTGATTTTGTTCTGGGTATTGGTCAGGAGGAACTGGCAGTTGCGAACCCTTACCAGGTGGATATATTGCGTGATAGTGTAGCCCGTGATGCGTTTGAACTGATGGGATAGATAATAGGGGCTCATATAGGATTCCCTGGCCAGCCCTTCCAGGGTCAGCGCCTCGTGATAATGGGTGTGGATATAATTGGACACGGAGTAGATCCGTTCCGTGATTTTATCATTCACCTGCTTTTTCTCATAGGTATTGCTGTCCTGAAACAGAGTAAGGCAGTAGAGAAAGCGGATAAAGAGACTGTGCAGCACCAGTTCCTGAGTGCCGGAAAGCTCCCTTGTGGCAAAGGGCGCATCGGACTGCCCCTGAAAGGCAAGGCTTACGATCTGGTTGATCAGGTCGGTGAGAACGCCCAGCTGTTTTTCGGGGAAACGGTAAATGGGAACCTTCTGGTTAAAGGGGACAAGAAGCTCCTGAAAAGCGTCTTGAAAGCCGAAGCCGTTTTCCGGAAACATGAAGTTGATGATCAGACGCTTTGAGGGTTCGTTTTCCGGATAGCAGCTCTTATGCAGCATGGGAGGGGGCAAAAGTACAAAGTCGTGGTTCTCTATAGGATAGGGGACACCCTCCAGAAAGTGGATGGCGTTAGGGCTCAGGAGAACATGGATCTCATAGTAAGGATGAAAATGCTCAAACTCCATATTTACCTGGCTGGAGCGCATATCGAAGTCAAAAAAATAAAACAGGGAATGAGAGATATCATTGATGATGATAAACTGTTTTTCGCTGTAGTGAATGGGCTGAATCATTAAACACACCTCTTTCTTCGGGTTTTTCCGAAAGATTTGAGGGTAAGTATATCAGGATTATCCAAAAGATGCAAGAAAATATAAAGATGGAAGGATGGGGGTTATGGGAAAAAATAAGAAACTGATTATTTTTACGGACAGCGGAGACACCATTATAGACGAGTCCACACAGCGGTATGCGGAAGATAAACCGGAGATCGTACAGAGGGCTGATTTCATTGAGGATGCGGGCAGGGTGCTGGAAACGCTGCATCAGGCCGGTTACGCCATTGCCCTGGTGGCGGACGGGCTGGAGGAATCGTTTCAAAACGTATACCGTGAAAACGGGCTGCTTCACTGCTTTGACGGATGGGTGGTTTCGGAAACGGTTGGAGTGGAGAAACCGGAACCGGCCATGTTCCGGACGGCAATGGATGCCATGGGCCTGACGCAGGAGGATAAAGGACGTATTGTCATGATCGGCAACAACCTGAAAAAGGATGTGGCCGGGGCAAACCGCTTCGGGATTACCAGCATCTGGCTGGACTGGTCCCCCCGCTACTTCCACTCATTTGAGGAGGAGGACTGGGAGCCGGACTATACGGTACGGCACCCCTCGGAGCTGATCGAGCTTCTTGACGGTCTGGAAAGGAAGCTTGCGGAATCGGGAACATTAAAGAAAACACCGGAGTGCCATGACGGGAAAGAGGAAGAATCGATGGAGGAACACGGAGAAAGGATGAGGGTAAAGGTGGATGAAAAACTGGGGAAGCTTCTCGATGCCTTTTCACCGATTCTGTACGAGGATGATGAGCCCTTTATGCGGAACATGAGGGAGAAGAAGCGCATATCCGAGGAAGAGCTGAAAAAGTACGCCCATTGGGAATGGACCCAGGGAGTGGGGCTGTACGGCCTCTGGAAGCTCTTTGATTCCACCCGGGAGCAGAGCTATCTGAATATGCTGACTCAATTTTATGACAGCCAGCTGGCCATCGGCTTTCCGGAGCTGAATGTAAATACCATGGCACCCTATCTCGCCATGTCCTATCTGGGAGAGTATCTTGAGAGCGAGACTTACCTGGAGCCCTGCAGGGAGGCGGCGGAGTGGATTATGCGGGATATGAAGAGAACCAGGGAGGGCGGGATTCAGCACCAGACCTCGGATGATCTGAATGATGAGGAGATCTGGGACGACACGCTGTTTATGACAGTGCTGTTTCTTGCCAATATGGGACGCATCCTGAACCGGGAGGATTACGGACAGGAGGCCCAGTATCAGTTTCTGCTCCATCTAAAATATCTTCAGGATCCGGTGACCGGTTTCTGGTATCACGGCTGGACCTTTCTGGAACGCAATAATTTTGCGGGCGCTTTCTGGGGACGGGGCAACTGCTGGATTACCATAGCGATTCCGGAGCTTCTTGACATGATTGAGGTTCCCGGACCCATACGCAGGATACTTGAACAGGCTCTCATAAACCAGGTGGACGCTCTTGTTGCGGTTCAGGAGAAGAACGGCATGTGGCATACGCTGCTGGACGATCCGGACTCCTATGTGGAGGCCAGCGCCACATGCGGCTTTGCATACGGAATTCTGAAAGGGATCCATACAGGGGTTCTGGAAGAAAGATATATTTCGGTGGCGCACAGGGCGCTTGGCGTCATTCTGGATCTGATCTCCGATGAGGGCGTGCTGGGGCAGGTATCCTATGGGACTCCTATGGGAAGAACCGGCAAGGATTTTTATAAAGAGATTCCGTTAAAGCAGATGCCCTATGGACAGGCTCTTGCAATCCTGCTGCTGGTGGAATGGAGGAAGAATGGATAACAGAAATGTATACCCGGGAAGGCAGTGGAAGGACAGATTCGATCTCTGCGCAGCAGAACTGCCAAAGCACTATTTTCAGATATTAGAAGCCATGGAAGTTCATGGATTTACAACCCGGGAGAGGCTTTCCTTTGAGGAGGCCGGCAGGTGCGAAAAGGAAAGGGCAAAGCCTTACCTGCCCGGAACACCGTGGGGGAGGCCATGGGAATACGGCTGGTTTTTCGCTGAATGGGTGATTCCCGAGGAACTTTCCGGAAAGCATCTGGTTCTCCTGCCGGGAGTGGGAGAGGAGATGCTGGTATGGGTGGACGGTGCGGAGGCGGGAGCGGTTGATAAAATACATAAGACCGTCACGCTCACGAAAAATGCCAAGGCCGGACAGAGAATTAAGATTGCGGCGGAGTGCTATGCGGGACACGGACCCAGGATGGAGGACGGCGGTTACTGTCAGGAGGGACAGCTTCCGTTTGAGGTGACGGATGCTCCCCGGCAGGTGATACGCCCCTGTATGACGGCGGTGTGGCAGGAGGATATTTTTCAGGCCTCCATGGATTATCTGACGCTGTATTCCCTGCTGCCCCGCCTGCCGGTAAGATCTCTGCGGGCCATGAAGGTGACGCAGGGGCTGAAGAGGTTTGTGACAACAGTGGATCTGGAGCTTGAGGAGGAATTGCTTGCCGGGTCTGTGAAGAGGGCGGCGGCGCACTTAAGGCCTCTGCTTGATGCCGTAAACGGATCAACGGCACCGGAGTTTACCATATTTGGACAGTCTCATCTGGATCTGGCGTGGCTGTGGACCACGGAGGAGACAAGGCGGAAGGCTGCCAGAACATATTCCAATCAGCTTTCTCTCATGGAGAGTTATCCGGAGTATCGGTTTTTGCTGTGTGAACCGCCCGTGCTGGAGTATCTGAAGGAATCTTATCCGAATATCTGGGAGAGGGTAAAGGAGAAAGTGAGAGCCGGCCAGATAATCCCGGAGGGTGCGGTTTATGTGGAGTGTGACACGAATATGCCCTGTGGGGAAAGCCTGGTGAGACAGTTCTTATACGGCAAGGAGTGGTTCCTTCGGGAGCTCGGAAGAGACTGCCGCCTGGCCTGGATGCCGGATACCTTCGGCTTTTCAGGGGCATTGCCGCAGATTATGATACAATGCGGGGTGCCTTATTTTTCCTCCCAGAAGATGATCCGGCAGGATCCGGAATGCGAGCCCTTCCCCTACAATGATTTCTGGTGGCAGGGGATCGACGGCAGCAGAGTGCTCGCTCACTTTTACAAGGAAAACAACGCTTCCTTTTCGCCGGGCGATATGGTGAGAAGATGGGAAGACGACAGGATACAATGCGAGGACATGGAGGGAATGATCTATCCCTTCGGATATGGAGACGGAGGGGGAGGCCCTGACAGGGAGCTTTTAGAGACGGTAAGAAGATGCCGGGATCTGGAAGGCGCGCCGAGGACGACATATGCGGATCCGGTCACTTATTTTGAAAAGCTTGAGGAGAGGGGAACGGAGAATGTGTTTGCCGGCGAGCTGTATCTGGCATGGCACAGAGGCGTTTATACGGCGCAGGCAGGGACAAAGAAGGGAGTCCGCCGGGCGGAGGCTATGCTGAAGGAGGCGGAATACTGGAATACAGTGTATACGCTGCACCGGGAAGAGAAAAGCGGCCCAAAGACTCCGGATACGCATAAAAAGCGGGACGGGATGGCATCTCACAACCGGCTGAAGGAACTCTGGAAGCGTCTCCTGTTTCAGGAGTTCCACGATATTCTGCCCGGAACCGGTATTGCCCGTGTACATGGGGAAGCCTGTGAGGAGCTGGATAAAATTTATGCGGAAGGAAAAGAGCTTCTTGAGCGTGCGCTTAACGGCCTTGGGATTGCGGCGGACGGGGCACCGGAGCCCTGCAGGAGAGCGCCGAAGGCATCTGAGGAGCCATATATTCTTGAGAGCGGCCGATTATATGCGCAGCTTGATCCTTGCGGGAGAATCCTGCGGCTTTCTCTGGACGGAGAAGAATTCGTAAGGGAATCCCGGCCCATGAATGTTCTGAGACTGTATCGGAATATCAACGGCTATTACGATGCCTGGGAGATCGGCAGCATGTATGAGCAGGAGGAGGATCCCATAGATATGGGGGACTGGAAGGTTGAACCGACGGACTATCAGGGGCGGCAGGCGTTTTTGCTTACAGGCAGAGTCAGAAGCTCTGAATTTACGCAGATTATCTGTCTGAGTGAGGACGGGCTTGCCCTGGAGTTTCATATGAAAATCGACTGGAGGGAGAGACACCGTATGCTGAAGGTGGATTTTCCTGCGGCGGTACGATCCGGGTGGATGACTGGCGAGATCGCCTTCGGGGAATGCGCGCGGCCGTCCACCGCATCCTATCAGTGGGAAAAGGACAGATACGAGGTGTGCTGCCACCGCTACGGCCTGCTGGAGAACGGAAGAGAGGGGATCGCTCTTTTTAATGACAGCAAATATGGATACAGCGCCAAGGAGGATCGGATCAGCCTGACACTGCTGCGGGCGCCTCTTAAGCCGGATCCCCATGCCGACCAGGGAGTGCAGGAATTTTCCTATGCCTGTTATCCCTTCCGGGGTGACAGGATACAGGCGCAGGTGGTACACAGAGGAATTGCGTTTGACCGCCGCTGTCATCTGGGAGAGGAGCTGGCTGCTGGCTGCCGGGCTCTTATGCGAAGGAAGGCTCTCTTTGAACTGGATTCGGAGGACGGAAGCTGTCATGTGGCCGCGGAATCCGTAAAGCTTGCGGAGGACGGAAGCGGCAGGGCGGTGATACGGCTTTATGAGGCCTGCGGACATCCTCAGAGAGTGCGGCTTTTGTCACATCTTCCATTGGCGGGACTTTGGGAAACCGATTTGATGGAAGGGAAAGGAATCAGGCGGGAGACGGAGGATAATGCGGCGGCGCTTTCCTTCAGGGCCTTTGAAATAAAGACTATTATTATGGAGGTAAAATCATAATGGGAAGAGAATTTATCATGCCGGGGAAGATCATAAGCGGAAGCGGCGCGCTGGAGCAGGCGGCGGAGAGCTTTGTTAAGATGGGGAAGCATGCGCTGGTTGTGACGGATAAATCCATGCGAAGGCTGGGAAATCTGGATAAGGTGACAGCTGTTTTGGAGGAGGCGGGTATCGGCTTTTCCGTTTATGACGGGATTAACGGGGAGCCCACGGACGTGATGATTGAGGCGGGGCTTAAATGCTATGTAGACAATCACTGTGATTTTCTTATTGCCCTGGGAGGCGGAAGTCCGATTGATTCCATGAAGGCGGTTGCGGCTCTTTCCTCAAACGGGGGCAGTATCAGCGACTACATGGGAAAAGAGATCGGCGGACGGATGCCGTCCATGGCGGCGATTCCAACCACGGCGGGAACCGGCTCGGAGGCAACGAAGTTTACCATTATCACGGACACGAACAGAGAGATTAAAATGCTGCTTAAAGGGGATGTGCTGATGCCGGATGTGGCCGTCATTGATCCCAGATTTACCATGACGGCACCGCCGAAGATCACGGCGGCCACAGGGCTGGACGCTCTGACTCATGCGGTGGAGGCTTATACCTCGGTGAAGGCCCAGCCGCTTACCGATGTCTTTGCACTCTCTGCCGTAAAGAGGATATTCGCCAATCTGCCGAAAGCCTTCCGGGAGGGAAGTGATGTGAGGGCGAGAGAGGAAATGTCTCTGGCTGCTCTGGAAGCGGGGATTGCCTTTAATAACGCTTCCGTCACTCTGGTACACGGAATGAGCCGTCCTATCGGCGCACTGTTCCATGTTCCCCACGGCATTTCAAACGCCATGCTTCTGAAGGAATGTCTCGGCTTTGCACTGGACGGCGCTTATGAGCGGTTCGGACGGCTGGGAGACGCTGTTTCGGTGACACGGGAGGGCCAGAGCGATGAGGAAAAGGCCCGGGCTTTTCTGGATGCGGTTGCGGCGATCTGTGAAGAGCTTGAGATTCCAACTCTTGCGGAATATGGAATCGAAAAGGAAAAATTCACTGCGGTGATGAATAAGATGGCGGACGACGCTCTTGCAAGCGGAAGTCCCTCCAACACGATCAAGACAGTTTCCAAGGCGGATATCCTTGAGATCTATGGGAAGCTTTGGCAGGAGTAGGGGAGGAAAAGAAAGTGAAATATATCACCTTTGATGAAAAAAGACCCATGGATCTGGTGCTTCTTGGGAGGATTGCCGTGGATTTCAATCCGGTGGATTATTTCCAGCCTTTGGAGGAGTGCACCACCTTCCGGAAATATGTGGGCGGATCTCCCGCCAATATTGCGGTGGGCGTATCGAGACACGGATTGAAGGCGGGATTTTTTGCCAGAGTGTCGGACGACCAGTTCGGAGATTTTGTGACTCACTTTTTCGAGAAGGAGGGAATCGACACCTCCAGAATCCGCAGATGCGAGCATGGAGAGAAGATCGGCCTTACCTTTACGGAAATCCTTTCCAGAGACGAATCCAGTATTCTGATGTACCGCAATTGTATTGCGGATCTGCAGCTTTGTCCTGCGGATATTGATAAGGAGTATATTGCGGATGCCAAAGCGCTTCTGATTTCCGGAACCTCTCTTGCGGCAAGTCCTTCCAGGGAAGCGGCACTAAAGGCGGTGATGCTTGCGAAAGGGTGCGGCACAAAAGTGATCTTTGACATTGATTATCGGGCTTACAACTGGACCTGCAAAGATGAAATTTCCATTTATTATTCCATGGTGGCAGGGCAGGCGGATATCATCATGGGCTCCCGGGAGGAGTTCGATCTTATGGAGCAGATGACAGATCCGGGAAGAGATGACTGGCAGAGCGCCAGGGCATGGCATGAGAAGGGAGCGTCGATCGTGGTGATTAAGCACGGCAGACAGGGCTCCACGGCCTACACGAAGGACGGCAGCAGCTACTCCGTCAGGCCTTTTCCGGTGGAAGCGCTCAAGTCCTTCGGCGGAGGGGACGGGTATGGAGCCGGTTTTTTCTACGGGCTGTTTAACGGCTGGGATCTGTTCGATTGTCTGGAGTTCGGCAGTGCACAGGCTTCCATGATGGTGGCGGCCCACTCCTGTTCCGAGGATCTTCCGGGACCGGGGCAGGTGAAGGAATTCATCCGGCAGAGCAAGGAAAAATACGGCGAAATGGTAGCCAGAGTATAGAGGAGGAAAATGATGGGCAGTACAAGAATGACGGTCACACAGGCGCTGGTTCGTTTTCTTGATAACCAGTACGTGGAGTTCGACGGAAGAGAAAACAAGTTTGTGGACGGGATCTTTACCATCTTCGGTCATGGAATCGTGGTGGGGCTTGGTCAGGCTCTGGACGAGAATCCCGGGAGCTTAAGGGTATATCAGGGGCGCAACGAGCAGGGAATGGCCCATGCGGCGGCGGGATACGCCAAGCAGAACAACAGACGAAGAATTATCGCGGCAGCCTCCTCTATCGGACCGGGTGCCGCAAACATGGTGACGGCGGCGGCCTGTGCCACGGTAAACCACATTCCGCTGCTTCTTCTGCCGGGAGATACCTACGCTACCAGACAGCCGGATCCGGTGCTGCAGCAGCTGGAGCAGGACAGCTGCCCCGGAGTGACCACCAACGACGCATTCCGTCCGGTGTGCAGATACTGGGACAGAATCATAAGGCCGGAGCAGCTTATGTCTGCCATGATAAATGCCATGCGGGTTCTCACCGATCCGGTTAAGACGGGCGCGGTGTGTATCGCTCTCAGCCAGGATGTGGAGGGGGAGGCTTACGACTATCCGGATTCCTTCTTTGAGAAGCGTGTACACAGGATCCGCCGTATCCTTCCGGTGGAAGCGGATATTAAGGAATTGACGGATGCGGTTCTGGCAAGCAAAAAACCGCTGGTGATCTGCGGAGGAGGCGTGCGCTATTCGGAAGCGGGGGCTGTATTGGAGCGCTTCTGTGAGAAATTCCGCATTCCCTTTGCGGAGACGCAGGCGGGAAAGAGCGCCTGCAGATCCTCACACCCCTGTAATCTGGGAGGAGTGGGAGTTACCGGTAATCTTGCGGCCAATACCATCGCAAAGGAAGCGGATCTGATCATCAGTGTGGGCAGCAGGCTGACGGATTTTACAACCAGCTCCAAATGGCTTTTCCGGAACCCGGATGTAAAGCTTGTAAGCATTAACGTGAGCCGCTTTGACGCGGGCAAGATGGATGCCGTAGCGGTGATTGGCGACGCAAAGGAGACACTTTTGCGGGAAGAGAGGATTCTTGAGGAAAGAGGCTATGTCAGTGGCTATGACGGAGAGGTGGAAAAGGCGAAGGAGAGCTGGGAAAAGGAATACAAACGTCTGAAAAATTATGCGGCAGGGGAGGGCTTTGAACCCCTCATCAAGGCGGGAAATCCGGCGACTGTACCTGAATTTATGGAGATGACGGGAACAAGGCTGACGCAGACGGCGGCTATTGCCCTGATCAGGGATACGATTGATGACGATGCGATTGCGGTGGGAGCCGCGGGAAGTCTCCCGGGAGATCTTCAGAGAATGTGGACCACGGACGTAAAGGACACCTATCTGATGGAGTACGGCTATTCCTGTATGGGGTACGAGATTGCGGCGGCTCTGGGAGCAAAGCTGGCAGAGCCGGAAAGAGAGGTCTATGCCATGTGCGGGGACGGCTCCTTCCAGATGCTCCATGGGGAGCTTGTCACTTCCCTGCAGGAGGGAAAGAAGATTAATGTGCTGCTCTTTGACAACTGCGGCTTCGGCTGTATCAACAATCTGCAGATGAGCCATGGAATCGGAAGCCTGGCTACGGAGTTCCGCTACCGGGATGATCAGGGAAGCCTGAACGGCGGCCTGATTCCGATTGACTATGCGCTTGTTGCGTCAGGCTACGGAGTAAAGACCTATACGGTGCGGAATGAGCAGGAGCTTAAGGACGCGCTGGAGGATGCAAAGAGACAGAGCATATCCACCCTGATAGATATCAAGGTGCTTCCTAAGACCATGACGGACGGCTACGGCTCCTGGTGGAATGTGGGCCTTGCCCAGGTGGCGGAATCGGAAGAACAGCTCAAAGAATATGAGGCTTTGATGGAAAAACGTCAGGAGGCCAGAAAATATTAACAGGGAGGAGACAGAAGATGTTAGACAGTAAAAAAGTAAAGCTTGGGATCGCACCCATTGCATGGACCAACGATGATCTGCCGGATCTTGGAGGGGAGAACACCTTTGAGCAGTGTGTCAGCGAGATGGCACTGGCAGGCTTTACAGGCTCCGAG
Source organism: uncultured Lachnospiraceae bacterium (assembly GCA_910586025.1). Taxonomy (GTDB): domain Bacteria; phylum Bacillota; class Clostridia; order Lachnospirales; family Lachnospiraceae; genus Suilimivivens. Next base: position 33,645 of record CAJUIO010000025.1, read on the forward strand.
GTGGGAAACAAATATCCCAGGGATCCTGAGATTCTGGGGGAAGCGCTGCGGCTGAGAGGAGTGGAGATCTGCAATGCATGGTTTTCCACATTTCTGATCAGCAGGCCTTATGAGGAGACGGAGAAGAGCTTTGAAGAGCATATAGCATTTCTTGCGAAAATGGGGGCAAAGGTTGTAGGTGTGTCCGAGCAGAGCTACAGTACCCAGGGGATTCAGCGGCAGCCTGTATTTGAGGGAAGGCATGTGATGAATGATGTCGAATGGAGGAGGCTGTGTGACGGTCTGAACCGTCTGGGAAAGCTCTCTGTGGAAAAATACGGTATTGCCCTTACCTTCCATCATCATATGGGAACCGTTGTACAGAGTGCGGCGGAGGTGGAGCGCATGATGCGGGATACGGATCCCGCTTATGTAAGCCTTTTGTTTGACACCGGGCATTTTGCATACTGCGGCGAGGATCCCCTTGCCATGGTGCAAAAATATGCGGATCGAATTAAGCATGTGCACTTAAAGGATATCCGTCCTGAAATTGTGTCAAGGGTGAAGGAAGAGGGGATGAGCTTCCTTGACGGGGTGAGAGCGGGAGCGTTTACCATTCCGGGAGACGGCTGCATAGACTTTGTCCCGATCTTTAAAGTATTGGAGGAGAGCGGGTACGAGGGGTATATGGTAGTGGAAGCCGAGCAGGATCCCGATAAGGCGAACCCTCTCAAATATGCCATGATGGCAAGAAAATTTATTTCGGAAAAGACAGGATTATAGAAAGGAAAAGGAGACAGCTATGATTACGGTTGGAATCATCGGAGCCGGAAGGATCGGCAGGGTACACACAAGGAGTATCTGTAATTTTGTGAAAAATGCAAGGATTAAGACTATCGCGGATCCCTTTATGAACGAGGAGACGGCGGCATGGGCAAACGGCATGGGTGTTGAGAACACGGTCAGGGATTATCATGAGATCTTAAATGATCCGGAGATTCAGGCGGTGCTGATCTGCTCCTCCACAAACACACATTCCCCTATTTCGCTGGAGGCAATTGCGAAGGGCAAGCATGTGTTCTGCGAAAAGCCGATTGATCATGAGCTTGACAGGATTCGTGAGGTGATCGAAGCCCTGAAGGGAAGCAATATCAAATATCAGGTGGGTTTTAACCGCCGCTTTGACCACAACTTTGCAGCCCTCAAGCAGGCTGTCCTGGACGGAAAGGTGGGAGAACCCCACATCATTAAGGTCACGTCCAGAGATCCCGAGCCGCCAAGTGCGGAGTATGCAGCGGTATCCGGCGGCATGTTTCTTGATATGACCATCCATGATTTTGACATGGTGCGCTTCCTTGCGGGATGCGATGCGCAGGAGATTTACGTGCAGTCGACGGTTCTGGTGGATCCGGCTATCGGCGAAGCGGGGGATGTGGACACGGCAGTGATCACTCTGAAGATGGAAAACGGGGCAATCGCAGTGATCGACAATTCCAGAAAGGCGGTCTACGGTTACGACCAGAGAGCGGAGGTGTTCGGTTCTAAGGGCATGGCGGCAACTGCCAACGACGCGCCTTCCACTATGGTGCTTTCCAATGCGGAGGGAATTACAGGAGAAAAGCCCATGTATTTCTTCCTGGAGCGTTACATGGAATCCTTTGCAAAGGAAGTGGGATGCTTCATTGATGCCATAGAGAACGACACGGATACCCCGGTTGGCGTTGAAGACGGCTTGAAGCCTGTGCTCATGGGACTTGCGGCAAAGAAGAGCGTGGAAGAGCACCGCCCCGTGAAGCTTTCCGAGATCGGTTAAAGGGGGACATAAGATGAGTGAATTATTTTCCTGTCCTGAATTTGACAGTCAGGGTATAAAGGTTCTCTCCCGGGCGGGAAATGCGGATAATGACATGATGATGAATATCACGGTCTACCGCATGAAAGCGGGAGAGGAGAGGCGTTTTGCCGGTTCCGGAGAGGAGACGGCAGTGCTCCTTGTATTGGGAGACATTACCTTTTCCTGGAACAGAAAGAAAGAAACCGGGCATAGAAGCAGCTTTATTGAGGAGGGGCCTTACTGTCTTCATGTATGCAAAGACACTCAGATATCTGTAAAAGCAAATGAGGACAGTGAGGTGCTGGTACAGTCCACAAAGAATGACAGAGAGTTTCAACCGGTATTTTATACGCCATCGGACTGTCGGGATGATATTTTCGGGAACGGAGTCTGGGATAATAAGATGAAGCGCACGGTGCGCACAGTGTTTGATTACCAAAATGCGCCCTATTCCAATATGGTGAACGGCGAAGTCATCAACCACCAGGGAGGCTGGTCCAGCTACACGCCCCATCACCATCCTCAGCCGGAGGTCTATTACTACCGTTACGAGAGGCCGGAGGGCTTCGGGGCCTGCTTTATCGGGGAAGAGGTATTCAAAATCAGGGATGGAAGCTGTGCCGCCATTAAAGGAGGTAAGACCCATCCCCAGGTGACGGCTCCCGCCTTTCCCATGTACTACTGCTGGATGATCCGTCATCTGCCGGGAAATCCCTGGACGGACCGGGTGGTTGATCCCAGATACGCCTGGATTCAATAGGTTATAAAATACGAGAGTAAAAAAGTCTCATCAGCCCCTGATATCGGGCGGGTGGGACTTTTTTGTGTTTTTGTAAAACGCAAAATATGCAAGGATTCCGAAAGCGAAAAAGCAAATGGTAGGTGGATGATTTATATAGGAAAATATAAAATTTACTAAGAAAGTTTGACAAAATGAAGGAGGAGGTTACATGGCTAAAAAAAATCATAGGCAAAAGGTGAATCCCAGGCTGTACCTGAAAAATAACTGGCAGCTGTACGTCATGCTTGTGGTTCCGGTGGTTTATATGGTGTTGTTTAACTATAAACCAATGTTGGGGGTAGTGGTCGCATTCAAAAAATTCAATATCTTTCAGGGGATCTGGAGCAGTCCGTGGATTGGATTTGCCAATTTCAGGGAAGTGTTCTCATCCGGGGATTTCTGGGGTGCGCTGATGAATACCCTGATTCTGAATCTGGGCGATCTGGTTATCGGCTTCCCGATCCCCATATTTCTTGCAATATTCTTAAACGAGCTCAGGAGCAGCGCCGTGCGCAAGACGACCCAGACACTGTTATACTTACCGAACTTCTTATCCTGGGTTATTATTTCCGGTATCGTGACCCAGCTGCTGTCGGCCAGCGGTCTGGTAAACAATATCCTGAACGTACTGGGGATTAATTCCGTGGCATTCTTAAGCAATTCCGGCATCTGGCGTTTCGTGTACTGGTTTGCGGGCGTGTGGCAGGGGGCCGGTTATTCCCTGATCGTTTACCTGGCGGCCCTGATGGCCACTGATGCCTCCCTTGGCGAAGCGGCTTACATAGACGGTGCCACAAGGCTGCAGAGAATCTGGCATGTGACACTGCCCCAGATTTCGTCCACCATCACGGTTCTTCTGATCATGCAGATCGGAAACGTTGTATCCATCAGCTTTGATCGTCCTTATATGATGGGCAACTCGCTTGTCAAGAATGCTGCTGACGTTATCAGTACCTATGTATATTCCGTGGGTCTTGCGGCAGGCCGGTTTGACTTTGCAACGGCCGTGGGCTTGTTTCAGACGGTGGTCGGTGTGATCCTTGTGCTTTCCGCAAATGCGGTGATTAAGAAAATGGGACAGGAGGGGATTGTGTAATGAGCAGCGCATTGAATAGTAAAAGTGAAAAAATATTCCAGTTTTGCTGGACCTTGTTTTTCATCCTTGTCACCTGTATCGCAATGGTTCCTATCCTCCGGGTTATTTCCATGTCCTTCAGCTCCAAGGATGCCATTACGGCAGGCAAGGTGTTTATCCTACCGGTAGGCTTTAATACGGAGGCCTATATAAGAGCCGTCAACAGCGGAAGCTTTATTCGGGCTTTTGGTTATTCCATAGTATTGATGCTGGGCTCCACGGCGGTGAACCTGGTCATGACGGTGCTGGCGGCTTACCCGCTTTCTAAAAAGAACCTGATCGGCGGCGGGGTGATCATGACATTGTTTGTCATGACCATGTACCTGCATCCCGGCGTGATCCCGACATATCTGAATGTAAGGGACTTTGGCCTGATTAACAAGGTATGGGCGTTGATCATTCCCGGCGCACTGAGTGCTTACAACATGATCATCATGTGCAACGCTTTCAGGGGGATTGATTCGGCGATCTATGAGGCGGCCACCATTGACGGCTGCAGTCAGTTCCGCACTCTGGTCAGCGTGGCGCTTCCTTTGGTATATCCCACGATTGCCACACTGGGCCTGTTCTATGCGGTGGGACGCTGGAACGGCATCAATGACGTAATGTACTACATCAATGATTCTACGCTCTATACGGTACAGATGGTGCTCAAGCAGTTTATTGAATCCGTGAATGTATCGGTGGAGGAAGGTATGAACACCAATCTGGTGGCGGAAAACATCAAAGCGGCCAGCATCGTGATTTCCATGCTTCCCATGCTGATCGTATATCCTTTTGTTCAGAAGTTCTTCACAAAGGGGATCATGGTAGGCGCGGTAAAGGGTTAAGTATATTTGTGGTTAATTTATCTCATGCGGATCATCCAAACCGGAAGATTTAATTTGGATGTTTCCACGGGATATTTTAATAAAATAATCTCAGGGAGGTAATAAAATGTTAAAAAGGAATTTAATCAAAAAATCGTTTGCAGTTCTCCTGGCGGCAGCTATGACCATGGGAATGGCAGCGTGCGGCGGATCAGGGAATCCCTCGTCCCCCTCCGGCTCATCCTCGGACTCGGGAAGCGAAAGCGAATCCCCGAAGGATGAGGGAAATGAAGCTGCGCAGAGCGGGGAGGCAGACGGCGGGACTGCGTCGGCGGATGATCTTTTCGGCGACGAGGTTACAATCCGTGTGATGGTTTGGGACAGAGGCAACGCCGCTCCCGGAACGACGACCGAGAACAATACCCTTACTCAGTACATCAAGGATCAGGTGAAAGAAAAATTCAATATCAATGTTGAGTATGTGTCTGTTCCCAGATCAGGCTCCGATGACACCTTGAACATCATGATGACAGGCGGACAGGCCCCTGATATCGTATTTACTTATGACCAGGCTTTGTATTATAATTATGCAAGCAGCGGGGCATTAACAGATTTGACCGACGCTTACGCAAAGTACGGCTCTGACATTGCAAAATTCTGTGGTGAGGCACAGGGTATTGGAGAAGATGGCGGCAAACGTTTTGCGGTTATGAAACAGCGCGGTACGGAAAGCGCCCGCCACATATCTTATATCCGTCAGGACTGGCTGGATGAACTGAATATGGAAATACCCACTACGAAAGAGCAGCTCGGCGAATATCTGTATGCCGTAAAGGAAAAAGGCCTTGGAACTCCCTGGGGCATGAGCGGCCGCGGGGATACGGAAAAAATGTATCTGAACTTTGTCGGTTCCTATGTTCCTCTTGAGGATGAGCGTAAGGCTTATATTTACAATGAAAACTACATGGCGGTTGCACCGGAGGCAAAGGAAGGCCTGAAAATATTGAACCAGTGGTACAATGACGGCCTGATCACACAGGAATTCCCGACCGATACGTCAGAGGACGCGTTCCTTGCGGATGTATCTAACGGCAAGATTGGTTTTACCCTTGATGATGCGACCCATATGTGGGATCCAACACAGGTATTGAACAATGCGGTTGGACATGAGACCTTTGTTCCTGTTATGTGCTTTGATCTTCCGGACGGCTCCTACAGGACCCCTTTTGAATTCAGACATGGAATGTTTGTGATGGTCCCTTCCGCATCGAGCGATAAGGCGGAGGCCTGCATGAAGTATCTGAACTGGATGGCTGACCCGGCAGTGGCTGTGAACATCCGCTATACGCCTGACCACGAGATGGATGAGCGGGGTGTTGCGCTTGACCTGGCGGAGGATGTAAGGAATGAGAAGGGATATCCCGGGACAGCTGATGACCTCAGTATCGTGAATGAGAACTTTGACTGGGTAAACGACTATGACCTTATGTCGGAGGTTATGTACGATACCCGTACATCAGACTGGGTAACGGCTGAATGGTTCAAGAAGTATTTTGAGGTAAGCAATACCGGAAAATATATTTTCCCTTCTTATGGCTATATTTCAGAGGATGAGCAGACATATGGTGCAGATGTGAAATCGAGAATGATCAACTTTGTCTACACATGTATCTGCTGTCCGGCGGATCAGTTTGAGACTACTTATGAATCAGGCTACAATGAGCTGGTAAATGCCGGGCTTCAGAAGATTCTTGATGCGAGAGCGGCATATTATGACAGCCTGTAATTACGGTTTACAAAAAAGCATGAACACAGTAAAATAATAAAGCGAGGAAAGAGGGTATCCAACATTCGATCGAGGTGATAGAAGGGAGGATACCCCTTTCTTAATAAAAATATATGGGATTCGGGTGTCAAAAGCCCTGGCTGCGCAGTGCGCCCGGCAATTGGCACAAAAAAAGTTGTGCGCCTTCCATTGTGCGGAGCATTCCGGTGAGCCTGCGAAAACG
>CAJUIO010000026.1 GCA_910586025.1 uncultured Lachnospiraceae bacterium
GTAAGTTCAACAATGCAGAGTATGATGCGGCTATGGAGTTATCCAGAACCACTCTTGATGCGGCTGAGCGTTCCGAGGCTCTTCATAAGGCAGAGGATATTCTGATGGAAGAGGCAGGATGTATTCCGGTTGCTTACTACAATGACTTCTGGTTACAGAGTGAGAAGATCACGGATTCCTGGCATTCACCTTACGGTTACTGGTACTTTATGTATGCAGATATCGCTGAATAAGTGAGGGAATCAGATAAGTGATATAAAATGTGCTTTTGAGGCAGGTTCAGGTATCATACTTGAATCTGCCTTATTTTTTGCAAAAATTCTTTAAAACTATGGAATATTATGCTACAATGGATACAAATCGTGTGAAGGAGTAGATTCTCATGGAAGAAACGTCTTCCCGGAGAGAAAGAGTTAATCGTCTGAAAAGAGCAATACTGGCCATAGCGGCAGTGGCTGTCATGGTACCCACAGTGGTTTGCGTTATTTTCGGATTGCGGACTTTGGAGTTATCCGGAAAAGTGAAGGATTTGGAGGAACAGCTTTTTGCGGAGAAAAGCAGGAATGCGGAGGCATCCGGGGTGTATACGATGGCCGAGGTCAGGGAATCGTCCAGGGATCCTGAGGCGGAGCGTATGACGGAACAGCGCAGGCGAATGGAGGAGGCGGAAGAATACGAGAAAAAGGTGTATCTTACCTTTGACGACGGGCCAAGCAGTAATACGGATGCGATTCTTGATATTTTAAGGGAATATGATGTCAAAGCTACTTTTTTTGTGGTGGGAAAAACAGATGAAAGGTCAAAAGCGGCTTATCAGAGAATCGTGGCCGAAGGACATACTCTCGCCATGCACTCCTACAGCCATAATTACAGTGAAGTTTATGCGTCAAAGGAAAGCTTTATAAACGATCTGACTTCTCTGCAGGAATACCTGTACGAGGTTACGGGAGTGTGGCCCAGATTTTATCGGTTTCCGGGGGGCAGCTCCAATGTGGTCAGTCAGGTGGATATACAGGAACTGATCGGCTGGCTGGAGGAGAATGGTATTACTTATTTTGACTGGAATACAGCGTCGGGAGATGCGGTGAGCGAAGAGCTTTCCAGCGAGACGATAGTCAATAACTGTCTTGCGAATCTGGACAGCCAGCGCAGGTGCATGATACTGATGCATGACGCACAGGAAAAGCAGACTACGGTGGAAGCGCTTCCTGAAATAATTTCCAGGGTCAGGCGAAGGGGCGATGCCTACTTCCTTTCCATTACAGATGATACGGTGCCGATACAGCATTTACTAAAATCTCATACTAAAGAGGATAGTACAGCAAACTGATAATGATTAAGGATGGAGGGCTTTGGAAATGGGATTTTTTTCTGATTTGAGAGATGATCTGTCACAGGCGGTCAATGAGCTGATGCCGGGTGAGGAGACAAAAAAGCAGGCGGCGGAGGATAAGTATCCGTCCGGAAAATCATCGGGAATGGCGGTGAACGGCCGGGTGGATGCATCAGAGGAGGAAAGAGACGGCGGCTATGATGCAGATCTCAGCAGGATGCTTGAGCAGATGGACGAAATAGAGGTTCCCGAGATTGTGGAAGAGATGCCGGCTCCTCCGGCTGCGCAGAAGGAAGAAGAGGAAAAAGAAGTGAAAGAGATAAGGGAGGAGACGAGGGGCAGGGCGCTTGAAATCGTGTCCGAGGGAGAGGTTGCCGTTCTGACGGGCAATACGGTTATCAACGGAAACATTGCGGCCAAGGAGGATCTTGAGGTAAGAGGAAGCATTGTTGGTAATGTGGAGGCCTCCGGAAGGCTGACTGTCAGCGGAGCGATCAAAGGAGACTCCAAGGCGGCGGAGATCAGCGTGGACGGCGCAAGAATTGACGGTGAGCTGCGCAGCAGCGGAAAAATAAAAGTCGGACCAAGCTCGGTGATTATCGGAAATATTTTTGCGGAAAGCGGTATGATCGCGGGAGCCGTGAGGGGGGATATTGACGTGAAGGAATCCCTGATGCTGGGTTCCTCGGCCGTGGTTTTGGGCAATATCAAGTCAAAATCACTGCAGATTAACAAGGGTGCGATATTGGAGGGGATGTGCTCCCAGTGTTATTCGGAGGTGAATCCTTCCTCCTTTTTTGAAGAAGATATGGAAGAAAAATAGAAAGGTGGTCCTATGCGGAGAATATTACTGAAGTTAAGCGGAGAGGCGCTGGCCGGAGAGAAGAAAACAGGCTTTGACGAGGAGACGGTAAAGGGAGTCGCTCTCCAGGTAAAGCAGCTTATGGATGAGGGAATCCAGGTTGGGATTGTTACCGGAGGAGGAAACTTCTGGAGAGGCCGTACCAGCGAAAACATTGACAGGACTAAAGCTGATCAGATCGGTATGCTGGCTACGGTTATGAACTGCATCTATGTCTCGGAGATTTTCAGGAGCGTGGGTATGGAGACCGAGGTTTTAACTCCGTTCCAGTGCGGGGCTTTTACCAAGCTATTTTCCAAGGACCGGGCGAACAGATATTTTCAAAAAGGTATGGCTGTATTTTTTGCGGGCGGTACGGGACATCCTTACTTTTCCACGGACACCGGCGTGGTTCTGCGGGCCATTGAGGTGGAGGCGGATGTGATCCTTCTCGCAAAGTCGATTGACGGAGTTTACGATTCTGATCCCAAGATAAATCCGAATGCGAAGAAATATGACGAGCTCACCATTGACGAGGTGGTGGCGCAGGATCTACAGGTTGTGGATATGACGGCGTCTATTCTGGCAAGGGACAACAAGATGCCTATGTGGGTGTTCGGATTGAATGAGGAAAACAGCATTGTAAACACGGTAAAGGGTAATTTCAGCGGAACGAAAATTACAGTATAGGAGGAAACGGATAAAAATGAATGAGAGACTGAAAGTTTACGAAGACAAAATGAAGAAGACCTGCGAGCACCTTTCCAGTGATTATCTTGGAATCAGGGCGGGCCGCGCAAACCCGCATGTTCTGGATAAGCTGAGGGTAAATTATTACGGGACCCCCACTCCGATTCAGCAGGTGGGCAACATTACCATTCCGGAAGCCAGAATGATTCAGATCGCACCCTGGGAGAAGTCTCTGATCAAGGACATTGAGAAGGCGATTCTCGCTTCCGATATCGGAATTACACCTTCCAATGACGGTGCCGTGATCCGTCTGGTATTTCCGGAGCTTACGGAGGAGCGCAGAAAAGACCTGGTAAAGGAGGTCAAGAAGAAGGCGGAGGAGTGCAAGGTTGCGGTTCGGAATATCCGCAGAGACGGAAATGACGCTTTTAAGAAGATTGCGAAGGAGATTTCCGAGGATGAGGTAAAGCAGCTTGAGGACGAGCTGCAGAAGATGACCGACAAGTTCATCAAGGACGTGGACAAGATGATGGAAGAGAAATCCAAGGAGATTCTCACGGTATAAGAATTATGAACAGAGGGAGGGGCAGGAGCGGCACTGCCCCTTTTGTGTGTAGGAGGAGAAAGGAAAGTTAAGATGGCGGAGAGCGAAAACAGGATGCCAAATCATGTGGCAATCATATTGGATGGAAACGGAAGGTGGGCCAAAAGCAAAGGAATGCCGAGAAATTACGGCCACGTACAGGGTGCCAAGACAGTGGAGGTCATCTGTGAGGAGGCTTACAGGATGGGAATTCAGTATCTGACCGTATATGCGTTCAGTACGGAAAACTGGAGAAGGCCTGAGGATGAGGTGGATGCGCTGATGAAGCTTCTCCGGAATTATATGAAAACCTGTCTGACTACGGCGAGGAAGAACCGGATGTGTGTCCGCGTAATCGGGGATAAAACGGGGCTGGATGCGGATATCAGGAAGAGAATTGCCGAGCTTGAGGAATCCACGAAGGATAACGACGGACTTCATTTCCAGATTGCTCTGAATTACGGCGGAAGGGATGAGATCATCCGCGCCGTAAGGAGAGCTGCCCTTGCGGTGAAGGAGGGAAAAATCATGGAGAGTGAAATTACAGAGCGGTATTTTTCGGATATGCTGGATACGGCCGGCCTTCCGGAGCCGGATCTTCTCATTCGGACCTGCGGGGAACAGAGAATATCAAACTTTCTCCTCTGGCAGCTGGCTTATACGGAATTTTATTTTACGGATGTGGCATGGCCCGATTTTACCAGGGAAGAATTGTTAAAGGCGGTAGATGCATATAATCATAGAGACAGAAAGTATGGCCGCATCGAGGAGGGATAGAGCATGTTTATGACGAGACTGATAAGCAGCATAGTGCTTGTGATCCTGACTCTGGCTACCATTCTTACGGGCGGATATGTGCTTGCCGCCGTGCTTTTGTTTCTTGCCCTCTTGGGCTACAGAGAGCTGATGCAGGCCTGCGGGCTGGGGGAAAAGGGAAGAGTGAATGGTCTTGAGGCGGTTGGCTATGCGGGAATTGCCGTGTATTACATCCTCATGGTTTTTACCTCGAACCGGATCTGGCTGTTTATCGCCCTGCTTATGATATTGGCAGCGTTCATGTTTCTTTATGTATTTACTTATCCCAGATACCGGGCGGAGCAGGTGATGTGTTCCTTTTTCCATGTGATATATGCGCCGGTGATGCTCTCCTGCATCTATCTGGTGAGAAGCCTGCCGCTTGGAATTTATTCCGTTTGGATGATTTTCATCAGCTCCTGGATCTGCGATACCTGCGCTTACGCAGTGGGAATCCTGATCGGACGGCATAAAATGGTTCCCAGACTCAGTCCTAAGAAATCCATAGAGGGAGCGGTAGGAGGAGTTGCGGGCTCGGCGCTGGTTGGAGCTTTGTACGGTTATTTTGTGGTGGAATCCATGATTACGGATCAGAAGGTGGCCTGGATTTTCGTATTAATCGGCGCTTTCGGTGCGGTGATTTCCCAGGTGGGAGATCTCACGGCCTCCGCAATTAAGAGAAATCATGATATTAAGGATTACGGGAAGCTGATTCCGGGACATGGCGGAGTGATGGACCGTTTTGACAGTGTGATCTTTACGGCCCCCATGATTTATCTGCTGGTGCTGGTTTTCATTAAATAGAAATGGAGAATACTATGAAGAGAGTTGGAATACTGGGTTCTACCGGTTCCATAGGAACTCAGACACTGGAAGTCGTGCGCGGTAATTCGGATCTTAAGGTGGTGGCGTTGGCGGCTGGAAGTAATGTTGACCTGATGGAGAAGCAGATCCGCGAATTTCGCCCTGTACTTTGCGTTATGTGGGAGGAAGCGGCGGCACGTGACCTGAAAGAGAGAGTCTCGGATCTTTCCGTGAAGGTTCTGTCCGGAATGGACGGCCTTGTTTCCATGGCGGTTCTGGCCAAGATGGAGGTTTTAGTTACGGCAGTTGTGGGCATGATAGGTATCAGGCCGACGATTGCGGCTATCGAGGCGGGGAAGACCATCGCGCTTGCGAATAAAGAAACTCTTGTGACGGCGGGGCATCTGATTATGCCAATGGCTGCCAGGAGCGGAATCCCCATTCTTCCGGTGGACAGCGAGCACAGCGCAATTTTTCAGTCCATGAACGGGGAGATCAAAAGCAGGGCGGACAAAATTCTCCTCACGGCTTCCGGGGGGCCTTTCCGGGGAAGAAAAAAGGAGGAGCTTGGCGACATCACGGTGGAGGATGCCCTAAAGCACCCTAACTGGTCCATGGGGCGCAAGATCACGGTGGACAGTGCCACTCTTGTAAATAAGGGGCTTGAGGTGATCGAGGCCAGGTGGCTCTTTGGCATGAAGCCGGAAAAGATACAGGTGATCGTGCATCCTCAGAGCATCATTCATTCTATGGTTGAGTATGAGGACGGGGCGGTTATGGCGCAGCTTGGCGTTCCGGATATGAAGCTTCCCATCCAGTATGCGCTCTTTTATCCGGACCGCAGGCCCATGGAGGGAGAGAGGATTGATTTTTACAGTCTGGGCTCTCTCACCTTTGAGAGACCGGATACGGAGACCTTCCGGGGATTGCGGCTGGCCTACGATGCGCTCGGTGCGGGAGGCAGCATGCCCACGGTGTTTAATGCGGCCAATGAGAAAGCCGTTAAGCTGTTTCTGGAACGGAAGATCAGATTTCTGGAGATCTATGATCTGATTCAGGGTGCCATGGAAAACCATAAGGTTGTTTCCTATCCCTCTGTGGAGGAAATACTGGAGGCGGAAGCGGGCACTTATGAGTATATTGATACTCTTTATCGTTAAGTATGGGAGGTTCTGGTTTTGGCAGTATCTATTATCTTGTTTATCATAATATTTTGCGTGGTTGTGATTTCCCACGAGCTGGGGCATTTTCTTCTGGCAAAGAAGAACGGAATCAGGGTGGTGGAATTCTTTATAGGAATGGGCCCCAGTCTTTTTTCCTTTACGAGAGGGGATACCAAGTACTCCATAAAGCTTTTTCCCATAGGAGGAGCCTGTGTTTTTGAGGGGGAGGACGGCCTGGAGACGGAAAAGGGCGAGCTGTCGGAGGGAGCCTTTCCCAAGGCACCGGTGTGGGCGAGAGTAGCCACGATTTTTGCCGGCCCCTTCTTTAACTTCGTGCTGGCCTTTGTGATGGCGGTGATACTTGTCTGGGCCTGCGGAGTGTCTCTTCCGGTGATTCAAAGTGTTTCAGAGGGGAGCGGCGCTATGGAAGCGGGACTTTTGGAGGGAGATATCATCCGGCGGATGAACGGAAGCAGTGTGAATCTGCAGGATCAGGTATATTTTTTCTCCGTGGTCAACCGGGGCGAGCCCATACATCTCGTCTGCGAGAGAGACGGAGAGAGATTTTCCGCCACGGTATATCCGAAGTTCAGCGAGGCGGACGGACGGTATTATATGGGGATTACCAGCGGTCAGTTTCTTGACTGTAATGTTCTCCAGACCTTCAAATACGCATTTCACACCATGGAGTATATGGTTCAGGCCACGGTGAAGAGTCTCTCCATGCTGGTTGGCGGTCAGCTCACCAGGAATGACGTGTCGGGACCTGTCGGAATTGTGAAGGCGGTGGATGACACATATGACGTTGCTAAAACCTATGGGGTATCCAGCGTGGTTTTGTCCATGATCAATTTTGTGCTTCTGCTGTCAGTCAACCTGGGAATCATCAATTTACTGCCTCTTCCGGCCCTTGACGGCGGGCGTTTGGTATTTTTGCTGATAGAGGCGGTGCGCGGAAAGCCCGTGCCTCCGGAAAAGGAAGGAATGGTGCATTTAGGCGGTATGATGGCACTCATGGTGCTCATGGTTCTGGTATTCATCAATGATATTTCGAAGTTTTTTAAATAAGTAAAGGTACATTAAAAAGAATCCTATACAAAATTACCGAAAATACAGCTTTGGTAATTTTGTATAATGGATTCTTTTTTTAGTTTATTCTATAATGTTTTCAGAAGAAAATCTGACATGACAGTCTGGCTTCCTGCAGCGGATCGCTGCGATATTCAGTACATTTTACTATGAAAGCCCCGGACAGCGGCCATGTGGATGGGCGCGTTTACACGCACAGCCACATGGCCATTGGACGGGCAAGGCGGTATGAGTAGGTAGGGCGATAGCCCGGAATACGAATACCGCGGCGATTTCAGGAGCACGAAGTGCGGAGCGATCGGCTTTCATGGGTGGCGGAGCGCCGCAAAGCGGCGTATGAATGTTAAAAAAACATAAGGTTGAAAGGGGGAATCAGGTGAAAATTATTTCCGGTGTTTACTGGGACAGGGGGAGAAGGAGTGAAAACCAGGATTCTCTTGTTCTGGAGCAGGTTTTTACACGAAGAGGGAGAGTGCTCCTTGCGGCGGTCAGTGACGGAATCGGGGGACTGGACGAGGGGGAAACGGCGAGCGGCTTTATCCTGGAAAAGCTGTTGGAAAGCTTTTATCATCAGATGGTATATCTGATCGGTCAGGGAAAGGGAGGGAAGGCATTGGAGCGATGTGTGCTGCGCTGCTTTTTTGAGACCAGCCAGATGCTGGGAAGGTATGCAAAAAGCCGCGAGATCAAGCTGGGGGCCACGGTCTCCGTGCTGATAATCTGGAGGAGAAATTATCTGACGGCGCATCTGGGCGACAGTCGGATCTATCGGTTTACAGATCGAAAAGGAGTGCGCCAGATTACAAGGGATCACTCGGACGGAGGCTGCGCTCTCACCAGGTGTCTCGGGAGCTTTCCTTACCAGCCTCCGGATCTGTGCCGGGGAAGGATTCGGGGAAAAAACGGATTTCTTCTCTGTTCGGACGGCTTTTTTCATTTTCTTGAGAAAGGAATGCTGACGGAAATGCTTGGAATAGATGAGATAACAGATGAGGAGCAGATTGAGAGGAGGCTGAGAGAGCTTGCGGGATATGGGATAAGAAGGGGAGAGGAGGATAACAGCTCCGCACTATACGTCTGCTGCGGTAAAAGGGGAAAATATCCATGAGGAAGACGGGAGGAGAAGAGGGTTAATGAAACAGATATTGTGCAATAAGTATGAGATATTGAGGCCTATAGCGGAGGGGGGAATGGGCATTGTTTATTTGGTGAAGGATCTGCATCTGAATAAGCTTGCGGCGGTTAAGGTCAGTAAAAATCAGGGCAGATGCGGCGGGCGGGATGCGGCGCTCGGGGAGATGGAGGTATTAAAGCGTCTCTCACATCCGGCGCTTCCCTCTATTATAGATTTTTTTGAGGAGGGAGGAAACATCTGTCTTGTGATGGAATATATAGAGGGCATCACGTTAGAACAGTATCTGAGAAAATTTACAAAGGCACAGGTTCATCAGGCCGTTCGGTGGGCCGTAGAGCTTACTGAGGTTCTGGGCTATCTTCACGGTCAGAATCCGCCTGTGATTTACCGGGATCTGAAGCCTGCCAATATTATGATCCGTCCGGACGGAAGGATCTGTCTGGTGGATTTTGGAGCCGCCTTTGTCACGTCCTGCGGACAGGAGAGAGGGCAGCTTATGATGGGGACTGCGGGCTACAGTGCGCCGGAGCAGTGGCAGAGCGGAAATGCGGGGAAGACAAGCGATATTTACGGTCTGGGAGCCGTGCTGCACGAAATGCTTACGGGGAGCTGTCCTCAAAAGCTTTTTGCCGAGAGAAGACCGGTGAGGGAGTACGACAGGAGTATTCCCAGAGAATTGGAAAAGACAGTGAGTATGTGCACCAGAAAGCGGCCCTGTGAGCGGTATCAGTCCATGGAGCGGCTCAGAAAGGCGCTTCTGGGTTATAGGAGACGGGGAAGGAGCAGGGAGAGCCTTTTTGGTATCAGGCAGGGGATTGCCAGGCTTCTGCTTGCTGCCGCAATAATCCGTTTGTTTCTGCCATTTTGTCAGGGAGTGAAGGCCAGTGAATTTCCCTTTCCCTATTTGACACAGCCATTGATGATCTTTGGCGCAGCGCTTTTGTACCGCCTGCTGTTTCTGAGAAAGCCGGAGAGGTGCAGGGTTCTGCTCAAGCAGGAAAAGAGCGTTTTTCTCACGGAAAAGAAATTTTCCGGCATATATGTGTCCGGTATTGTGCTTCTGCTTATCTGGGGAGGTCTTCTCTTTCAGGATGAGGCGGGGCTTCGGGTGAGTGCGGAGGAAAAGACACAGGTTCTCTGGGTGGAAATGAGAGACGAGAAGAACCGCAAGCTGCTCCTCAGGGAGGGAACCGTATACCAGGCGGGAGAGAGCGTGCGCTTTGAGGTGCCCGCTGATCGGATGCCGGAGGGGGAGGTCGCATTGCGGCTCACTGCGCAGGACGAGGCGGGAGGGATTTACGAGAGCCGGATCTTTCTGGTGGAAAAGGAGAATTGAATTGCCATTCCGCACTTCTTATACTATACTGTAACTTATGATGACAGGGTCAGCGAGGCATGATCCCGGGAATTGAGAAGCGGAAAAAGCAGCCCGTCAGGGTGGATTTATTGCAGGAGGCGGTTATGACAAGGGAGCGGACAAGAACAATAAAAATCGGAGACAGAATTATTGGCGGGGGGAACCCTATACTGATTCAATCCATGACAAATACGAGAACAGAGGATGTGCAGGCCACGGTGAGTCAGATAAAAGCGCTGGAAGCGGCAGGCTGTGAGATTATCCGCTGCACGGTGCCCACCATGGAAGCGGCCGGGGCGCTTGCGGAGATTAAAAGGCAGATCAGCATACCTTTGGTTGCGGACATCCATTTCGATTATAGAATGGCCATTGCGGCAATAGAAAACGGAGCCGACAAGATCCGGATCAATCCGGGTAATATAGGAGGACGGGATAAGGTGGAGGCCGTGGTGAAGGCGGCCAGGGAGAGAAATATTCCCATACGCGTGGGGGTGAACAGCGGCTCTCTGGAAAAGGAGCTGGTGGAGAAATACCGCGGGGTGACTGCGGAAGGAATCGTAGAGAGCGCACTTGACAAGGTTCATATGATAGAGGAATGTGATTATCAGAACATGGTTATCAGCATTAAATCCTCGGACGTGATGATGTGCGTGAAGGCTCACGAGCTGCTGGCCGGCCGGAGTGACTATCCTCTGCATGTCGGGATCACGGAGGCAGGCACGCTGACCAGCGGAAATATAAAGTCGGCTATCGGTCTCGGACTGATTTTGAATCAGGGAATCGGGGATACCATCCGTGTGTCTCTGACAGGGGATCCGGTAGAGGAGATCAAGTCCGCAAAGCTGATTCTGCGCACATTGGGGCTCAGGGAGGGAGGCATCGAGGTGGTTTCCTGCCCTACCTGCGGCAGGACCAGAATTGACCTGATCCGTCTGGCCAATCAGGTGGAAACTTTGACTGCCGGATATGCGCTTAATATCAAGGTGGCGGTCATGGGATGTGTGGTGAACGGACCGGGAGAGGCCAAGGAGGCGGATATCGGGATTGCCGGCGGGATCGGCGAGGGACTCCTGATCAAAAAGGGAGAAATCATAAAAAAGGTGCCGGAGGATCAGCTTCTTGCGGTTTTGAAGGAAGAGCTGGATCACTGGAAGGATTAAAGTGGCGGGAGGCCGGAAATGGGAAAGCAGTTTTTTGATGTGTTTCCAAGCTTGAAGCTGGATAAGAAGAGTCAGGATTTGTTTGAGAGGGCGATGGTGGAAAAGGTATCCGCTACAAGGAGCAGGGATCTGATCCGGGTCACTTTTATCTGCGACCATCTGATTCAGAAGGAAAATGTCTTTCAGGTGGAGGAACAGATCAGGAAACAGTTTTTCGCAAATCATGCAGTCAGGGTAAAGCTCTATGAACGCTTTCGGCTCTCCGGCCAGTATACGCCCGAAAAGCTGATGGATGTCTACCGGGACAGTATTCTTCTGGAGCTGAGAAATTACAGCCCTGTGGAGTATAATTTGTTTAAGGGCTCTGATCTCGCCTATCCTTCCGACGGAGTGATGGAGCTTACCATTGAGGACACGGTGCCGGCAAGGGACAAGTCCGGCGAGCTGGTGAGAATTCTGGAAAAGATTCTGAATGAGCGCTGCGGCTTTCAGATCTGTGTTTCTCTCAAATATAAGGAAAAAAAGACGGGTAAGTATAAGGAAGAGGACGACCTGAAGATTGCAGGACAGGTGGCGGAAATTACGGCGAGAGCAAGGGGGGCTGCGGCTTCCTTTGAGGAGACTGACACAGGCTCGAAGGATGCGGGCGGCGGAAACGGGCAGGATGGCAGAAAGGCAGCGCAAGAGAGGCAGACAGACTCAAAGCAGGCAAAAGGAACGCTGCGGGCGGGCGGCGCTTTGGAGAGAGGCGAGAAAAAGGGCTTCCGGAAGGGAGAGTTTGTGCGGCCCGTCAAGAGGTCCGATAATCCGGATGTGATCTATGGACGTGATTTCGAGGAGGATGCCATGCCCATAGAGGATATCATCGGCGAGATCGGCGAGGTGGTAATCCGGGGGAAGATCATACGCTTTGACAGCAGGGAGCTAAAGAACGAGAAGTCTCTTCTGATGTTTGATCTGACAGATTTTACGGATACGATGACGATCAAGCTTTTTGCCCGGAATGATCAGGCGGATGAGATAAAGGCGGGACTTAAGGCGGGAAGCTTTGTGAAGCTGAAGGGGATCACCATGATCGACAGGTTTGACAATGAGCTGACCATCGGATCTCTCGCAGGAGTCAAAAGGATTCCTGATTTTACGGTTTCAAGGAATGATAACAGTGCGAGAAAGAGAGTGGAGCTTCACTGCCATACGAAGATGAGCGATATGGACGGTGTCTCCGAGGCCAAGGACATTGTGAAGAGAGCCTACAAGTGGGGTCATCCTGCCATTGCGATCACGGATCACGGAGTGGTGCAGTCCTTTCCGGATGCCAACCATGTGTGGGAGGATCTGTGGAAGGCGGAGAAGGCCAGGCGTAAGGAGGCTGGCGAGGCAGAGCCGGATAAGCAGGATTTCTTTAAGATTATTTACGGGATGGAGGCTTATCTGGTAGATGATCTGAAGGAAATCGTGACAGGAGACAAGGGTCAGGATTTTTCCTGTGATTTTGTGGTGTTTGATATAGAGACCACGGGATTTTCTCCGGTCAATAACAGGATCATCGAGATCGGGGCGGTCAAGGTGTCGGGAGGGGAGATTACGGACCGGTATTCGTCCTTTGTAAATCCTAAGGTGCCGATTCCTTTTGAGATCGAAAAGCTCACGGGAATCAATGACCAGATGGTATTGGATGCCCCTCCCATAGAGGAGATTCTTCCGGAGTTCCTTAAATTCTGCGAGGGAACGGTGCTGGTGGCCCACAATGCCGGGTTTGATATGAGCTTTATCATGGAAAATGCGGACAGGCTGGGAATCCGCAGGGAGTTTACCTATGTGGATACCGTGGGAATCGCCAGGATTCTCCTGCCCCATCAGGCAAAGCATACCCTGGATGCCGTGGCAAAGACTCTGGGAATTTCCCTGGAAAACCATCACAGGGCGGTGGACGATGCCGAGGCCACTGCGGAAATTTTTGTGAAGTTTATTCCTATGCTGGGGCAGACGGGGGCGGACACCCTTGCAAAGGTCAATGCCATGGGAGCGTCCAGCCCTGATATTGTGAAAAGACTTCCCAGCTACCATGCCATTATCCTTGCAAAAAATAATATAGGGAGGGAGAACCTGTATACTCTGGTCTCCGAGTCTCATATCACGTACTTTCGAAAGCAGCCCAGAGTTCCCAAGAGTCTTCTGATGAAGCACAGGGAGGGATTGATTCTGGGAAGCGCCTGTGAGGCGGGGGAGCTTTACCGGGCCCTGCTTGACGGAAAATCCGACTCCGAGATTGCGAGAATTGTGAATTTTTACGATTACCTGGAGATTCAGCCTCTTGGAAATAATAAGTTTATGATTGAGTCGGACAGAATCCCGGCAGTGCAGGATATGGAGGATATCAAAAATTTTAATAAAAGGATTGTGGAGCTGGGAGATCAGTTTGGAAAGCCTGTGGTCGCCACCTGTGACGTGCATTTTCTTGAACCGGAGGACGAGGTCTACCGCAGAATCATTATGGCGGGGAAGGGCTTTGACGATGCGGACCAGCAGGCTCCGCTCTATCTGCGCACTACGGAAGAGATGCTGAAGGAGTTTGAATATTTAGGGAGTGACAAGGCGCAGGAGGTGGTTATTACCAACACGAACAGAATTGCGGACCGGATTGACGTGATGTCTCCGGTAAGGCCGGACAAATGCCCGCCCGTGATTCCGGACAGCGACAAGACCCTGACGGATATCTGCTACAGTAAGGCACATGAGCTGTATGGGGAGGAACTGCCCCGGATCGTGGAGGAGAGGCTGAAAAAGGAACTGAATTCCATTATCAGCAACGGATTTGCGGTGATGTATATCATTGCCCAGAAGCTGGTGTGGAAGTCTGTGGAGGATGGGTATCTGGTTGGCTCACGCGGGTCCGTGGGATCCTCTCTCGTGGCCTTTATGGCCGGGATTACGGAGGTAAATTCCTTGAGCGCCCATTACCGGTGTGCAAAATGCCATTATTATGATTTTGATTCTCCGGAGATCAAAGCCAGGGCGGGAAATGCGGGCTGCGACCTGCCGGATAAGTATTGTCCCGTGTGCGGGGAAAAGCTGGTGAAGGACGGCTTCGACATACCCTTTGAGACCTTCCTGGGATTTAAGGGAGACAAGGAGCCGGATATTGATCTCAATTTTTCCGGGGAATATCAGAGTAAGGCGCACAAGTACACGGAGGTTATTTTCGGAGCCGGGCAGACCTATCGCGCGGGAACAATCGGCACTCTGGCCGACAAGACAGCCTACGGCTATGTGAAGAATTATTATGAGGAACGGGGCAGAAGGAAGAGGGGGTGTGAGATTAACAGGATCGTGCTCGGATGCACGGGCGTGAGGCGCAGTACGGGCCAGCATCCGGGGGGAATCATCGTGCTTCCCGTGGGGGAGGATATCAATTCCTTTACACCGGTGCAGCATCCCGCCAACGATATGACCACGGATATTGTGACAACGCATTTTGACTATCACTCCATTGACCATAATCTGCTCAAGCTGGATATACTGGGACACGATGATCCTACCATGATCCGAATGCTGCAGGATCTGACCGGAATTGATCCCACCACGATTCCGCTGGATGATACACAGGTTATGTCTCTGTTCCAGAACACATCCGCCCTTGGAATTACGCCGGATCAGATTGACGGATGTCCGGTGGGATCTTTGGGAGTTCCCGAGTTTGGAACGGACTTCGTAATCCAGATGCTTTTGGACACAAAACCGCAGAGCCTCTCCGACCTGATCCGGATCTCGGGGCTGGGTCATGGAACAGACGTGTGGCTTGGCAATGCCCAGACGCTGATTCTGGAGGGAACTGCGGATATCTCCTCGTGTATCTGCTGCCGTGACGATATCATGATTTACCTGATCAGCAAGGGGGTGGACAGCGCACTGTCTTTCACCATCATGGAGAGCGTGCGTAAGGGCAAAGGCCTTAAGCCGGAGTGGGAGAAGGCCATGAAGGAGAAAGGGGTGCCCGACTGGTATATCTGGTCCTGCAAGAAGATCAAATACATGTTCCCCAAGGCCCATGCGGCTGCCTATGTTATGATGGCCTGGCGCATCGCCTACTGTAAGATCAATCATCCGCTGGCCTATTATGCGTCTTTCTTTTCCATCCGGGCCAAGGCCTTCTCCTATGAAATTATGTGCCAGGGGCAGCAGCATCTGGAAAACATGTTGGCGGAATACAAAAGCAGGGGGGACAGTCTTTCTCAGAAGGAGCAGGCATCCCTGCGGGATATGAAGATTGTGCAGGAGATGTATGCGAGGGGCTTTGATTTCACGCCGATTGACATTTTCAAGGCCCATTCCAGAAATTTTCAGATTATTGACGGTAAGCTGATGCCATCCTTAAACAGCATTGACGGTCTGGGGGAGACGGCAGCTGACGCTATCGTGGAGGCGGCAAAGGACGGTCCCTTCCTCTCAAAGGATGATCTGCGGCAGAGGACCAAGGTTTCCAAGACGGTGATTGACCTGATGGACAGCCTGAATCTGCTGGGCAAGCTGCCTGAATCAAATCAGATCAGTCTGTTTGATTTTGTGTGATGATAGTGATGATGCTTCTTGGGGATCAAGGAGAGCTTCCGGTATGCTAACCTGTATGCAGTCTTTCGCCTGATGAGGTATTTGATTACTCCAAAGATTCAATTTGCTACATTCCTCTTATGAATCGGAAGTAAATTACGATAAATATAGTATGATGTCAGGGGCAAAAGGTCATGCATCACAACATCATAGTACAGTAAACCACATAAAAGATTTCTGCACCGGAAAGGGGGATGAGGATATGAATTTAGGATTTAACAGGGGATCTGGTTTCGGAGGAGCGGTCTTTGCGGGAAACTTTCCGATACTGCAGGCCGGTGTCATGAAGAGCACACAGGAAAAGCAGCAGCGCAGGGAGAAGGCCCAGGGACAGATCGAATTCTGGGAGAAGCAGAAAGAAAATCTGAAATCCATGGAGTGCTCCACTGTGGAAGAGATAGAGAGAAAGCTTGAGATGTTTCACACCTATGAGGATCAGGTGAAGGCGGCAAAGGCGGCTTACAATAACGAGCAGATGTTTCATGTGCTGGATGAGGCTTTCGAACAGGGAGAGAAGAACGCCGAAGCGGCAGAGAAGACGAAGCCCAAGACAGAGGAAGAAAGAAAAGAGGAAGTTGTGGAGGAAGCTCTTGGAACCGATGAGGAGAAAGGGGTTCTTACCGAGGTCATGGATGAAATCATGGAGGAAGCTCTGGAGCAGCTTGACGAGATGACAGATATAGTTCAGGAGACAGAAGCGGCTCTTAAGGCGGACAAGGTACCGGAAGCGGGAGAACCGGAAGATATCGGAGCGGAGCTTTTGGAAGCGGAAGCTATGGGAGAGCTGGAAAAACAGATGTATAAGAGATTTGATGTACGGATATAGGATGGAAAAATGTGGAGAAACCCTCTTGTCAAACGGAAAGTCCTGTGATAGAATTCAATGCATATCACACTCCAGGAGGGAGTAACCGGCATAGAGATATGTAGTATTATCGACACGATGGCGCGCGGAATGACAAGCGATCCGTACGCCCGGTATTACTGTAAATGGTGAGACTCATGGACAGTCAGGGAAAGGCTGTCTTTGGGTCTTCTTTTATGTGGGCGGAGGGCGTGAGCGAATGGCCGGTAGAATACGAAAGGAAGAATGATTATGGGAATTGCGGAATTGTTTGTGTTAGCGGTGGGATTGTCTATGGATGCCTTTGCGGTATCTGTCTGTAAGGGGCTGTCTCTTGGAAAAATCACGGCAAAGCATATGGGAATCGCGGGACTGTGGTTTGGTGGCTTTCAGGCTCTTATGCCGGCTGTGGGATATTTTCTCGGGAGCTTTTTTACGGATATGATCACCCGGTATGCCAACTGGATCGCCTTTGGACTGCTTTTGTTTCTTGGGGCGGGGATGGTAAAGGAAGCCTTCGAAAAGGCGGAGGAGATGGACGACTCCATGGCGCCCGGCCCCATGTTCCTTCTGGCGGTGGCAACCAGCATAGATGCGCTTGCGGTGGGGGTCACCTTTGCGTTTCTCAGGGTGGCGGTCGTTCCGGCAGTGTCCTTTATCGGGATCGTCACCTTTGGGTTTTCTGCGGCGGGCGTGAAAATCGGGAGTGTTTTCGGCATGAAATATAAGAAAAAGGCGGAGATCTGCGGCGGTGTGATCCTGATTCTGATCGGCCTGAAAATTCTGCTGGCCTGACTTTCATTTGTGGCGGTGCGCTGCACGGCTCCGCCCGCATCCGACTGCCGTCAATCGTCAGAATACGGAGAAATATCAAAATTAACCTATAAGGTTGTCAAAAACACTCTTGTCCGAGAGGCGGTAACCGGGTAAAATAAGGACAAAAGCTAACAAAAACAGGAGGGTTTTTATAATGGAAAAATGGGCACGGGTTATGTATCAGCCGAATCTTCCCTTAGGAGAGGGAGGGGTCAAGCTGACCGGCAGCAAGGCTCACATCGAACTGTCAAAAAATGCCGCAAAGGAGGGAATGGTTCTGCTCAAGAATGAAGGAGGACTGCTTCCCCTGAAGAAAGGGACCAGGGTGGCTCTTTTCGGGAAGGCGGCGTTTGACTATGTGAAGGGCGGGGGCGGAAGCGGAGACGTTACGGTGGCTTATGTCCGCAGTCTGTATGAGGGTCTGAAAATGCAGGGCGGACATATCAGTGTTTTTGAGCCCCTGTGCGATTATTACAGGAAGGACGTGGAGCGGCAGTATCAGGAAAACAGCGCACCCGGGATGACCATAGAGCCCGCTGTGCCAAAGGAGCTCCTCTCTGAGGCAAAGGCCTATGCGGATACGGCGATCATCACCATATGCCGGTTTTCCGGTGAGGGCTGGGACCGGAAGTGTATGATGGGTGCCGGAAACGAACAGCTGTCCGAGGGCGAGCGCCAGATGGCGGAGCTCTCCGCAAAAATCTTCCGGGACGGAGATTTCTGCCTTTCCGTGGAAGAGGCGGCGATGGTGGAGGCGGTTAAGGAGAGCTTTTCCAAAGTCATTGTAGTCATGAATGTAGGCGGAATGGTGGATACCTCCTGGTTTGCGTCGGATGAAAGGATCGGGGCCGTGCTGATGGCATGGCAGGGAGGTATGGAGGGCGGCCTTGCGGCAGCCGAGCTCCTTGTGGGGAACGGAAATCCTTCCGGAAAGCTCTGCGATACCTTTGCAAAGAGTCTGCAGGACTATCCTTCCACGCACGATTTCCACGAATCCAAGGATTACGTGTGCTACACGGAAGACATTTATGTGGGCTACCGTTATTTTGAGACCATACCCGGTGCCGCCGGGAAGGTAAACTATCCCTTTGGCTACGGGCTTTCCTATACGACCTTTGAGGTGGAGCCCGGACAGGCCGGAGAGAGGGACGGCGTGGTCAGAGTGCCGGTCCGTGTGACCAATACCGGACATGTGGCGGGCAGAGAGGTGGTTCAGGTTTACTTTGAGGCACCTTGCGGGGTTCTGGGAAAGCCGGCAAGACAGCTGGCAGCCTTTGAAAAGACAAGAAGACTTGAACCGGGCCAGACGCAGTCGCTTTCCCTTGAATTTCCCGTGGAGGACATGGCTTCCTACGATGATCTGGGAAAGATACAAAAGTCCGCATATCTGCTGGAAAAGGGAGAGTATGCTTTTTATGTGGGGACATCCGTGAGGGACGTTCGGAGGCTGTCTTTTGCATATACCCTGGACGAGAACCGTATTACTGAGCAGCTGACGGAAAGGCTTACGCCGTCTTTGCTGGAAAAGAGAATGCTTCAGGACGGAAGCTTCGAGACGCTCCCGAAAGGGGAGCCCAACGATCCCGATTCTAACGAGCTCGTGAGAATGAGCGATGAGCTGATGGAGGGTTATGCGCCCGCGGTACGTGCGCTGAACCGTTACCAGCTGTGGAGGGAGCCCTTTAAGGCGGGAGCGCATCCCTTTAAGGAGGTTGCGGAGGGAAAGCTTACCGTGAAGGAATTTCTTGCCCAGCTCTCTGACGGGGAGATGGCACATCTTCTGGGAGGACAGCCCAACATGGGAGTGGCCAACACCTTTGGCTACGGTAATCTGCCCGAATACGGAGTTCCCTCGATCATGACGGCGGACGGTCCTGCGGGACTGAGAATCAAGCCGGAGTGCGGCGTGAACACCACCTGCTGGCCCTGCTCCACCCTTCTGGCATGCACCTGGGATCCTGAGGTCGTGGAGGCCGTGGGAGAAGCCGGAGGTGCGGAAGTGAAGGAGAATAATATCGCCATGTGGCTTACGCCGGCAGTGAATATTCACAGAAGTCCGCTGTGCGGGAGAAACTTTGAGTATTACTCCGAGGATCCTTTCCTCGCGGGTAAGCTTGCAAGCGCCATGGTCCGGGGAATCCAGTCCAACCATATCGGTGCCACGGTAAAGCATTTTGCCCTGAATAACAAGGAGACCAACCGCAAGAACAGTGATTCCAGAGTGTCCGAGCGCGCGGCAAGGGAAATTTACCTGAAAGCCTTTGAGATCATTGTGAAGGAGGCGCAGCCCTGGTCGATCATGACCTCCTACAACATCATCAACGGACACAGGGCTTCGGAGAACCGGGATCTTCTGGAGGGAATCCTGCGGAAGGAATGGGGCTTTGAAGGCTGCGTGACCACTGACTGGTGGACCTGCGGAGAGCACTACAAGGAGGTAAAGGCAGGAAACGACGTGAAGATGGGATGCGGTTATCCGGAGAGACTTCTCGAGGCAATCGAAAAGGGCTGTCTTACCAGAGGGGAGATGGAGGCCTGTGCGGAAAGGATTCTGAATCTGATTCTGAAGATTGACTGATAAGTGCGGGAAAGGCATGGGTATGAAGAGTATCGTAACAGTGACTATGAATCCTGCCATAGATAAGACCGTGGAGATCGAAAGGCTTGTGCCGGGGGCTTTGAACAGGATCACGAGAGTGGAATACGATGCCGGAGGCAAGGGAATCAATGTTTCGAGGACCATCCGGGAGCTTGGAGGAGAGAGCACGGCGGTGGGTTTTCTGGGAGGAAATGCGGGAAAAGCCATTGAGGCGGTTCTGGATGAAAAGGGAATCCGCCATGACTTTATCCGGGTCGAGGGAGAGACAAGGACTAACACCAAGGTTTTCGAGAGAGACGGAACCGTCACCGAGCTGAATGAACCGGGACCTGTAATATCCGGACGGCAGATGCGGGAGTTAATGGAGCTGCTTATGGGCTATGCCGGGGAGAGGACGCTTTTTGTCCTCTCCGGAAGCGTTCCAAAAGGTGTGGATCAGGATATTTATGCTAAGATAATTCATATGGCCCATGAGAGAGGGGCCGGGGTTTTGCTGGATGCCGACGGAGCGCTTTTTGCGGGAGGCATGAGAGAGAGACCGGATCTGGTCAAACCCAATGCGGCAGAGCTTGCGGAATATGCCGGATATAAAGGGGAAGCTTCCAGAGGGGAGCTTCTTTTGGCTGCCCGAAGCCTGCGGAGAACGGGAACAGGGACTGTGGCGGTTTCCATGGGGAAAGAGGGAGCCCTGTTTCTCATGGAGGATTATGAGGTGTTCTGTCCCGCACTGCCGGTAAAAGCCCACTCCACGGTCGGGGCGGGGGATGCCATGGCGGCGGCCCTGGCTCTGGGATGGAGCAGAGGCCTTGGGGCGGAGGAGACGGTGCGCCTTGGCATGGCGGCATCTGCGGGAGCGGTGACTGCCATCGGGACAAAGCCTCCCTCTATGGCTCTTGTGGAGGAGCTTATGGGGAGGGTGATTTTTACACAACTGTGAAAGCGGCTTCGGAACGATAAGACGAAGACCGGGAAGAAAGGAAAAACAATGAAGATTTATGATATGAAGGTCAACCATTTAAGGAATCCTCTTGGATTTGACATGAAGCGTGCGGTCTTTTCCTGGAAGGTAAAGGAGGCTTTGGGAAAGCGGCAGAAGGATGCCAGGGTTATAGTGGCCGCAGACCCGCAGATGAAGGAGCTTCTCTATGACAGCGGCTTTGATGCCGGGGCTGATTCTCTGTGTTTCCGGGCACAGATGGAGCTGAAACCCCGTACCCGCTACTACTGGACAGTGACGATCCGAACGGATGCCGGCGAGGAGGAGACGGGAGCGGTACAGTGGTTTGAGACGGCAAAAAGGGAGGAACCCTGGAAGGCGGAGTGGATTACCTGCGGCAGCGCAGAAAAGAGGCATCCTTATTTTGAAAAAAGGATTTCGCCGAAAAAGGATGTGGAAAAGGCACGGCTGTATATCAGCGGCCTTGGCTTATATGAGGCATATTTTATTCCGCAGAAGGATGAGGCTGCGGGAGAACCTGTGCGGATCGGGCAGGAGTATCTGACCCCCTATTGCAACGATTACAATGAGTGGGTGCAGTATCAGACCTATGATGTGACGGAGCTTGTCGGAGAAGGCGGAAGGCTGTCGGTGCTTCTCGGCAACGGCTGGTATAAGGGAAAATACGGGTTCTGGACAAAGGAAGAGAAAGGCTTTTACGGGAACGAGTGGAAGCTGAGGGCAGAGCTTTGGATTACCTACACTGACGGAACACAGGAGACCATAGGGACAGACGAAACCTGGACGGTCAGGCGCAGTAATATCACCTTTTCCAGCATCTATGACGGGGAATGGCGGGATGACACCTTGGAGGAGCTTTTGCCCGAAAAGCCGGTGTTATGCGAGCCGCCCAGGGGGGAGCTTGCGGAGCGTATGAGCCTGCCGGTCACAATCCATGAGGTATTTGAACCGGTACGGCTTCTGAGGACTCCGGCCGGGGAGCAGGTTTTCGATCTGGGCCAGGAAATCACGGGTATCTTTTCTCTGAGGGTCAGCGAACCTGCGGGTGTCAGAATCCATATCCAGACAGGGGAAATTCTGCAGAACGGGAATTTTTATAATGAAAATCTAAGATCCGCAAAATCCGAATATTACTATGTTTCCGACGGGAAGGAAAAGGAGCTGGTTCCTCACTTTACCTTTTACGGCTACCGCTACGTGAAGGTTGAGGGGATCAAGGATCTGAAGAAGGAAGATTTCAGAGGCCTTGCGCTTTACAGTGATATTGAGGAGAAGGGGAGCCTGCATACGGGTCATGAGCTGGTAAACCGTCTGATCGAAAACGTGCGCTGGGGGCTTCAGGGGAATTTCCTGGATGTGCCGACGGACTGTCCGCAGAGAGACGAGCGCATGGGCTGGACCGGCGATGCCCAGGTGTTCTCGCCAACGGCTACTTATCTGAAAGATACCTATGCTTTTTACGCCAAATATCTTTACGATATGGCCAGGGAGCAGAGTGCGCTGGGGGGAAAGGTGCCGGATGTGATCCCCTCCGCCGGACTGGAATCCACCGCCTGCGTCTGGGGAGACGCCGCCTGCATTATTCCCTGGAATCTTTATCTGTTTTACGGGGACAAAGGCATTCTGGAGGATCAGTTTGACAGTATGAGGGCGTGGGTGGACTATGTGCGCACAGTGGACGGAAGCAATCACGGCTGGCGCTATGTGTTCCACTATGGTGACTGGCTTGCTCTCGATAACCCTAAGGGCGGAGCCGAGGAGGTTATGGGGGCGACGGACGAGGAGTTCATTGCGAATCTGTATTATGCGGTGAGTGCGCACCTGGTGGCAAAAGCGGCGGGAGTGCTTGGAAAGCGGCGGGAGGAAGAGGATTACCGGAAGCTTTCAGACGAACAGTTTAAGGTGGTGAAAAACGAATATTACAGCGCTACCGGGAGATGCTGCATCAAAACTCAGACTGCGCTGATCCTCACGTTAAAGTATCATCTTTCCGATAACGTGGAGCTTACGAAAAAGCAGCTTGAAAAGCTGTTCGAGGACAGCGGAAACAAGCTGAAAACAGGATTTGTGGGAACACCGCTTCTGTGCAACGTGCTCTCTGACAACGGCTATGACCGGCTTGCCTACACCCTGCTTCTCAATGAGGAATATCCGGGCTGGCTGAATGAAGTGAAGCTGGGAGCCACCACGGTGTGGGAGCGGTGGAACAGCCTGCTTTCAGACGGAACCATATCGGGGATCGGAATGAACAGCATGAATCATTACGCCTACGGCTCCATTGCGGAGTGGATGTTCCGCCACAGTGCGGGAATCCAGCCGGATGAGGATGTGCCGGGCTTTCGTAGAGTAACGTTCCAGCCTGTCGTGAACCGGGAGCTTGGAAGCATGGACGGACGCTATGACTCCCCCTCGGGACTTTGGCGGTGCGCATGGGAGCTGACCGGGGATTCCAATGTAAAGCTGTCCCTCAGCGTCCCCTTTGGATGCAGTGCGGTTTTGCGTCCTCCTCTGGCCGGAGACATTCCTCAGACACTGAGGGAAAATCCCGTGTTTGCCGATGTCAGGGATGGATTGTGCTATCTGGAACCGGGAGATTATACGGTGGAGTACCCCGCTGCGGAAGAAGAGCCGGCAGATGTGATATGTTGTGAATAATGAAGCAGCAGATTCCATGAGTATCAGAGATAGGCTCAGACAGAAAGAACATCAGGCAAGGCAGAAAGATAAAGGGGAGAGGTAGTAAAAAATATGTGAAGACATTTTTACAAAAGTTTTACTTCGATATGGTTTTATATTTTACATTGCGGCTTTATGATTTTTTTGTCAATAGAAATAATAAAAAATTAGGGAGGATGGCATTATGGATAAAAGGAAACTGATAAAAAATCATGCCGTTGCAATTTTGGTAACCTTGCCGGTTATTGCGGCGCTATTATTTGGTGCAGTCTGTATGGGATTTTTACAGGTAATAAATGTGGATAAAGATGCAGCAATCTGTATTTCTGAAAGCGTTTCAGGGATTAGCGGGATTGCATCTTATGTTGCAACAGTGCTCTGGATTGTTCGAAACCTATAAAATTTTACATAGATTTTACATAAATCATCTTTTAGATTTTACATAAATCGGATACGTTTGATTATAAGAAAATTCTTTAGGGAGGATTTTGGTCAAATGGATTTCTTTGGGTTGCTGACTATGATTGGCGGGTTAGCATTATTTTTATATGGAATGAAAACCATGGGAGATGCCTTATCCAAGATGGCTGGCGGCAGACTGGAGCAGGTACTGGAGCGTATGACGAATAATTCTGTGAAGGCTGTCCTGCTTGGAGCAGGCGTGACAGCGGTGATCCAGTCTTCTTCGGCTACAACGGTTATGGTAGTGGGGTTTGTCAATTCCGGTATTATGAAGCTGTCACAGGCGGTTGACGTAATTATGGGCGCAAACATTGGTACGACAGTAACTTCGTGGATTCTAAGCCTCTCCGGTATCGAAAGCGGGAATTTCTTTGTAAAACTTCTGAAACCCTCGTCTTTTTCCCCGGTACTGGCACTCATCGGCGTGATACTGGTGATGTTTGTCAAAAATACGAAAAAGAATGATGTGGGAACGATTTTGATTGGGTTTGCAGTGCTTATGTTCGGAATGGAAACCATGAGCAGCGCTGTAAAGCCGCTTGCAGATGTACCGGAATTCACCTCGCTTTTTACGGCATTTCAAAACCCTCTTTTAGGTATGATAGTTGGAGCGGTTTTAACTGCGGTAATTCAGAGTTCTTCTGCTTCTGTCGGTATTTTGCAGGCGATGTGTGCCACCGGAAGCGTATCGGTGGGAGCTGCACTCCCGGTGATCATGGGGCAGAATATCGGAACCTGTGTCACGGCTTTACTTTCCGGTGTCGGGGCAAGCAGGAATGCAAGAAGAGCATCTTTGGTACATCTTTATTTTAACCTGATAGGCACATTTGTGTTTATGGCAGTATTTTATGCAATGAATCATTTTTTACAGTTCGCTTTTTTGGCGGATATGGCAAACGGTGCAGTCATTGCGGTGATACATAGCGTGTTTAATATTGCCACAACAATTGTGTTGCTTCCTGCTTCTGGGCTGCTGGTAAAACTTGCATATTTTACCATTCCGCAGTCAGAGGACGAAACACTCGAAAAGTCAGGAAAAGTACTGGACGAAAGATTTTTGGAAAGGCCTGCGTTTGCGGTTGCACAATGTAAAAATGCGGTGTGTGATATGGCACAGCTTATCTTAAAGGCAATGAATTTATGCGTATTCATACAGGAAAAATATGATGAAAGTGCTGTGCAGACAATTATGGAAATTGAGCAGGAGATAGATGTCAGGGAAGATGAGTTATCGTCCTACTTGACTAAACTTTCCACAAAGCCGCTCTCTGAACGTGACAGCAAAACCATCAATAAATTTGACAGATGCATTACGGATTTTGAAAGGATATCCGATTATACAAAGGGCATCGCATTCGCACAAAAGAAGCTGTACAAGAGCAAAGAAAAATTTTCAAAGAAAGCAACTGCCGAAGCAAGACTGATTTATGAGGCAACCCTTGAGATCGTGGAATGTACGGTTTCCGGTTTTATACATGATGAAAAAGAGATGGCGTTTCGTATTGATCCGCTTGCCGATGTGATCAGCCGGGTAAAAAAAGATATCCGAAAAAACCATAACAGGAGATTGGAAAAGGGGAAGTGCTCTGTGGAACTCGGCATGGCGCTTACAGATATGGTCACTTCTCTGGAACGTATTGCGAAGCATTGTTCCAACATAGCGGAGGAGCAAATGGCATCAGAGACAGGCCAGCACGCATTACATCAATATGCACGGAATGTCAAAGAGAGGAACGAGTTGTATCAGGAACTGCATGAAAGATATACAGAAAAGTATTCGTTGGAAAAACTTGAGGAGACATAAATTATCAAAATGGGATTGAATTTTTGGAGTATGCAGATGTTGTACTCATAAATGCCCCTTTACCAGAGAAATTTGGATGATCCGAAGATCAAGGATGATCTTCGGATCATAAAAAATGATAACCAGTGCGAATCGGGGTTTTCCATGAAAGAAGCGCTGGCTATTTTGGAAAAAATGTATGATGGAGGGAGGTGTGCAAAATGGTAATTGGTAGAGTCTCAAGCATTATGGAGGCATTGGCTGCTGCTGTCAATCCTCATAAAGAAGCAGTGGAGCTGGTTGAACAGCAGATAGATGAGTTGGCAGATGATTTTGTTCGAGATACTTACGAAACAACAATAAAGCCGGATGATTATGTTTATCCGAGTGAGAACTATAATAATATTATGAAAGTTAATGATGGAGAACATTCTTCATCATCGAACAATAACCGTCAGCCTCAGTAATTTTGGCAGACAGAGATATCAGCCTGCCCTTTTCCGGTCATAAGGATATAGCAAGTAGCGGGGCATCCGCTTTTACAGCAGCTCCAGCTCCAGAACAGTGTCTCTTTCATCATAGAGTCCGGCAACGCCGAGATCCACATAGGCATCATCGGGATATGCGGTTCCGTTCCACGGGCGTGACAGGGGCAGCTCGGAGCCGTCCTCCAGAAGACGGGTTTTTTTCAACTTGCCCTCCAGCCCGTCCAGACGAAAGCCCCCCACCCGCCTGTCGTAAATGTGGGCGTACAGTATGCTGCCGTTCTGCGTGTATCGTCCCCATTCCGGTTTGGGCCGGCTGCTCTTTCCGCAGCCGTAGATGCTGTCTGAATTGACCCGCATCCACTGTCCGACTTCCCTCAGGATTCGGACGCTTTCCCCGGGAATGTCCCCCTTGGCATTGGGGCCGACATTGATCAGCATATTGCCGCCTTTGCTGACGCATTCGACCAGCATATGGATCACGTTTTCCGGTGTCTTGTAATCCCAGGGCTTGTTTTTGGCGTAGCCCCAGTTTTCGTTTAACGTCAGACATAATTCCCAGGGAATGTCTCTTCCCAGCACGTCTGTTTCCCCCTGAGACGGCATCATGCATTCCGGGGAGACGAAATCTCCGGAGTGAAGATCAGGTTCCTCCTTTGATGCGTCGCCTCCCAGACGGTTGTCGATAATGATATCCGGCTGCAGGGAGCGCATCATTTCGATCAATTCCGCTGACCGCCAGGTTTCGCCGCTCATATGCTCAAACTGTGTCCCCTTCAGCCTCTCGTTATCATAAGAAAAATCAAACCACATGATATCAATTTTGCCGTAGTTTGACAAAAGCTCCCTGACCTGATTGTGGAAATAAGTTATGTACCGGTCCCAGTTGTGTTGGGTGTTCCGGTAGGCCTTTCCTTTCTGCGTTTAGCGTTACTGTTCACTCGAAGCCGACCGTGTGATCCGCGAACGCTTGCGAAGCTGACTGTTCCAGAATCAAAGCCTTGCAACAGTGACAAATCATAAGCAGGGCACTTTGGAGCCGCCGTTTTGTAACAGTATATCACATATCTTGTAAATCGGACAGCCTTCCATTATAATGGAAAAAAAGGAAAGGAAGACGGTTATGAGCTATTATCGAATCCTTCTGGCGGACGACGAGGAGGAGGTGCGCAAGGGAATTATCCGGAAAATCGAATGGGAGCGTCTGGGCTTTGAGGTGGTGGGAGACGCGGAAAACGGGGAGGATGCCCTGGAAAAGATCGAACAGCTAAGGCCTGACGTGGTGATGACGGATATCCGTATGCCTTATATGGACGGGCTTGCGCTGACGGCCCGGATCCGGCAGAAATATCCTTCTATGAAGGTGCTTATTTTTTCCGGCTATGATGATTTTGAGTATGCCCAGCAGGCCATTAAGCTGAATGTCACCGAGTATATTCTGAAGCCGGTGAACGGGGAGGAGCTGACGGAAATCTTAAGCCGGGTAAGGGAAAACCTTGACGAGGAGATTGCGCGGCGGCGGGATGAGAGTCTGCTTCGGGAAAGATATAACAACAGCCTGCCCGTGATCCGGGAGCTTTTTCTGAACGAGCTGGTGCGCGGGACGGCCCGGGAAGAGGAGGTGCGTCCGAAGCTTGAGGAATACGGAGTGGATATTCTGGATGCCCAGGGACTTGCGGCGGCGGTGGTCAGTGTGGAATGGGAGCAGGAGCGGGCCTCCTCTTCCTGGCAGCAGGAGCGGAAGCTGATTCCGATTTCCGTAAGAAGCCTAGTGGAGGATCACCTGAGAGGATATTTCAGGTTCGTCAGCTTTAATTCCGCTAACGGCATTGCCATTATCGCCGCAATTGACGGACATAATACGCAGACCGGATTTATAGACCTTCTGGCGGATATCTGCAAGGAGACAAGGAGAATCCTGGGAGTGACGGTCACAATCGGAGTGGGCTATGGGAGCCGCAGGCCGGAGAATATCGGGGAATCCTATCAGTCCGCGGTGGATGCCCTTGGCTATAAGGCGATCGTGGGAACGGGAGGAACCATATATATCAACGATATGGAGCCCGTGAACAGGGGAAAGCTGCAGCTTAGTCAGAAGGATGAGGATGAGCTGGAGAACAGGATCAAGTTCGGAACACCGGAATCCATAGAGGCCCAGGTGAAGGCTCTTGCGGGAAGGATGGACGATACCAGAGCCCATGCAAGCCAGTATCAGATTTACATGCTTTCCCTTGTGAACTGTATCACCCGTCTGATGCAGCAGTACGACATGGATCTGCGGCTGATTTTTGATGCGGACGGGAGCTTTATGAGACTGCCGGACGGAGAGCGGGAGAGGGAGGGGTTTGCCTTATGGATGATCCGTGCCGCATGCCGGATGAACGAGGCCATAGGACGGCGAAGGGATAGTACCACCAGACAGGTGATAGAGGAAGCCAGACAGTATATTGAGGAGCATTATCAGGATCCGGAGCTGTCGGTGGAAATGATCTGCAGGCAGTTCCACATGAGCCCGGCCTATTTTTCCACCCTCTTCCGAAAGGAAACGGGAAAAACCTGCGTGGCCTATCTTACGGACGTGAGACTGAATAAAGCGGTGGAGCTTCTGAATCATACCAGCGACAAGACCTATGTGATCGCCCAGAAGGTGGGGTATCAGGAGCAGAATTATTTCAGCTATGTTTTCAAAAAGAGGTTTGGTGTCTCTCCCACGAAATACAGGGGAGTTTAAGGGAAACAGGTATCTATATGGCAAAACCCAGAAAATCCGATTTTTTTCAGCGGATAAGCATCCGCTATACCATATTTATTTATTTTACCGTCAGCGCTATTGTGATGTTCCTCCTGATCGGAGTATCGGTATACGGGCGGATCACAGGGCAGCTTACCGCCACAATACGGAAGGAGAATCAGGCGGTGATCAATCAGGTTAACCTGTCGGTGGACGCTTACCTGAGGACTGTCATGAAGCTGTCTGATTCTCTGTATTACGGAGTGATCAAAAACGTGGATTTCCGTGCGCAGGGGGAGAAGGTAAACAGCGAAATTACCCTGCTCTATGATAACAATAAGGATTCTGTCTCCAATATTGCGCTGCTTTCCGGGGATGGGGAGCTGATGTCGGCGGTGCCTGCGGCCCGGCTGAAAAACGGGATGGACGTGACAAAAGAAAAGTGGTTTAAGGATACCCTGGAGCATCCGGAGAACCTTCATTTTTCCCTGCCTCATGTTCAGTATATTTTTGACAACGGTGAAAATCAGTACCGGTGGGTTATCACCATCTCGAGAGCCGTGGAGATTACGGAGGGAACCTCCACGGCCCAGGGAGTTCTTCTGATCGATATGACCTACGCAGGCCTGCAGTATATGCTTGACAATATCCCGCTGGGAGATCAGGGCTATCTGTATCTGGTGGGCGGAGAGGGGGAGCTGATCTATCATCCCAAAATGCAGCTCATCGACGCGGGACTTGCGGAAGAAAACGTGAGCGCCGCCTGCACCTACCAGGACGGAAACTATGAGGAAACCTGGAAGGGGAAAAACAGGAATATCATTGTAAAAACCGTGGGCTACACCGGCTGGAAAATCATCGGAGTGGTTCCGGAGCAGGGATTTACCTTAAACGAGGTCAAAACCAGACTCTTCATGGCGTTTGTGGTGGCTTTTTTTCTTTTCCTGCTGGCAGTTATCAACGCTTATATTTCATCAAAGATCACGGCACCCATTCAGGAGCTGGAAAAATCGGTCAATGCGCTGGAGGCGGGGGAGCTTGATGCGGAGGTCTATCTGGGGGGATCCTATGAGATCCAGCATCTGGGACGCTCTATCGGGGTAATGGCCAAAAGAATTCAGGCGCTTATGAAGGATATCGTGTCAGAGCACGAATCCAAGCGCAAGAGCGAGTTTGACACCCTCCAGTCACAGATCAACCCGCATTTCCTCTATAATACGCTGGATATTATCGTGTGGATGATCGAGAACGAGCAGAAACAGGAGGCGGTGAAGGTGGTGACCGCCCTCGCACGGTTTTTCCGCATCAGCTTAAGTAAGGGCAGAAGCATTATCCCGGTGAGGGACGAGCTGGAGCACGTGCGCAGCTACCTGACGATTCAGCAGAAACGGTTTAAGAACAAGTTTACCTACAGGATTGAGGCGCAGGATGAGGTGCTTTCTCTGGCCTGTCTGAAGCTGACGCTGCAGCCGCTGGTGGAAAATGCCATCTACCATGGCATGGAGTTTATGGACGGAGACGGGGAAATTCTGGTGAAGGCGGAAAGAGACGGGGAAAGGCTCTGCATTACAATTGCGGACAACGGTCTTGGCATGACTGCGGAGCAGGTGCAGGGACTGCTCACCGGAAAGACCCGGTCTGCCTCGGGGAAGGGCTCGGGCATAGGAGTGAAAAATGTGAATGAAAGGATCCGGCTGTATTTCGGGGAAGACTTTGGGCTTGATATCCGGTCGGAGCCGGACGAGGGAACCGAGATTTTGATCCGGCTTCCCGCCGTATCTTTTGAAGAGCTTATGGAGAGAGACAAGAGGGCATGAAAAGAAGGGTGAATTTTTTTTGGATCTTATATGGTATCGTGCTGGCAGTACTTTTTCTGCTCTCCTCCACGGATCTGATTATAAAAGAGGAGGAGGCGGAGATTTACCCCATTTCTGTAATAGTGGGGGATACCACGGATGATAATTATGTGAATTTCCGGAAGGGCATGGAGCGGGCGGCCATAGAACTGAACGGGGATGTGAATTTCATCACCCTGTATGAGAAGGGCAGCGCAAGCCAGCAGAAGGAGCTGATCCTGCGGGAGCAGGAGGACGGAAGCAGGGCCCTTATCATTGATCCGGTGGAGGCGGGGATGCTTGCCGGGATGCAGAAGGAAACCCGGTTTACAGTTCCCGTGATCCTGATAAACGCACAGAGGGAGGAGGCCGAAAAAACGGAGAATACCGCCTGCATCACCTTTGACTACTATGGTATGGGCCGGATGCTGGGAGAGGAGATCATAAAGGAGCGTTCTCCTGAGGCGGCGGTGTATCTGCTTAAGGACGAGAAGCCCGATGTGGCGGAAGGACTTTTCGCCAGAGGGCTGGGGGACAGGCTGATGGAGGCGGACTGCGAAATGACCTCCTTCACACTGCCCGCAGAGGGGGAGCCGGAGCAAATTCTGGAGGAGCTGACCCTGGGCCGGTCAAGGAAAGCCGTGCTTGCGGCCGCAAATCCCGAGAGCCTGCTTATGGCGGCGGAGCTTCTTGCGGACGCGGAGGGAGCGGCAAAGTGGGTGCAGGGCCTTTACGGACGGGGGAACACGGTTCCTGTTCTGAATTATCTTGAAAGAGGCATTATACGGGGACTTTGCGTCACGGATGACTTCAGCGCCGGGTATCTGAGCGTAAAGACGGCGGTGGAGCTTGCCGGAAGGCGGTCTGTAATGTCATCGGCGGAAGACATGGGATATCTGGAAAGCCACTATATCCGGCGGGAGGATTTGCGGAATGAAAAATATGAAAAAATGCTTTATCCTATTGAGTAGTCTCTGGCTGTGTGCGGCTTCTTTGCTTGCGGGATGCTCCGGGAAGGAAAATGCCGGGGAAAAGAATTCCATCCGGATCGGGGTGAGTCTGTACCGGGGGGACGATACCTTCATCAACAACATCAGGGGAGAACTGGAAAAGTGCGCCAAGGAATATGAGAAGGAGACCGGAGTGAAGGTGAATCTTGATATTCAGGATGCCAAGGGGAGCCAGAACACTCAGAATGACCAGGTGGAGCGGTTCATTTCCCTGGGCTGTGACGTGATGTGCATCAATCCGGTGGACCGGACGGCGGCCTCTGTGATCATAGACAAGGCCATGGCGGCGGATATTCCGGTTGTGTTTTTCAACAGGCAGCCCGTGGAGGAGGATATGGACCGGTGGGACCAGCTCTATTATGTCGAGGCGGCGGCGAAGGAATCGGCGGTGCTTCAGGGAAGCATTGTGGTGGATCATTACAGGGAAAATCCGGAAAGTCTGGATCTGAACGGGGACGGCGTTGTCAGCTATGTGCTTCTTGAGGGAGAGAGCAGTCATCAGGATGCCCTGATCAGGACGGAGTGGTCGGTTCAGACCTTAAAGGACGGCGGTATTCCTATCGAGAAGCTGACGGGAGGCATCGCCAACTGGGAGAGAAGCCAGGCCTCCGCACTGATGGAGCAGTGGCTGGAAAAATATCCGGGACAGATCGAACTGATTCTGTGCAACAACGACGACATGGCCCTGGGAGCCATAGATGCCATGGAGCGGGCCGGGATAACGGGGATCAGCGTGGTGGGAATCGACGGAACCACGCCGGGGCTGGAAGCCGTGGAGAGCGGAAAGATGATGGGAACTGTCTCAAGCAACAAGGAGCTCTATGCGGGAGCGGTGTTCGGCATAGCGTCGAGCAGAGCCCTGGGAGAGGAAATTCCCGCCGGGATTGAGCTGGAGGAAGGAAAATATTTCAAATGTCCCCAGCAGATTGTTGTAAAAAATCACAAATAATACCAGGAGATTGAAAAAATTCAATAAAAAACGAAAAAAATTTTATAGAAAATGCTGGAAAAGTGAGATATAATGTTCTTGTCGGTGATGCAAATCGTTGAAAACCGACAAGAACATTTTATTTTAATATAAGGGAGGTAAAACACATGAAACTCACAAAAAAAGTAATGGCTTTGTTACTGGCATCCAGCATGGCTCTGGTTCTTGCGGCCTGCGGCGGAAAAGCGGATACGGCTTCCGGTACGGCGGCGAATGAGCCCGAGACCAAGACAGAGGATACGGCGGCAGAAGATGCCGGAGAGGCAGAGGCGGAGCAGACTGATACTGCAGAGGCAGAGGCAGAAACAGAGGCAGAGCCTGCGGCGGTAGAGGGAGACGTTTCCGTATTCTACTATACTTATGGAGATACCTACATTTCCAGCGTACGTTCCGCACTTGACGCTTCTCTTGAAGCGGCAGGCATTCCTTATCAGGATTACGACAGCAACAACAGCCAGACCACACAGACCGAGCAGGTTACCACGGCTATCGCAAAGGGAACATCCCTTCTGGTTGTAAATCTGGTGGACAGCGGCTCTGACGATGCGGCGAAAAACATCATCGAGCAGGCAAGCGCACAGAACATTCCGGTAATTTTCTTTAACCGTTCCGTAAGCGAGGAAGTGGTAAGCGGTTATGACAAGTGTGTGTTCGTGGGAACCGATTATGAGATGGCAGGACATATGCAGGGGGAAATGATCGGCGAGTATCTGATGGCAAACTTTGACGCAGTTGATCTGAATGGCGACGGACAGATCTCCTATGTAATGTTCAAGGGCCAGGAAGGTAATGCAGAGGCAATTGCGCGTACACAGTTCGGCGTTGAGGATGCGGATGCAATCCTTACGGCAGGCGGAAAGCCCGCACTGTCCTTCTATGACAGCAGCAACGAGAATCTGTATCTGGTTGACCAGGACGGAGCATGGTCCGCAGCAGCGGCAAACAACTACATGCAGACAATCCTGTCTCAGTACAGTGAAGCAAACGGCAACATGGTTGAGCTCGTAATCGCAAACAACGACGAGATGGCAATCGGTTCCGTGACAGCTCTGCAGAATGCAGGCTACAATCTGGAAGACGGCAGCGCTACCGTGATTCCCGTATTCGGCGTAGACGCGACTGATGCGGCAAAAGAGGCGATTGGCAAAGGCACAATGACCGGAACCATCAAGCAGGATGCTGACGGTATGGCTAATACCATCGCACAGATTTCCTCCAACTTCCTTGGCGGCGCAGACACCTTTACGGATGTTGCACCGGAGAACGTGGTGGGAACATGGCGTGTGAACATTCCTTACGCAACCTACACAGGTGAATGATAACGGCGGACGGATAAAAAGTTTATGAAAACTGCAGCCGCACATAAGTGCGGTTGCAGTTTCTCATCTTATCATATTACAGCAAAGAAACAGGGGGTGGCAATTTGGAAAAACAGGCGACAGTACCTGCTGCAGCAGAAAGGGACGGCAGCGTCCTGTTAAAAATGGAAGGGATCAACAAGGCCTTTCCCGGTGTCAAGGCGCTCGATAATGTGTCTTTGACGGTAAAGGCCGGCACGGTTCATGCTTTGATGGGGGAGAACGGTGCGGGTAAATCCACGTTGATGAAATGTCTTTTCGGGGTATATAACAAAGACAGCGGCCATATTTATCTGGAAGGCCGGGAGGTAAACTTCAAGACATCAAAGGAAGCGCTGGAGAACGGAGTTGCCATGGTGCATCAGGAGCTTAACCAGGCTCTGAAGCGGAATGTCATGGACAATATGTGGCTGGGACGTTTTCCAAAGGTATCCAAATGGTGTCCTTTAACCAGTGAGTCCAAAATGTATGCTGCTACCAAGGAGGTCTTTGAGGAGCTGGAGGTTCATGTGGATCCCAGGACGGTGATGAGCCGTATGCCGGTATCCCAGAGGCAGATGGTGGAGATTGCCAAGGCGGTTTCCTATCACTCCAAGGTGATCGTTTTCGACGAGCCCACTTCCTCTCTGACAGAGGAGGAGGTAGAGCATCTGTTCCGGATCATCAATATGCTTCGGGACCGGGGCTGCGGAATTATTTATATTTCTCATAAGATGGAAGAGATCCTGAGGATTTCCGACGAGGTGACTATCATGCGTGACGGACAGTGGATCGCCACCCGTCAGGCAAAGGAACTGACCATGAACGAGATTATCCGGCTGATGGTGGGCAGGGAGCTGACCAACCGTTATCCTGAAAAGGACAATAAGGTGGGCGATCCCCTTCTGGAGGTCAAGGGATTGTCAGCGGTCTATTCCCATCTCAAGGATGTTTCCTTTACCGCAAGGCGCGGTGAGGTGCTGGGCATTGCGGGACTGGACGGCTCCGGGCGGACGGAGCTTCTGGAAAATATCTTCGGGATCGCCACCAGAAAAGAGGGAGAGATCTATCTGGACGGCAAGCGGGTTATGAACCGTAGCGCAAGGGAATCCCTCCGCAATAAATTTGCAATGCTCACGGAGGAACGCCGTGCCACGGGAATTTTTGCCATCCGGGATATTCAGGCGAATACCACGATTTCCAGTCTGCCCAGGTACAAATCGGGACCTTTCCTGAGTGACAAAAAATTAAGGGAATCCACGGAATGGGGAATTCAGGCAATGAGAACCAAGACACCCAGTCAGAAGACTCAGATCCGTTCTCTTTCCGGCGGAAATCAACAGAAGGTGATTCTGGCAAGATGGCTTCTCACGGAGCCCCAGGTACTGCTTCTGGATGAGCCCACAAGGGGAATTGACGTGGGCGCAAAGTATGAGATTTATCAGTTGATTCTGAATCTGGCAAAGGAGGGAAAGACCGTTCTTATGGTTTCCTCGGAAATGCCGGAGCTTTTGGGAGTATGTGACCGGATTCTGGTCATGTCCGGAGGACAGCTTGCCGGGGAGGTGGACGCAAAAACCACCACTCAGGAGGAGATCATGACTCTGGCGGCAAAATACGCATAAGAATTGAGGAGGGTTAAACTGTGACTGAAAAGAAAATCGGGGCAAAGAGTCAGGCGTTTGCAGGGCTTTCAACCCAGGATAAATTGAGAAAGGTGGGAGACCTTTTACTGAACAACGCCATGTATATCATCATTATTGTGGCGGTAATTTACATATCGATCAAGGTGCCGGCTTTTTTGAAGCTGCCTTCCATTGTGAACGTGATATCCCTGACGGCGGCCAGGCTTCCCATTGCCCTTGGGATCGGCGGCTGCATCGTTCTGACGGGAACGGATATTTCCGCAGGCCGTGTCGTGGGTCTTACGGCTTGTATTTCCGCTTCGCTCCTGACCACCACCTTTAAGGTGTTTCCGGAGATGACCAGCGCTCCGCCGATCTTCGTGGTGTTTTTGCTGGTTCTGGCGGTGGGAGCCGTGGTCGGTTTGGTAAACGGCTTCAGCGTGGCAAAGTTTAAGCTGCATCCCTTTATCGTGACGCTGTCCACTCAGCTGATCGTTTACGGCGTGATCCTGATGTATCTGAAGAACGGTACCAACAACGGTCAGACACTCAGCGGACTCACGGACGGGTACAGGGCTCTGGTGACAGGTACTCTGTTCAGCATCGGCAATGTGGCGGTTCCCAAGTATGTGCTGTATGCCATCGTGCTGACCGTGGTGATGTGGGTCGTCTGGAACAAGACCACCTTTGGAAAGAACATGTTTGCCGTGGGCTCTAACGAGGAGGCGGCCAACGTGTCCGGCGTTAACGTGTCCCGCACGATTATTCTGGTATTCGTGCTGGCGGGCGTGATGTATGCCATCACGGGATTTCTTGACAGTGCCCGTATCGCTTCGGCCAATGCGGCCACCGGCTTTAACTACGAGTGTGACGCCATTGCGGCCTGCGTTATCGGCGGTGTCTCCTTTGTAGGCGGTATCGGAAGAATCAGCGGTATCGTGGTGGGCGTGCTGCTTCTGCAGATCATCTTCGCAGGTCTGAATTTCCTTTCAGTGGATGCGAATATGCTCTATATTATCAAGGGTCTGATTATTCTGATCGCCTGTGCGATTGATATGAGAAAGTATCTGGTGCGCAAGTAGGATGAGTGAGGAAAGCAGAGGAAACAGGGACATACAGGATGCGGCACCGCATCAGGAAAAACCGCAGCGCCAGTTCCGGGGTCTCTATGACCGCGTGAACATATCGGTGGGAACCCTGAATATGGTGATCATAGTGCTCAGCATCCTTCTGGTGCTTAGCATGGGATACGGAATTGCCCACCGGGGCTATGTGATTACCTTCGACAGCCTGGGAGGAACGGCCGTGGAGAGCGGGAAGCAGATGTACGGAGAGCTCCTTCTCGAGCCGGAGCAGCCTGTGCGGGAAGGGTATGTCTTTGACGGATGGTACCGTGACAGAGACCTTACCGCTCCCTGGGATATGCAGGAGGATATCGTCACGGAGTCCATGACGCTCTATGCGGGATGGAAGGAAAAATAGATACAGGACAGCCTTTTTCGGTCAGAGATGATGAGAGAAGGAGGCTGTTCTTTTTTTCTTTTTACTGTTCACCCGCAGCCGTCAGCCCGCTTTGCGAATGCTTGCGAAGCAGACTCTTCCAAAGTTCCGTCTTGCAACAGTGACAAATCATCCAGACAAGCTTGTCTTGACTGTAGGTACGCTTTCGCTACATGTCGCTCGCAGCGGTGCATAAGGCGCTAAAACACAGCGCCTAAACACCGGCGGCTCCAAAGTGCCTTGCTTATGATTTGTCACTGTTGTAAGTCTTTGATTCTGGAACAAGCTGCTTCGCAAGCATTCGCAAAGCGGGCTGACGGCTGCGGGTGAACAGCAATTTTTTGTGGGCACAATTGTTAAAAATATCCAGTAAACAGGTTGAGCTGCTCGGAAAGATTGGTTATAATAGAGAAAAG
Organism: uncultured Lachnospiraceae bacterium; assembly: GCA_910586025.1. Classification (GTDB taxonomy): domain Bacteria; phylum Bacillota; class Clostridia; order Lachnospirales; family Lachnospiraceae; genus Suilimivivens. The sequence continues at coordinate 37,624 of CAJUIO010000026.1, forward strand.
AGGAAGTGCCAGAAAGGGGATGTGTTTATGTACAATGTTATAACGATTGAAAGGCGGTATGCCAGCGGAGGAAACGAGATCGGAAGGAGACTGGCCAAAGAGCTGGGATATAAGCTTTACGACAGGAATATTCTGGTCGAGGCGGCAAAGGAGCTCGACGTGCCTTATGTCAAGGTGGAAGGGATTGAGGAGAGCAGTTCGGGAGGTGTGCTGCTTAACCTTTCCAAAACCCCTCTTGGAGGGCTTTCCGGCAATAAGAATCTGCCTCTGGCGGAGCAGCTGTTTCTTGTGGAGAAGCGCATTATCGAGGAGGCCGCCAGGGAGGGCAACTGTGTTATTGTGGGAAGGGCATCCGGATATATTCTCAGGCAGATGGAAAACAGTCTGAGAGTGTTCATCTATGCGGATCATGAGAAAAGGATACAGAGGGCCATAGAGAGGGAAGGAATTCAAAATTCAGAGGCGGAAAATGCCCTGAAACGTAATGATAAGAGGCGAAGCGGATTTTATAATTCAGTTACCGGTCAGGAATGGAGCGATCCGAAGGGCTATGAGCTTTATCTGAATGCCGGAAAGCTGGGGATTGATCTGTGCGTCAGACTCCTGATGGAGGCGGCGAAGGGATAGAGATGGATAAGAGCATGAAAAATACGACTTTTGAAAAAGCAACGGGAAGGGAGAAGCCGCTTTGAAATTTGTAAAACAGTTTGGTATCATATTGCTTCTGTCCTTTTTGGGGGAGCTGCTTCACGCATTCCTGCCGCTGACAATTCCCGCAAGTATTTACGGCATTGTCATTTTATTTCTGTGTCTGGAGTTTAAAGTTATTTCCGTCTCAGCCGTCAAGGATGTCAGCAGCTTTTTCATAGAGATAATGCCGATCATGTTTATCCCGGCCGCGGTGGGGCTGATGGATTCCTGGCAGATCATAAAGGAGGCATGGCTTTCCTATGTGGTGATCACGGTGCTTTCCACATTTGTGGTTATGGCGGTGTCCGGAAGGGCGGTACAGCTTGTCATGAAGCTGACAAGAAAGGAAAGTGACGGGGAGGGAAAGCTTTGAGCCTGGATGAACTATTTAAAACCTCCGTATTTTTCGGAGCCTTTATCACGCTGCTGTCCTACGGAATCGGCTGTTTGTTAAAGCGGAGATTTAAGCTGACCGTGTTCAATCCGCTTTTGATAGCCGTGCTTCTGACGATCCTGTTCCTTGCCGTATTTCGTGTGGACTATGCCACATACCACGAGGGAGCAAAGTATATCAGCTTTTTGCTGACACCGGCCACGGTCTGTCTTGCGGTTCCGCTTTACGAACAGATAGAGCTATTGAAAAAGAATTATAAGGCTGTGCTTGTGGGTATTCTTTCAGGAGTATTTGCAAGTCTTCTCAGTATCCTGATTCTGGCCGTCCTGTTCCGGTTCGATCATGCGTCCTATGTGACTCTGCTTCCGAAATCCATTACCACGGCAATCGGCATGGAGGTTTCCAGGGAGCTTGGGGGATATGTCCCGATAACGGTGGCCGTGATTATCGTTACCGGTGTGATTGGAAATATATTTGCCGATACGGTCTGCAGGATATTCCGGATCCGGGATCCCATTGCCAGGGGGATCGCCCTTGGAACCTCCTCCCATGCCATAGGAACCGCAAGGGCCATGGAAATGGGGGAGGTCGAGGGAGCGATGAGCAGTCTTTCCATAGTGGTCGCGGGGATATTGACCGTGGCCGGAGCAGGCGTATTCGCAAAGTTTTTGTAGTTAGTAAAATCGGGAAAAGGAAGGTGAGTTGAAGAATGTGGACTTGTCCTGAATGCGGGCGAAGCTTTAAAAATCAGAACCAGAATCACTACTGCGGAAAAGCGCCGGAGACGATTGGGGAGTATATCGCAGAACAGCCCAAGATGACACAGCTGTATCTGAAAGAAGTGTGGAACGCCATTCGCAGTGCGCTGCCGGAAGCGGAGGAGAGGATCTCGTGGGGGATGCCGACTTTCTGGAAGGAACATAATATTATTCATTTTGCAGGCTCAAAAAATCACGTGGGCTTATACCCGGGGCCGGAGGCTGTCGCAGAGTTTGCCAACAGGCTGGAAGGGTATAAAACCAGCAAGGGTACGATTCGATTTCCCTACAGCGATCCGCTTCCGCTCGATCTGATTGCGGATATTGCCAGATGGTGCTATGAAACGGGAAGACACCCGTAAACTGAGATAATAAGACGGGCAAAGGGGAAAGGTTTTCCCCTCTCTGCTCTTTGGAAAAACAATCCCATCATTAAAACTTCCGGTTCTTTTATGTCACTTTCAATTAGTTCTGAAACAATCCCTGATTTTTTTTCTATAAAATATAGGCTTGACATAAGTATGACATAGTGTTATATTTTTGTTGTCAACACTATGTTATACAATAAGGAGGAATAAAGCATGCTGCAGCAGCTGTCCGATGCCGAACTTGAAATTATGAAAATCGTATGGGGAAACCCGGAGGAGGTGA